>NZ_JBBOWX010000001.1:3421875-3731250 GCF_038007285.1 Sporosarcina sp. FSL K6-3457
CGAGCATACATAGCAGACGTTAGAAATAGATCAGATACATGATCTACATCCGCATTTGCTGAAACAATAAACCGCTCTGAAGTGACCTCTGGATGCGTACTATCGATAACAATTGTCGAGTGACTGGCATCGATTGCTTGGAGCGCCTCATCAATCGGTTCGAACTGGTCACTATTACCAGTTGTTCCATATACGTCAAGCTTTTTTCCCGCATAGACAAGAGGCAAACGATTTTGTTGCCAATACAAATCCTGAATCTCTTCTGATCCGCGGAACAATGTATAGTCGATAAGTTCCATTTCTTTAGTACCCACTTGTTTCAAGCCATTGACCCACATCCCACCATTCCCTGTTTCATCGGTCATATGGAATAACGTAGACGTTGCTGAAGCGCCATGCAACTCAGCAAATGGCTCATTAAATAACACCGTTTTTTTCATGGGCTCTTCTTTCAATATTTTATACGAAATTGATTGATTGCCATTGTCACCATCCACAAAGGCTGCCAAACTTTCGTCCAACCGATCACAAGAAGTTTCATCAGCCGGATAACATGCACGCTCCGTGCTTGCTTCAGGCCACACAATCTCATGACGCCCTTGCGACAAGTTAGTAAAATGATGCTGGACATACAAGGCGTCTGAGCGGTTCAGTACTTCAATTTCCTGCTGGTATGTTGTGATTTTAGATTCCTTGGCGACAACATTTCCTGCCTGTTTATAATGCATATAAACAAGAAGCGTGTTGACAATGAGTAAAAGGACAACCGTCCTTGCAATAAATTTCAAGTTCTACACCCCTATGCATGGTATAATTGATGTAATTTAGAAAGGTAGTGTTTATGTATGATTTTAAATCAGCAATTTATAGAGCTAGGTGAAGGCTTTGGTGATATTTACGAATTATGTGAGCTTATTAACACAAATAGTAGCCGTTTACACAGGACATTCATCCTAGCTGCACCAACACCATCTGGCCATGCCTTATCACTCGCAGTAGCTCTTGAACCTGCAAACGAAGGTTTCTTCATGCCCGTGTACATTTGCAGAGAAGGTATTATCCAAAATGATGCGACTAAATCAAAACGTAGATTGCTCTTTGAAGAAGCTGCTGAAAAGGCCGGTAGTATACCTGTTTATATCGAAGTAAAACATTCTACAGAGTTCGCTGAACGGGTCCTATTCTTTCAGTACGTGACAGGCATTCTACGTCTCAATCATCTGCTCCCACCTTTACGATAAGCCTTATAATCCAGCCTTATAATCATATTCTTTTGCCTTATCTGGTTTTGCATTTTCATATTCAGTTTTGACATATGGCCGATAAGATGGCAATACTTTTTTCACCGATGGGAGGCGTTCTATTTTACTAATGACTGTATCGATCTCCTCCTTATTGCAATAAAGGACAACATACTTCATTTTACGTGATATATAATGTACATGACCATACTTTCGAAATGATTTTGCTTGTTTTAAATGTTGAAGATAGACGATAATTCCTTGACGTTCGACCATAGATTTCCCCTCTTTCCTTATCCCATACAATACCATAGGAATGCAAAACTAGGCAATAAGTTCATGCATCCTAGCTACACTTGCTGACAGCATCATTCTTTTGCCTTATAATAAAAAAAGCATATGTAAATGAGGAGGATTCTTAATGGGGAGAAAAACAAAAGTGGCCCTTACAGTAGGCGCGGCAAGTGTTGCTGCATGGGCAGCTTCTAAAGTTGTCGCAAAACCGATTCCGCGTGAAGGTAAAGATGCACTTGCCTTCAATAAACCAGTCATTCTAGCTCATCGGGGTGGTCATTCCGAAGCACCCGAGCATACACAAGCCGCTTTTTCAAAATCTGCTGAACTCGGCGTACATGGATTTGCGGTCGATATTCGATTAACCAAAGACGAAGAGATTATTATTTTTCACGATGAATTCACAGATCGGACGACGGACTTCTCTGGAAGAGTTGCCGATTACACACTCGCCGAACTAAAAAAAGCCGATGCAGGCTATCGGTTTGAAGATGAGACCGGTCACTATCCCTATCGAGGATTAGGCGAAGCCATTCTTAGCCTACGTGAGCTATTAGAAAATTTCCCTCATATGTTAATTGCCATAAACCTAAAAGACTCTCCAGATACATACGAGGGAAGTTTGATGCCCTCAAAACTTTGGAGACTACTTGATGAACTCGGGGCTGAGGACCGTGTTGCTGTGACGAGCTCCTATGATGAACAGACGGACCGGTTTAACTTGTACGCCCAAAACCGCGTAGCAACTGGGGCAGGCGATAGCGAAGTAAAAAAAGCCTATGCCGCCTTTACAAGTAAATTGGGGCATCTATACAGCCCACGTGCCGATTTGTTTGGTATTTCAGAAAAACTAGGTGTATTCCCACTTGGCACTGAAGGTTTTATCCAGTTCCTTAAACAATTGAATATTCCCGTTTACTTTGAAGATGTTACAGATAAAGATGCATTCGTCAAACTGTTATCCATTGGTGCGAGCGGTTTCATCACAGATCGACCGACTTTAGCAATGGAAATTATTCAAGAGCATATAGGTGAATAAGAAAAGTGGAAGGTGCCTAGACAATAAAGTAAAAAAAAGGTTACATATGTATCGACTTTCCGATGCATATGCAACCTTTTTTTATATTGATTTTATGCAGAACACGAACAGCCTCCGCCAGTGCCACAACCGTCACCGCAAGACGAACCAGTAGAAAATGCACTTTCGGCTGGTACCTTCACCGTGTCTGAAACCGATTTGGCCACAATCGAACCAATTTGATCGAATAGATATTGGACATCATTCTCAGCCAATCGAAGTGCAGCAACCTGCTCATTCATATCGAGCTCACGTTTTTGGACGCGAATACTCTTCATCACTATATTATAATCCGGATGATATCTTCCGAACCGTTGAACTTCCTCATATCGTTCCTTCATAGCTGCAAACGCCTGAATTTCTGCAACTAGCACAGCATCTGAATAGACATCATTATAAGCCTTGCGGTACTCTGCTACCACTTCTGAAGATAGCAACATATCAGCCAATCCTTCAGCCTGCTCAATGATGGTCATCCACTCGCCGGTCATCATCATACAATGATCCCCTCCCATCATTGTATATCATACCAGATGAGTAAGCCTGCATGCACCTAAGGATGTTTGATTTCTTCAATCAATTGCGCCTTGGCGTAATTGCGTTCAGATTTTTTTCGAGCTTGCTCGAAAAGCTCCCCTAAAAATCTGTGACATCCGCCGGAGGCTTAACTTAATTCAGCTTGTTTTTGAACCCTACTGAATTCGGAGGAGACTATGCATTTATCCCGCCACTTATAGAAATGGGGCACTTCTGCTGAATTCAGTTAAAATCTAAAAAGGTTTTCTCAAAGAGTGCACGCTTAGCTTCTTCATAATCAGAAAATGGGACTAGACCATCAGCCATATGTTGCGTTTTTTCATGACCCTTTCCAGCAATGAGTACAATATCTCCTGGCGCTGCACTGAAAACCGCCTTGCGAATCGCATATTTCCGATCTAGCATTACTTCGACAGCTGAACAGTCACCTCCGAAACCCGCCAGTATGTCTGTAATGATTGCCAAGGGATCTTCGTTTCTTGGATTGTCTGATGTCACAATCACATTGGCTGAATATAAGACGGCAAGCTCCCCCATTTCCGCCCTTTTCCCCTTATCACGCTCCCCGCCGCAGCCAAAAACCGTTATCAACTTGCCATAACAGGAATTGGAAAGTGTACATAACACTGCTTGGAGCGCATCGGGTGTATGTGCATAATCGATATAAACCCTTACGTCGTCCCGCTCAAGCTGTTGTAACCTTCCCTCCGGCAGTTCCAACAGATGACAGTATTGTACAATGTCATCAAGCTGATAACCAAGGAGAACAAGTGCATGAATAGCGGCTAGTGCGTTCAGATAATTATAGCGTCCCGGAATTAAAAACTTCTTTTCCAAATCTAATACATGAACACCTACAGACGAATCCATTCCAAAATAAACTACAGGAATCGTCAAGTCCTCAACCATTTGCACACATTGTTCATCTTCCTTATTGACAATCATCGCATCGACCATTTGGCCTAATCTTTTTTTCGCATGCATATAAGCCAATTTTCCACCATGCTCTTCATAATGATCCGTTCCAATATTCAACAATATGCCAATATCTATTTCACAATGAGCTAAACGATGCGCGGCCAATCCAAGTGAGGAGGCTTCTAGCACAACATGCGTAACGCCCTCCTCCTCACATTTCCTCAATAATGGATGAAGGTATTCAGCAGGTAACGTTGTCATTTGTGGGCTATCATCATCCATTTTAATCCCATCGATAAAAATACCTGTCGTACCGATAACAGCTGGACGATTGCCAAAGTACTTCAATAATTGACCGATGAAATGGGTCACTGTTGTTTTACCATTCGTTCCAGTCACTGCAATCACTTTCATTCGCCTAGCAGGATAACCGGCAAGTTGGGCACTTGCATGTGCTATGAATAATCTACAATCTGGCACGATGACGATAGGTATATCTGTCGGCAATGCAGCCAAGTCTGTCCGGTCAATCACAATTGCTACAGCACCTCGTTCAATCGCTTGTTGCATATAAAGCGTTCCGTCATGCCGCCCGCCCTTCCTTGCGACAAAGACAAATCCTTTCTTTACCCTTAATGAATTTTCGGTAATCCCCATGACAGATGCTCTAATTTCGCCCCCACTAACCGTGCAAGGCCAGTCTTTTAAAAGCTCCGTTAATAGCAGCACCACTCTCCCCTTCCCGAACATTTTCTGCGACAGCGAATATATTGAGAGCGAACATACTTTATCGTATGAAGAAAGCGCAATGAACGTCACGAAGAAAGTTGGGAGCCTTTATGATTATCCAGAAATTCGGTGGGGTTGCGATGCAAGATGAAGTGATGAGATTGAATTGTATTGATCATATAAAAAAAGGGCTACATGAGTTCGACAAAGTTGTCGTTGTTGTATCCGCAATTGGGCGCTATGGTGATCCCTATTCAACTGACAGCCTTCTACAACTTACCGATGCCTTCTCATCCTCTACGGCAGCAAGTGATCTTGTAGCGTCTTGCGGAGAACTAATTGCAGCAGCGGTATTATCTGCTGAATTAGCACGCGCAGGCGTCACCAATACCATCCTTCACGGTGTCAATGCCGGTATATGGACTGCTGGGAATTTTGGTGATGGCACCATTCGTCAGATCGATACGACATCGATTCTTGAAAGTCTTGAACTGACTCGCTGTGTCATCATTCCTGGTTTTCAAGGAATAGACGAGGGTGGTCATGTGATGACACTAGGAAGAGGGGGCAGTGACTTAACCGCTATTGCACTAGCAGGAGCACTCCATGCCTCACATGTAGAATTCTTTAAAGACGTACCTGGCGTCATGACACATGATCCACGCGAAGTCGAGAATTGCCACAAGCTAGATGTGTTAAAAATGGATGAGTTTCTCGTGCTGCTTGACTGCGACAGACCTATTATTCAAAAGCGTGCAGCACTTCATGCTATAAAAACAGCGACACCCCTGTATATAAGAGGTATCGCTAGTTTAGAGTCCGGAACGTGGATTCTTCCTTAGGCAGCCCTGACAATTAGCGCTGCCTTTTTTCTTCTATCGTCATACGCACAAAAATTTGGGTATAATACTTGCTATACGCACCTGTACCAAGATGCGTGAAATTCTTATCAAGCAAGACATCACGGTGTGAAGGCGAATTGAGCCACCCATGGACAGCTTCTATCGCATCTACATAATTGGACGCAATATTCTCTCCTGCTTTACGATGTTCAATTTCCGCTTCTTTTAACCGATTGGCAAGATTGCCAGCGTCCGGTGATTCATGCGAAAAGTAATTTTCCTTCGCCATATCTTCACTATGTTTATGGGCTACCTCACCCAAATAATAATTACCGAACAATTCGTTCACGTCATGTTTCTTTCGATAGACATTCGTTAGCTCAAAAATTTGTCGTTCCATTGCCCGGTCCACTTCCATTTGAATCGTTGATGAAGGACGATGCGGACTAACGATTTCCCCCATATAAGCCATATCATATGGCTGATGAAGAACAAGCGTAATCGGATCGATAAAACGTACAGCTTCCAATACTTCATCAACAGCATCGATGTACAACTGTGCATAGACCCCCTCATATTCAATCAACAACCGGGTTTTCACGTCGTCCCCATTCAATGTAAACGTATAAATACTGTCATCTACCTGCGCAGCTACTTCCGTCTCCACAATTGTAGAACGATAAATATCTTGCACATTCTGCCCTATTGTAAAAGGAGCTACATTGGAAGCTACTTCTGCTGTGTAAATTTGATTTACTTGCCCGTCTACTATCCCCGCCATGAATTGTAAATCTGTCGCATAAATCCACCAATCATAGCCATAATCAGATGGCTCAATTCTAGTCGGTTTACCCATTTCATCCACTAGCTTATCCACCGATTGTCCAACAAATAAGGATAAGCCCACTTCGGGTCTTGCTGCTTGTACTGTTGCCAAGCCTTCCCCTGTTCCTGGTACAGGTATGGCTGTTCCATGCTTCACCGGTGATTCGAGCGGTTTATTTTCCTTCACCCGATCATTCATACTATAAAAAAGCACTAAAACAATGACTAAGAGGAGTGCTATTTTCCAAAGTACTTTCATTTTTCGCACCGCCTTCAAAAATAAGTAGTTTAATCTATTCACTTCTATGCCATCCTTAAACATAATTCCTTCTTTCATTATACTTCGTCAAGTAGAGAAAAATGTTGAGATTTGTCTTATTCATTATACGAATTCACAAGTTAGACAATGACACAATGTTGTCATTGCAACTACTGACGATTTGTTCTATTATTAATAGGTATAGGGAATTGGCTGAACGATATATAAGGAGGACATGAACTATGTATATTGAAGATACAGGCATCGAAAATATGGTTGTCGACTTATCAGTACTTGATGAAATTATGCTAAAACACAACCTGATCCGTGCAGGTCAGTGGGACTATGAAAGAGCAACATTCGATAAGAAATATGTCATCAAAGAAGGTACATATTATTTGCGCGTCTTTACTTACACAATTGATGGCGACGTTGATTCACGTCATGCAGATATGATTCTTAAAAAACCAGTTATCGGTAAGCATTATTATCCACATGGCGTAGAATATGGTGAAGATGAACACTTCCCAGCAAGCCTTGTTAAAGACTGTGTTGCAACATTAAAAGCTGTACACGCTGAACTACTACCATACAACCTAAAAAAATAATCGAGTAATGAGAAGCCAAAGACTTTTAATAAAGTTCTTCGGCTTTTTCTATTCCACAAATCCCTTACCAATTTTTCCTCTCCCCACTAATGAATCATCTACATGTTGGGTATAATTGAATTATACATGGATCAATTACGCCTTGGCGTAATTCAACTTCTGTAGTGAATACTCTGGGGGAATGACCTTTGACAAAATGGCTCACAAAACGTAATTTTATCATCACACTAAGCATAGTCTTCATGATTTTAATTATCATCTTTATTATTCCTGTTTCAATCCCTCTCATTCTTGCACTTCTTACTGCAATACTAATCGACCCGCTCGTTAAACTCACAGAAAAAAAATGTAAATGGAATCGAAAAATATCTGTCACCTCCATTTTCATTTTTATCCTTACAGTTACCGCCTTTGCACTTTATTACATCGTTACCCAATTAATCGGCAAGATTATAAAGTTCATAGAAGCAGTACCTGATTATTTAAATTCATTGTCAGGTTTATGGATCGATAGTCAAAGTAAATTGTTTCAATACACTTCCGTATTACCCGATGAAGTCATCAAACCTATCCGAAAAGAATTCAAAGATATATTTGAAGCGATGCGTGAATCCATTCTAAGCTTACTAAGTTATGAGAAGGTTATGGTGCTGATGACTGAAATTCCAAACTTTCTCATCAGCTTCACTGTTTTTTTTATCGCTTTGTTCCTCTTTATGCTCGAATTACCTGAACTGAAAAAAATGTTATTTAGGCACTTGACGACGTCAACCGCAGAAAAAGTTCGCTATATGATTACAAACCTCAACTCCGTTATTTTCGGTTTCATAAAAGCCCAACTGTTGATGAGCTTTATTATCCTGGCGGTCACATTCGTTGGCCTTCTTTTAATCATACCTAAGTATGCAGTTATGATGTCTCTTGTAATTTGGATTATCGATATCATTCCTATACTCGGGTCCATTGTTATCCTGGCACCTTGGTCATTGTATCTATTCATAAGTGGAGATATTGCAACTGCTACGAAATTGGCGATTCTAGCTGTCATCCTACTCATCGTCGGCAGAACTGTCGAACCAAAAATAATGGGTTCCCAAATTGGGTTATCACCACTTCCAACACTAATTTCTATGTTCGTTGGATTGAAACTGATGGGCTTCCTTGGAC
Source organism: Sporosarcina sp. FSL K6-3457 (assembly GCF_038007285.1). GTDB lineage: Bacteria > Bacillota > Bacilli > Bacillales_A > Planococcaceae > Sporosarcina. The sequence continues at coordinate 3,430,374 of NZ_JBBOWX010000001.1, forward strand.
TTTTCATCGGCCCACTTATCATTATCTTATTTACAACAGCACGTGAAGCTGGAATTATTAAAATGAATTTTAGAATCTAGGTCCGTGTGAATGAAGGCAAACGAAGTTGGGACGTTTGTTTTTCGGCTTCAATTCAAAAAATAGTACACCTAAATGTATTTTTTAAGGTATAATCGTTTGTATAACTAAAAATTCATACTATATGGAGTGAGTAATTTGACGCAAACGATTCAATCCGTCTACAACTTTAACGCAGGCCCTTCAGCACTTCCTTTAGCCGTTCTGGAAAAAGCGCAAACGGAACTGATCAATTTCCGTGGTACCGGTATGTCTATCATGGAGCTGAGCCATCGTAGCAAGCCTTATGAAGATGTACATAATCAAGCAATTGAACGCCTAAAGAAACTCTATTCAATTCCAGAAAATTACGAGGTCCTGTTCCTACAAGGTGGGGCAAGCCATCAATTCTCAATGATTCCTATGAATTTTTTGCAGTCTGGAAAAAAAGCGGGCTATATTATGACGGGCGTTTGGGCAGAAAAAGCATTTTCTGAGGCTAAATTATTTGGTGAGCCCTACGAGGTTGCTAGTACAGCAGCCGACAAGCACAACCGAATCCCTAAGTTGAATGAACTAACATTTAACGATGATGACGCTTATATTCACATCACAACAAACAACACCATTTACGGTACCCAGTGGAAGGACCTTCCCGATACAGGAAACGTCCCGTTAATTGCCGATATGTCTAGTGATATCATGTCCAAGCCGGTAGATGTGAGCAAGTTTGGCCTTATTTACGCAGGTGCCCAAAAAAATCTGGGGCCTTCTGGTGTAACGGTCGTCATTATCCGTAAAGATTTGTTGGAAAAAGGGAATCCCAACATCCCAACAACATTGAAGTACACGACACATGCCGACAGCAACTCGCTGTACCATACTCCTCCTACTTTCGGGATCTATATGCTTGGTGAAGTACTGGGCTGGATTGAAGAATCTGGTGGGGTAGAAGCCATCGCACAACGTAATGAGGAAAAGGCGAAACTAATCTATGATGCTATCGATAACAGCAATGGTTTCTATCAGGGTCATGCGCAGTTGGAAAGCCGCTCTCTTATGAACATTACGTTCCGTCTAGCTGATGAGACATTAGAGAAAAAGTTTTTGGCAGAGGCAAAAGATGCTGGCTTTGTTGGTTTAAATGGTCACCGCTCCGTTGGCGGATGCCGGGCATCAACATATAATGCCGTTCCTTTGGAAGCTTGTAAAGCGCTTAGTGAATTTATGCTTCAATTTCAAAAGAACAATCAGTGATAGACAAAAAGAGAAGGCGCTTATCCATCTGGGTAAAGTGCCCTCTCTTTTTTTTATTAAAGAAAAAAACAGCTTGGGAAGCAATGATACTTCTCCAAACTGCTTTATAATTTAAATGTCCTTTTAAGCGAGCAATTTACAGTCCAAAGATGGCCTTAAAGACTGATGTCGTCTCTCCACTCTCATAAAAAACATAAAGTAACAAATAGACAGCAACACCCGTAATCGCTGTAAACAACCAAATAACACTTGCTGTAGGACCCATTTTCCGGTGTTTGACCAAGTTATTCTTCAATCCTGCGTGAATTGTTATTCCTCCAAGTACTGCACCTGTCGTCGCAAGACAGATATGAAAAACGAGGAAAATCGTATAATACACCTTCAAATAATCTGGACCACCAAATGCCGTATTACCTACAAAAATGCTTCTTGACATATAAATAATCAAAAAAAGAATCGCTGAAACAGCTGCTGCCAACATCATTTTTTTATGTGCTTCAATGTTCTTTTTTCGAATAAGATTCCAGCCAATGACTACAAAAATAGCCGATAGGACAATTAAAAATGTACTGATTGTAGGCAGTAATGGCACAGTCATTCGCTATATTCCCCTTTTCAGACAAATTCATCTTAACCAGAGGAAGGTTGAACTCCCTCTGACTCAAGTTACAATTGGTGTTCTTGCAACGCTAATCTTTGCTGCTCTAGATCTACTAGAGCTTTTTTTGTAATTTCTTCTGCGTTATCTTGTTCTTCCTTATACCATTTTATAAAAACACTACCGATAACAAAAACATAAACAATTTCTTGTATGACTTTCATAAGAATTCCACCTAGTTGCTGATCCGTCAATGTCTCCATATTCGTAAACAATTCAGGTCCTGAAATTCCCAATCCAGATAACCCTGCCAGCGTACCAGCAGGCACACATAATGCCATTGCTTTCAGCCATGCTTCCCCACTCTGATACGTTTCATAGACTGGAACATCAACAAAAATAATCAGTGAACAGGCTGGCGTGATAAAAATAGCACTTAAAATAATATAACCAATTTTTTTCAGTCCATGAAGCTTTGGTTGTCCCTCTAACGTATTAATAACGGGCCACCAAAACAACATCGCTGCTAAAAATAACGTAATCGTAAAAATAGTATGCAATGGTGCGCTCAGTTTTACACTATCCAAAATAATGGGGATATGATAAATCGAAAACATTCCGATAAATATAATTAGGCTAATAACTGGTTTTGTCAGCACACCAATAATACGAGCAAGTATTTTTATATCAAAAACTTTTTTCCACATCCAGTTAGGAATCCCGATAATTAGTAACGGAGCTACTAGAAGTAATAATAACGCCATTTGCACCATATGCATTGTAAATAAAATATGGCCCATTAAATCGACAGGTGATCCCTTTACCGCATATAGTAAAACCATTGACAATAAAAACAACAGGAATTGCTTACGTGTGAGTGATTCAGTTCCTTCAAATCGATGACGCATCTTTGTTGCAAGAAATATATACAACGCGATGCCGATTAGTATTATTAGTAAAAACCATGGACTCCATAATGCACGAAATCCAAATATGCTTAGAGGCATCATATTATAGTTGCTCCTTTCTAAATAAGTCTTGTTCTATTATAAAACGAATAACACCTTAACTCAATGTACGAACTATGACATTTGATCCATGAACCTCCCGCCACTTAAAACGATTCGTTTTTGAAGTGGAGGTTTCCTACAATATTGACAACAGCGTTCCAATAAGAAAAGTGGGTGACACTTCTCTTTTGTGATGAATCACAGGAATCACTTTCGACAACTACAGTAGGCAACAACTTATCTGACGATAAGCAGGGTCGGAACTGACCATCTACTACTTCTTGCCATTAGGCAATCCGTAGATACTTTGTATGCTTCAAACTGAAATCCAGTTCTCTGATTTCCCCATAAAATGTTTTAGCAAAGAAGTTGGCTGCACCATGAATGTCACGATGGTTGGAGTAACCGCATGGGCATTTGTACAATCTCGAAGACACTTTACGTCTCTTCGCACAACAAGGACATTGTTGTGTCGTATAACTTTCATCATGTTTCTCAATTGTCATGCCTTCTACTTCTAGTTTGTACGTCAAATAGGTGTATACTTTACCGAAAGACCAATTCGATAGTTTTTGGTTCGTCGTTCGACGCCGAACCTTTTTCTTTTTTCGACGAGAGGTATTCCGTTGCACTCCGTCTACATCGCCAAATGCCACTTCTTTCACTTCATTTTCAACGCACCACTCAACAAATTGTTTTGTCGTTTTATGAAGCCCATCTTGGAGCTGTCTTTCACTTTTGGAAAGCACATATTTTTTTGCTTGGTTATACTTTTTCCACTGCTTAGAACCTTTTGTACACTTGCTCATTTTCCGTTGTAGTTCAGCAAGTTTTTTATTGCGCAGTCGATGAATCGAGCGAATTTTACGACCAGTCAGGATGATATTTTCTCCATTCTCAGCCACTGCCGCAATGGTGTGTACTTCGCCGACATCGATAGCTGCACGATTTTCAAAGGCATGTTCTTTGGCTGTTTGGCCGTTTTCATAAGCAATCGATAGCATGAGTTGACGGTCGAAAATCAATTCAATTTCTTTAATTTGACCTACTCGGATTTCTTTTGTCCAAACAACAAGAGGAGCCTGCCTTTTACCCTCAAAAATGCCCATCGATAATTCGATTTTACCGTTCCCAAACACCTTGAAACCATTATTCGCCCATTTTGTATTGAAGTGTTTCTTCTGTTTATAGGGATATTTAGTTGCATGACCTGCTTTTCTGGCTTTATTTGCCGAATCTCGGGCAAATAAATATTTATGGCAAACAGCTTGTACTGATTGGGAATGAATCGGATAGATCCCTTTTGTACTTTTTTGTAATTCACTTTTCGTGATCCATTTTCCCGTTTTTAGATGATGTTCTTTCGCAAGTTCCAAACAGCGATTCCATACTTCCCCAGAAACTTGATTACACTGAAATAATCGGTCAATCGTTTCCTTATTCGCCCGAAAAGATGTTTTAAGACAACGAATCATATTCATCCCTCCAATCTCCCTTAACTGATTATTCTTACAACCAATCATACCACAGGTTGAAACGGATGTTCTATATAAATTCGTATCAAATGCAAGCATTCATTTCCTACCTACGCTTTGCGTTGAGGAAGGAGAATTCTGCCTTGGGATGATCAATTGCGCCTCGGCGTAATTGAGTTGGGATTTTGAATTGTGCACAGCACAATTAACTCCCCACAAAATCCCTAACATCCGCCGGAGGCTTAACTTGATTCAGCAGGGAGTTTGAACTCCCTCTGATTGAAATGCTTTTCTGGCATTCATCCCGCCACTTATAGAAGTGGAGGACTTCTGCTGAAGCAAGTTAAAACAGGAAAAGCCTGTAGAAGATAAAATCTTCACAGGCTTTTGCAATCAATCAACTACGCCACGGCGTAATTGTGTCGGGATTTTGAATTGTGCTTATCTAAGTGCCTTAATTTCTGCAAAAAACGCAGAAATACGGCAAATCGAACCCTTTGCTGTTCGATTCACAATTAACTCCTTTCAAAATCCCTGACATCCGCCGGAGGCTAAACTTGAATCAGCAGGGAGTTTGAACTCCCCCTGATTCAAGTTTCATTACCACCATACAATTGAGACAAATGTTAAAACGAATACAAATGCTAGTAACGCGCCTGTAAACATAAACATTTGAGGAATACCATGTCCTTTTTCATTCATGTGCATGAAGTAAAATAATTGTAAAGCAATTTGAACGACAGCAAATAATAGAAGCGTTGGGATTACAAAGTACTGCGAGAACCCTGCAACTTCAGATTGATAAGCTGTAACCATCGCAAATGAGATAAGTGTCATGAAAATCATGAGCGCAAACATCATAATCTGATTACGCATCGCATTTTTCGCACGCTTGCGCCCTAACTCAAATTCAGCTGGTGACTTTTTGTAAACTGTAATGTCCGCCATATTAACCTATCACTCCCATCAAATAGACTACAGTGAAGATGAATACCCAAACAACGTCGATAAAGTGCCAGTACAGCGAGAAAGTATAATACTTAGGCGCATTATACAAGTTCAATCCGCGTTTCGCGTTACGGAAAATTAGTAGCGTAATCCACACAAGCCCGATAGCTACGTGGAAACCATGCGTCCCGACAAGCGTATAGAACGCAGAACTGAATGCACTATTATCATAAGTAAAGCCAAGACCAATATAATGCACAAACTCATACACTTCAAGCATTAGAAAACCAAGTCCAAGTAGTGCAGTAATGGCAAGCCAAAGTTGCATCTTCTTGAAATCATAGTTCTTTAAATGATACATCGCGTAAACACTCGTCAATGAAGATGTAAGAAGAAGCATCGTCATGACCAATACAAGTGGTAATTCAAAAAGTTCTTGCGTCGAAAACTCAAAGCCGCTTGGTCCTTTATTTTTCAGTGCAAGATAGGTTCCGAAAAGTGTAGCGAATAGAATTGTCTCTCCACCAAGGAAGAGCCAGAAACCAACAAACTTATTTTTCGCCTCTAACGTTGCTTTTTCTGGATGGTCTGGCCACGTCTCAGGGGTGAATTTTTTGTTTAAATCCATTAGTTTTGACCCCCTTTACGTTTTAGATCCTTCAAAATATCTTCTTTCTTAACATGGTAACCTAAATCATCCTTCACAGAACGAAGTGACATTGCGATGAATGTCCAAACTAAACCAATGATAAGAACTGCAAGCCCCCATGAATATTCAGTACGGAACATTGCACCAAATCCAGCAATGAATAGTCCTAAGCTCATGAAGAATGGAATAATCGAACCATGTGGCATATGGATGTCTGCAACAGGCTCAGCCGCAGTAATTCCCGACTTATTGCCTTCCATTTTCTCAATCCAGTACGTATCAAGTCCACGCACCAATGGAGTTTGAGCAAAGTTATAGAACGGCGGTGGTGAAGAAATCGCCCACTCAAGCGTACGTCCATCTTCCCATGGGTCATTACCAACACGCACATTTTTCTTCGTTGTAATAATAATATTCACAACAAGTGTAATTACACCGATTGCCATGAATAGCGCACCTAGAGAACTGATCGCGTTAGCTGAGTTCCAGCCTTGACCGTCCATATATGTCCAAACACGACGTGGCATTCCCCAGAATCCTAACCAGTGCTGAATGAGGAATGTCATATGGAACCCAATGAAGAAGAACCAAAACTCGATTTTACCTAGTTTATCACTCAACATTGTTCCAAACATTTTTGGCCACCATAGATGAACAGCAGCTAGAATCCCAAGAACAACCCCACCAACAATTACGTAGTGGAAGTGAGCTACGATAAAGTACGTATCATGTATCTGATAGTCAAGAGGTGCTGAACCAGCCATAACACCTGTTACTCCACCCATTACAAATGATGGGATGAAGCCAAGGGCATATAGCATAGGCGTTGTAACCTTGATATTCCCCCCCCATATGGTGAGCAACCAGTTAAAGATTTTCACACCTGTAGGGATGGCAATGGTCATTGTAGCTACCGAGAAGATTGCGTTTGCTGTTGGCCCAAGACCAACTGTAAACATATGGTGAGCCCAAACCATGAATCCAAGGAAACCAATTAAAACAGTGGCAAATACCATTGCCGAATAACCAAATAGACGTTTTCTAGAGAAGATTGAGAAAATCTCCGAGAAAATACCGAAAGCTGGTAAAATTAAGATATATACTTCAGGGTGACCAAATATCCAGAAGATATGCTCCCAAATAATTGTATTACCACCCATCGTATGGTCAAAGAAGTTACCGCCAAACATTCTATCGAATGTTAGGAAGAATAGTCCAACCGTAAGTGGTGGGAATGCAAATAAAATCATTGCTGATGCAACAAACGTAGTCCATGTAAAGAGTGGCATACGCATGTATGTCATCCCTGGAGCACGCATGTTAATGATTGTTACGAGGAAGTTAATCCCCCCAATTAACGTACCACCACCGGCTATTTGTAAACCAATGGCATAGAAGTCAACGCCATGTCCTTCAGATGCGAGAGACAGTGAAGCGTAAGATGTCCAACCTGCATCAGGAACCTGCCCGAAGAACCAAGAAACGTTCAAGAACACTCCACCGAAGAAGAACATCCAAAAACCTAATGAGTTAAGGAATGGGAATGCTACGTCACGTGCTCCAATTTGGAGCGGCATGACAACGTTCATAAAACCAATTAATATTGGCATGGCTGCCAGGAATATCATCGTTGTTCCGTGCATGGTAATGACCTGATTGAAAAGCCCTGCACTGATGAAATCATTATTAGGCTCTAGAAGCTGGATACGAATGATTAGGGCTTCAATACCCCCGACTACGAAGAAGAATCCTCCACCAAGGAGATAAAGGATACCAATCTTCTTATGGTCAACCGTCGTCATCCAGTCCCACAGCGTTGCGCCAAAGCCTTTCTTTTGAGCAACTGAACTCAATTTGTTTACCTCCCCTTCAAAATCATGTTAACGACATTTAGAAATTATTTTTCAACTGTAAGTCCCATCAAATACTCCGCAAGAGCGTCAAGTTCTTGATCGGAAAATTGCTGCCCAAATGATGGCATCGTATTACCTGGTTTATATTTCTGAGTATCAGAAATCCAGTTTACTAATTCTTCTTTATTATGGTCCATGAAGCCAGCGACGCGATTACGGTCACCAAACGATGCTAAGTTTGGTCCAATTGCGCCAGTTTCACCGACAGCAGAAGTTGCGTGACATCCAATACAGCTTTGTTGGAATAGCTCTTCGCCCTGTGTAGTAGCTGTATCTGCAACACGATCATCTGTCGCCTGCATAGCCGTTACCCACTGATTGAATTCAGCACGTGGTAAAGTTTTCACTTTAAAGTCCATTAGTGCATGTGATGGGCCGCAAAGCTCCGCACATTTACCATAGAACACACCATCTTTTAGGTTTTTCGACTCTTTTTCAAATACGAGGTAAAACTTATTAACGTTCTCAACGTTATTATCCATCTTTCCTCCAACTGCTGGAATCCAGAACGAGTGTTTTACATCTGCCGCAAGTAGGTTAAAGTATACTTTCTCGTCCATTGGTACGACTAGCTCTTGAGCAGTAACGATTCCTAAACTTGGGTATTCAAACTCCCACCAGTAAAGTTTCGCTGTTACATCGACGACTAGGTTTTCTGCATTACCGTCCTCATCAACAGCCTCCATTGCCGCCACATCTCCAAATTTATATGCGTAATAAACGGTTGGAACTGCGAGAATTATGACAAGAATAATCGGAATAATTGTCCAAACCAATTCCAATGTATGGCTTCCCTCTACTTGTTCAGGAATATGTTTTTCACCTTGCTTTGATCGTCTGAAACGGACAATTGCAATAACGTAGATGAGTACTACTACAAGGATTACCAATGACATGATTATTACCGTTAACATCAGTAAATTAAATTGATCCTGTCCGACCTGACCAGCCGGAAGAAGCGTAGATAGCTCTTCTTGACCACACCCTGCCAGGAACACTGTAAGAGCTGCCAATAGAGAAAAGAGACGCCACTTTTTGAGTCCTTTCATCATAGCTTAATGATACCTCTCTTTCCAAAAAATATTTTTCTATTTTTGAGGACTGCTAACCTCTCTATATGAATTCCTGTCAAAAGAAAGAATTCCGGGTAGTTAGATGAATATGGAGAAAATAATCATCGCGACAAATAGGATTGTCATGTAATTTAGCGAATAAACAAACATAACAGACGCCCACTTCAAATCGTCCTTCGCTTTGAAACCTCTAACCGCCAAATAAAGCCATCCCAGATTTAATGCGGTTGCAAGCGCGAGAAAGCCAATCCCGAGCTCCGTAAGAAGAAACGGTAATGGCAATAAAAATATCACCCATGCCAGCATGGATTTCTTTGTTCTTGCAAAGCCTTTCACTACAGGTAGCATCGGTATGTTAACCGCACGGTATTCTTCCGTCCTCCGCATCGCAAGTGCATAAAAATGTGGTGGTTGCCAGATGAACATAATTAGGAATAACGCCCATGCACCTATACTCAATGATGGTTCTACAGCAGCCCATCCTATTAAAGGAGGGATTGCCCCTGAAATACTCCCCACAATGGTGTTACTTACGTATCTCCGCTTCGACCACATCGAATAGAGTACAACATAACTAAAGATGCCTGCAAGCCCCCATAGAGCAGCTGCTGGCGATGCAGCAAACAACAAAATTTCACCTACAACGATAAATGTGAATGCAAGTGTCCACACAGCGGATGCCTTAAATCGTCCAGTAACTGTTGGTCTAGACTTTGTTCTGGACATGATTGGATCAATATCACGGTCAATCAAGTTGTTAAGTGCGGCAGAACCGGCAATAATCAATCCCGATCCCCCAAGCGCAAATACGAGTAAATCTATATTGTGAAGAAAGTTTCTACCCGTGAATTGAAAGGCCAAAAATAAACCGGTAAATGTCGTAATCATATTGGAATTGACAATCCCGATTTTAATGAGTGCTAAAAAATCCTTCAGTACTGATGTCGTTCCAATAGTCGGTTCAGTAGGTGCAGAAATTGTTCGATTGTTCGACATACTTCCCCTCCTTTCAAAAATGTCGGCGAAGATCATTATGCTTAACTATATCGAAACTTAGGTAATATTTCTATACTAAAACAAAATTACTTCCTGCTGACGTAAAATATTTACTTATGTAATGTATTGCCCTATCTAATAGTAAATCATTTCTACATACCTTTTGTGAAGTAAAAACGTCTTTTTTATGAACAATTTGTGAAAAGAGTGACTACTGACCTATTTTTAACTACTTGTCATTGTTTTTCCGTGTTCTTTTCGTTATCATCAAAAAAGCGGGGACCTTTTACACGATGGTCAACAATTATAAAGAAGGTGTCTTATTTTTGCGATATAACAAGTATTTAAAATGGTTTGCAGTTGCTTCAACAATTGGTATGTTATTAATTCTTCTAGGTGGAGCCCTTGTTACTAAGACTGATAGCGGTATGGGCTGCGGGAGACATTGGCCCGGTTGTAATGGACAGCTGATTCCCGATGAAATTACCGCCGAAGTGCTCATTGAGTTTTCACATCGACTCGTCACTGGGGCCGTCGGTATATTTATCGTCATCTTGGCTATCTGGTCTTGGAAGGCAATGGGACATGTTCGTGAAACTAAATTTTTAGCCTCCATGGCCGTGTTCTTTCTCGTTTTACAAGCTTTAATTGGAGCTGCCCAAGTATTATGGGGACAAGGTGATTTCATCCTTGCACTCCACTTTGGTATTTCACTTATTTCTTTTGCCTCAGTCCTATTATTAACACTTCTTATCTTTGAGGTAGATCAAAAGTTTGATGCGGATAAATTACGCATAGGTAACAAATTGAAATGGCATACAATTGGTGTTTCTGTTTATTCCTACATCGTTGTTTATACGGGCGCACTTGTCCGCCATACTGAATCTGGGCTAGTTTGCTTGGACTGGCCACTTTGTCGGAATAGCGGCTTTGAACTGCCAAGAAACATGTATGAATGGGTACAGATGGGTCATCGTGCAGCAGCAGCATTGATCGTTATCTGGTTAGCCGTTATTATGATCCACGCTATCCGCAATTATAAAGAGCAGCGTGTCATCTATTGGGGTTGGATCATCGCATTCATCCTTGTAGCAACCCAGGCTGCAACAGGTATGCTAGTCGTTCTAACAAAACTTAATCTTTATATTGCTTTACTTCATTCACTATTTATCACATTATTATTTGGTTTGCTAACTTACATGATACTACTCGTTTCAAGAGGTAAATCACATAAATAATAATTACTGGGCTGCCTTCTTGTCAGAAGCAGTCCTTTTCTTACTGTCTACCCTACTTCTCTATCTTCATAAACAAAAAGCACTTGGAATCTACCCCAAGTGCTTTTTGTTATCCATCAATGTTCTAATTCAATGAGCAAATCGCCCGTTGCAATTGACTCGCCTGCTGATACATAAATATCTTTGACTATTCCATCGTATGGTGCTTGAATCGTTGTTTCCATTTTCATAGCTTCTGTGATGAGTAGATGTTCACCCTTCTTCACTTTTGCTCCTTTGGAAACAGCCACTTTCAAAACAGTCCCTGGCATTGTCGCGGCGATATGCGCGTCATTTGTTACATCTGCCTTCTGTTTCCGAATCGTAACAGATTCGACACTCATGTCTTCAATAATCACTTCACGTGGTTGACCGTTCATCTCAAAATATAGAACCCTCGTTGCATCCGATTGCGGTTCACCGATTGATACTAGCTTCACGATTAACGTTTTACCTTTTTCAATCTCCACTTCAATTTCTTCCCCGAGACGCATTCCATAAAGGAATTCAGGCGTATCAATAACAGAAATGTCACCAAATTGATTATTCATCTGAGAATATTCATCGAACACCTTCGGATAAAGCGCATAAGAAAGGACTTCATGACTTGTCACCGGGCGTCCTAATTTTTCATTCAATTCATCTCGTAATTTCTTGAAATCGACATCCTCTAGCAATTCGCCAGGACGGACAGTAATCGCTTCACGCTCTTTCAAGATGACTTTTTGAAGTTCTTCTGGGAATCCGCCATAAGGTTGACCAATATAGCCTTCGAAAAATTCAATAACTGATTCTGGGAAGTCAATTGTTTTACCACGAACAAGAGCTGACTCTTCATCCAAATCATTCTGAACCATAAACAAGGCCATATCGCCAACTACTTTGGATGAAGGTGTTACTTTCACAACATCTCCAAATAGTAGGTTAACGCGGGAATACATGTCCTTCACTTCTTCCCAACGCTCGCCTAGTCCTACCGCCTTCGCTTGCTGCTGTAAGTTAGAGTACTGACCACCTGGCATTTCATGGACATAAATTTCCGAATGCGGACTCATCATGCCACTTTCAAATGGCTGGTAGTACTTCCGTACATCTTCCCAGTAGTAAGATAAATCTTCAAGCGACTTTACATTACCACGCACATTGCGCTTACCGCCTTGTAGCGCGTAATGCAGGGAGCCTGCTGAAGGTTGTGAAGTTAGGCCTGCCATTGCCCCAAGCGCTGTGTCAACGATGTCCACACCCGCCTCAATTGCTTTAGCATACATGTAAATACCATTACCGCTCGTATCATGCGAATGTAGATGGATTGGTAAGTCAACCGTAGCTTTCAGTTCAGAAATAAGTCGGTAAGCAGCTTCAGGCTTCAACAGACCAGCCATATCTTTAATCGCTAGAATATGAGCGCCAGCTGCCTCTAACTCTTTCGCCATCTCTTTATAATAATTAACTGTATATTTCGCACGTGAATCATCTAAAATATCCCCTGCGTAACAAATTGCTGCCTCCGCAACTTTTCCTGCATCACGTGTCGCATCAATGGCGACTTCCATACCTTTAATCCAGTTCAAGCTGTCGAAAATTCGGAACACGTCAATTCCGGCTTCAGCCGACTTTTTGACAAACTCACGAATGACATTATCAGGGTAATTCGTATAGCCGACCGCATTTGCACCACGGAACAGCATTTGGAATAGCACATTCGGAATTTGTTCACGTAATTTCAATAACCGATCCCATGGGCTTTCCTTCAAGAATCTATAGGATACGTCGAATGTTGCGCCGCCCCACATTTCATAAGAAAACAGGTCTGGCATTAGTCTTGCTGTTTCAGATGCAATGGCTGTGATATCGGAAGTTCGTACACGTGTTGCCAGTAAGGACTGGTGTGCATCTCGGAATGTTGTATCTGTCAACAGGACATCATCTTGCTCTTTAATCCACTTAACTAGTCCTTCTGCTCCGCGCTCATCCAAGATTTGCTTCGTCCCCGGCGCTGGTGCCGTTAGGAGGTCCACAACTGGTTTTCTGACAGGATGGAACACTGGTTTCGATTGTTTCTCAAGCCCTGGGAATCCATTAATAGTTACATTACCAATATAATTCAACATTTTCGTTCCGCGGTCTTTGCGGTTCGGGAATAGGAATAATTCAGGTGTTGAATCAATAAAACTCGTATTATAATTCCCTGTCAAGAAGTTATTATGCTTCACGACATTTTCAAGGAATGGGATATTCGTCTTAATTCCCCGGATTCTGAATTCTTGTAAGTTTCTGTCCATTTTAGAGGCAGCTTCTCGGAAAGTCATGCCCCATGTAGACACTTTCACTAACAATGAATCATAGTAAGGAGTAATGACAGCGCCTTGGAATCCATTCCCAGCGTCTAGACGAACACCAAACCCTCCACCAGAACGATAAACCATCAACTTACCCGTATCAGGCATAAAGTCGTTTAAAGGATCCTCTGTTGTCACACGAGATTGGATAGCATATCCGAATAACGGAATCTTATCTTGTACAGGGATACTTGCTTCACCTTCATGTAGATTTTTTCCATCCGCAATATGAATTTGTGAATGAACAATATCAATACCCGTTACCATTTCTGTAATCGTATGCTCCACTTGAATACGAGGATTTACTTCGATGAAATAAAAGCGGCCGTCAGCTACGAGGAATTCCATAGTTCCTGCATTGATATACCCTACATTTTTAGCTAATTTTACAGCAGCATCGCAAATCTGTTCCCGCAAGCCATCTTCAAGTGAAATGGAAGGTGCTATTTCCACGACTTTCTGATGACGGCGTTGAATCGAACAGTCTCGTTCGTACAGATGGACGACATTGCCGTATGTATCGCCAAGTATTTGCACTTCGATATGTTTTGGCTGGAATACATATTTCTCAACATATACTTCGTCAGACCCAAATGCTGACTTCGCCTCTGATCTAGCACGTTCATAGGCTTCCACTACTTCATCGGCAGCATTGACGATTCGCATACCACGTCCGCCACCACCAAGAGATGCTTTGATAATGATTGGATAACCATTCGTATCCCCAAAGGCCGCAACCTCTTCGACAGATGCTACTGGACCGTCCGTACCAGGGATAACAGGTATTCCTGCTTTGATAGCTTGATCTCTTGCCTTTACTTTATCTCCAAACATGTCGAGATGCTTAGAAGTAGGGCCGATGAAAATAATCCCTTCTTCTTCTAAACGTCTTGCAAAATCAACATTCTCTGCAAGAAACCCATAACCAGGGTGTATCGCATTGGCGCCGGAGTCTTTAGCTAGTGCGATTATCCCTTCAATATCGAGGTACGCATCTATCGGCTTTTTCCCTTTCCCCACAAGATAAGACTCATCTGCCTTGTATCGATGGAATGACCCACTGTCTTCTGTTGAATAAATCCCTACTGTGGGTATATTCAACTCGGTACAAGCACGGAAAATACGGATAGCAATTTCTCCGCGATTGGCAACTAGGATTTTCTTAATTTTCTCCATCACAAGGCACTTCCTTTTCTAATTGTTTTTTCATATTTAACGAACATTGATACGTTCATTAATATTCCTAAAGCTAAAGATAACAGAATAATTGAAGTTCCGCCATAGCTAATAAACGGTAAGGTTACCCCTGTAAGCGGTATCAACCCCGTCAGACCGCCCAAATTCACGAATGTTTGAATTCCTATGAGACTGCCAATTCCCGCTGCTAGCATTCTCGCTTGTGGGTCTTGCGCTCGGAGTGCAATCGATAAAGCCCGCATTACGATGAAGCCCAGTCCCCCAATGACAATGAACGCTCCAACTAATCCTAATTCTTCAGAAATAACCGCCATAATAACGTCCGTATGCGGTTCAGGTAAATAACCCATCTTTTGAATGGAGTTCCCTAGTCCAAGACCTTTGAGTCCACCCGTACCGATTGCAATATAGCCATTCGCTATTTGGTAACCAGACCCTTGCGCATAATCGAACGGGTTCACAAAGGACAAAATACGCCCTAATCTACCAGGGGTCATAATATCTTTCCACTTAAAATATAAAATCAAACCCGCAAACAGCATACCAATCGAAATGATACCACTTAGCTTGAAAAAAGTTCGCTTTTTAATACCACTAGCTAGCAGTACGGATAGTGCAACCATAACAATAATGAGTGATGCACCAATATCGGTTTCTAGCATAATCGACCCGACCGCTACAATGAGTATACCTATAGGCGGTGCAATGGATTGGTTAATGTTATCAATCGTACCAGCCTCATACTTTTTTGCAAAAACACTAGAGAAGTAGACAATAATTACAATTTTAGCTACTTCCGATGGCTGAAGTTTACCGATTGGTGTTGAGAGCCAGCTGTTCACACCAACATGACTTCCCGAGCCGACAAAGTGAACCGCAAATAATAGCGCGAACATGCTCAATACAGCAAAAATCATCAAGTTTTTCCGTTTATAATTTTTATATGGAAAAAATGCTGTCACAAAAAATGCCGGCAAAGCGATAGATATATTCAAAATCTGCTTTTTAAAAAAATTATCCGCCTCTGCTTCGTATCTATTCACAGAAGTTCCCATACTCGCACTATAGATCATCACAAGTCCAAACAAACACAACACTAAATAGGTGATGAATAGCGGAAAGTCAAAGTTTTTTAAAATTCGTTTAGCATAAGTATTCATTCATAGAACCTCATTTTTAAACAAAAAACTCAAACCATTATGTCAGTTTGAGTTTTCGGCTTATTTTCTAGTATATAGTTCGTGCAAGACTGTCATTTCCTTCTCAAGCAGAGAAAGAATCTCATTCCCACCTTGACGATCAATCAGACCTAGCTTTACTGCAAAATCAATTTCACGAGCCAAGCCATACATTTGTGTATCCAACACTTCTTCGTATAGTGGACACTGCGGCATCGTCAAATGATCCATTTGGACTTTGATAAGTTGTGCAATCTTATCAGCATCAGCTTGAAGTTGCTTCAAAGCCTTTTCCTGATAGGTTTCTTGTATGTCTATCTCCATGAGGACGCCCCCATCAACCTTTTATTTCTTAATGTTATTATGAATAAATTGTATCTTTTGAAACGAGAAAATGCAAGTGTTTCCCCTTTTATGTCTCATAGTAAGTGAGAAATACTTTTCCAAAGGACATTAAAGCGTTATACTAAAGGGAAAAGGTTATTTATCTGAACTCAGATAAAGGTAGGAGGATATGAACTTGGAAGCAATAATTCCGATTAAAGGTAATGTACGGTATGCCATTACACTCGATCCAGGCGTTTGGATTTTTGATGATCGCCGGATTGATTTAAAAACATACTTCACCGAAAATCATATTGAAAAAGACGAACTTGAACAATATAAGAAAGAAATGGGCGCACATTGGTCACGAGAAATAATGGAGGGTGCTACATTTCCACCCACTTTAAAAACCGAAAAGACATTTGAAAAAACAAAAGTAGTAACGGGCACTTATGGAATTCTCTTCAGCCATTTTTTAAAAACTGCTGAACCTGCTGCTGATGCTACAACTATTTCTTTTGAACTAGCAGATGGCACTGTCCATTCATTTCCAATTGAACAGGCAGAAGAATTCATCTTCAAATTTAGTGAAGATGGCAAACCACTTATCGATGATGGACTAATTCATGTTCTTTTGAAAGACGGTTCAACTAACGATACACCAATTCGTGATGTCACCACAATTAGAATCGACTAAAGGAGGACTTCCAATGCGTGTTAAGTGTGTCATTTGCGATGAAATTGGACAACTCCCAGACGATGCACCTCTTGCTAAAACACTGAGGAACCGTCCTATTCATACGTATATGTGTGAACAATGTAACGAACGAATTGCTGATAAAACAGTTGCTCGTATTGCAACAGGAAATTTTGTTTTCCGACGTAGCTCGCACTCTATAGAAAAAAACTTCTAATTTGATTTAGAGCCTCCGGCGGATGTCATAAATTCATGACACCAAGGTGTAATTGATAGAAAAAGAAGACTTAGCTGCGATTAAGCAACTGAGTCTTCTTTTTTATATTCATTCATTCTGCGGACTCGGTAGATGATTAAAATAAGGGCCGCCACGATAAGCCCTTCTACGATTGGCAGGAAAAACGCAAGAAACGTCAATACTAGACAGCCGATAAACAAAAATATATATATCAATATATTTTGTAAAATCGGTAGTTTTTTAGCGAATCCAAGTTTATAAACAATTGCCGACATGAGGAAGACGAGGGCTAAAAGTACGTAACCAGCTGCCGTGTAAGAAGGCATCACTTCATAAATGATTCTTGCAATACCTGACATCCGTCCCATTACGAGTTCTGTTTCCCCAACACTCATTCAACACAGTCCCTTCTATAATGCACTTCTTCAAATACACTGGAAGTTATAAATTTATTCAGAAGGAATGTTCCCCTTCTGAATAATTATATTATTTCTTTTTCTGAACGCGCTCGCGCTCGTTCTTATCAAGAATTTTTTTACGTAATCTGATGGATAACGGCGTTATTTCGCAATACTCATCATCATCCAAGTATTGTAACGCTTCTTCAAGTGACATAAGACGTGGTTTTTTCGTTGTTACTGTTTGGTCTTTCGTTGCTGAACGAACGTTTGTCGCTTGTTTAGCCTTCGTTAAGTTGATTGTCAAATCGCTTTCGCGTGTGTTTTCACCGACAATCATTCCTGCATAGATATCAGTTCCAGCAGAAACAAACATCGTTCCACGGTCTTCTAGTTGCATAATACTGTAAGGTGTAGCCGTACCGTTCTCCATAGAGACGAGAACACCATTTCTACGTCCTCCAACTTTTCCTTGCGCCATTGGTTGGTACGAATCGAATGTGTGATTCAAAATACCGTACCCTCTTGTCAATGTCAGGAATTCAGTTGAATAACCAATCAAACCACGAGCCGGAACATTGAATGTCAGACGGACTTGTCCATTACCATTGTTGACCATATCAATCATTTCGCCTTTACGTTCACCCATCGATTCGATAACTGATCCCGTGTGCTCTTCCGGAATATCGATTTGTACACGCTCAACTGGCTCAGAACGAATACCATCGATTTCCCTTACGATAACAGATGGCTTCGAAACTTGTAGCTCGAATCCTTCACGGCGCATGTTTTCGATGAGGATGGACAAGTGAAGCTCTCCACGTCCTGATACTGTCCAAGCATCTGGTGAATCAGTTGGATCTACGCGAAGAGATACATCTGTTTGCAATTGTGACTCAAGACGCTCTTCGATCTTTCTTGACGTAACCCACTTACCTTCTTTTCCTGCAAATGGACTGTTATTGACAAGGAATGTCATTTGAAGCGTTGGCTCGTCAATGAATAATTCTGGAAGCGCTTCTGGATGATCAACAGGACAAATCGTTTCACCTACATCGATATTTTCCATACCAGATACGGCGATCAAATCACCTGCTTTAGCTTCTTGAATATCTACTCGTTTCAAACCAAGGAATCCAGACATTTTTGTCACACGGAAGTTTTTCACAGAACCGTCACGTTTCAATACAGAAACTTGTTGACCGACTTTCATCGTACCGCGGAAAACGCGTCCAATACCGATACGCCCAACATAGTCACTATAATCAAGAAGTGATACTTGGAATTGTAAAGGCTCTTCACTGTTATCGATTGGTGCTGGAACATGCTCAATGATTGCATCATAAAGGTCGCGTAGCGTATCTTCTTGTGAAGCTGGATCTGGAGATAAACTCGCCGTTCCGTTAAATCCAGATGCATAGACAACAGGGAAGTCCAACTGGTCGTCATTAGCATCAAGCTCGATGAACAACTCTAGAACTTCATCGACAACTTCTTCCGGCCGTGCAAATTCACGGTCGATTTTGTTAACGACAACGATAGGCTTAATGTTTTCTTCAAGCGCTTTTTTAAGAACAAAACGCGTTTGTGGCATACAGCCTTCATATGAATCGACAACAAGAATAACGCCGTCAACCATTTTCAGAATCCGCTCCACCTCACCGCCGAAGTCAGCGTGACCTGGTGTATCCAAAATATTAATTTTTGTATCTTTATATTCAATAGCTGTATTCTTTGCAAGGATTGTGATCCCGCGTTCACGTTCAATTTCATTCGAGTCCATGGCACGGTCTTCTACCTGTTCGTTTGAACGGAAGATACCTGATTGTTTCAAAAGTTGATCGACAAGCGTCGTTTTTCCGTGGTCGACGTGTGCGATAATTGCTATGTTACGTAAATCATTGCGTGTTTTAGTCATGATTTCACTCCATTATTCTTTTTTCGGCTGATTAACTGTGTTATCATAACACATGATGACACAATACAAAAACATTTTATACGGATAGAGGGATTTTTTTGAAAAATATCAAATGGATTTTCGTCTTTTATTCGATCGCTGCCATTGCCTCCATGTGTGCAATTGGTGTCGCAGTTGCTATGCGCAGTACCCCCATCGCACTACTTGCTATCCTTGCACTTATCATGATTATGGGCAATGGATTCAAAACAAAAAAAAGAATGCGCGAGCAAGGCGTTCTCTAACTGAAATACGAATAACGAAATGCGGAGGGCGGCCGCTTATGACCCGAGCATCTGCCGCCCAGAGCTAGACAAAAAAGGACTATCAAGTTTCACGACTTAGATAGTTCTTTTTCATTCTTTCAAGCGAATATAATTTGTAAGGATATCATGATGCAGCCCGGGCCTTGCAACGATGAACGGTTCTTGTCCAAGCAGATGAGGGGCTTGCCCTTTCATATTCGTCGTGACGGCGCCAACCTCCTGTGCAATCACCATCCCCCCTGCAATATCCCAAGGTGATAACCGCATCGATATATATGCATCGATTCGCCCTGCTGCGACATAGGCTAATTCAATTGCTGCTGAACCGTACGACCTCGTTCCTCTACAACGTTGGACAAGCTCAATCATTTTTTCGTTGTCGACAAAACGATTCGGAGCTATCCAACTCGCACTAATGCCAATAACAGCTTGCTCCAGCGGCGTTATTTCTAACTGGGGTAGCCGCTCATCATTTAAATAAGCTCCCTCCCCTTTTGCCGCACTATAAAAGTCTTCTCTCATTACGTCATATATGTAACCTAGCATGCCGACTCCATCTACATATATACCAAGAGAAATTGCAAAATTGCGTTTTTGATGGACAAAATTCATCGTTCCATCAATTGGGTCTAGCATCCAAATCACGCCATCCAACGTCTGAATGTCATCACCAAATCCTTCTTCCCCTAAAATTTTATGCTCTGGAAAGTCTCTCTGAATCCTGCTGATGAAAAACTGTTCAACTTCCCGATCAATATTTGTGACCAAGTCATTCGCATCTGCTTTTGAATCAATATCAATTTGTTTGAAAAAAGAAATACGTATTTTATGACCCGCTTCTTTCATTAATGATTTGGCATACCGATCCATATGTCCCAAGTTCATGGCACCATCTCCCCCCACTATCAATTGCTTTTATATCCAGTATAACACGTCTGTTGATGAACCATTTACTTGCATAACTCACAGGTAAGTAAAGGCTGGAAAACCTCCATTTTCACTGGTGCATTTCCAGTTCGCTTTCGGCTAGCTATTCACGACACATCTGTTTCAGTCATCTTATTGTGAATACTTGCCTGTCGCGTACCTGCAACGTTCAAGTGAAAAATGCAGTTGCTTGGAAAGAAAAGAATAGATGACTTTCTGTAGGGAGTGTAAGTGCCCGAAGATGCAATTTCGGACACTCTTGTACTTTGTATAAGGTGCTCTCACTTTACTTTTAGCAAGATGTGATACTTCCTAAAATAACAGTGAGAAGGGCCATGGTAAAAACTTCAGTCGCCAAAATTGTATCTTTGGCGGCTTTTATCCAAGTAAAAAGCCAGCTATTCTTTCTTCCCTAAAAGCAGTAGCGCTTTGTGTATAAGTGTTTTTGGAGAGCAATGGATGAGCGACCACCATACGATTACCGAAAAAATGTATAGAAGTCGTTCAATCCACAGCGAACCAAAAAGAACTGTACACAGCGCGCATAGTGTTTGATTAGGTTATTTTTTGGTTAATCAACAGGCGTGCCAGTATAACGAAAAAGACATCCCATTACACATTCTTCGTTTCCGAAGGATGTGACGGGACGCCTTTTTGGGTCAGATAATGATGATTACATGAAACCATTTAGAATCTCCAACTCATGATGAATCTCCATGAGCCTATGCTTACTTTTCATTTTCTGTTTAGCATCATTTTCTTCTAAAGCATCAAATAACGTAGCCAATTCATAATCCAATTCAAGGTTAAGTAACTTCACATATTCTTTTTCTACATCTGCTTTTCGAATGACATGGACGACCTGTTTCATAATCAACACCCCTTTTTCTAAATATAGTCCAAATTTTCCGTTAGTTATACTTACAATATGCCACATTTTACTTCCGCTTTAGTTATAAGCCTTGTTATATAATATTGTTCCCCGTTTTCTGTTAAGATAAACGTTATTATGTAACTTGAATCAGTGGGAAGTTAAGCTCCCTGACGATTCAAGTTGCGCCGCCAGCGGATGTCAGGGATTTTGAAAGAAATCAATTGTGCTTACACAATTCAAAATACCGACGCAATTAAGCCGGGGCGTAATTGATTTGGAGGGCATGATATTGGATAAATACTTTTGGGCAAAAGATGATTTTGATGTATTTTCAATCGAAGGGCTAGAAAACAGAATGGAAGCTCTTCAAAATAAAATCCAACCAAAGTTTGCAATACTTGGCAGACATTTCGCAGATCGCCTTTCCGCACACGGTACAGATGAATTTTTCCCGCATGTTGCGAAACACGCAAGAAGAACAGTCAATCCACCAAGAGACAGTTGGGTAGCATTTGCACCTGCAAAACGCGGTTACAAAGCATTACCTCACTTTCAAATCGGCTTGTGGGGCACACATCTTTTTATTATTGTAGCAGTCATTTACGAAAATCCTGACAAAAAAGGGATTGCCGAACGCCTCAGTGAGCAACTAGACAGCCTCACTACATTACCAGCGAGCTATATTGTATCGGGTGATCACATGAAGCCTGACGCCGTTAGCATTGATGCTACAGGTTCAGAAGGCGTTATAGCACTACTAGATCGACTACAGACAGTCAAGAAAGCTGAATTCCTCGTTGGACGTCATTTATCACGCGAAGAAGCGGCAAGTATGTCGACAGATGAGTTTATGGCATTCGCAGAAGAAACTTTCGATTGTCTTCTTCCTGTCTATGACATTATTATTGGTAGAAAATAAGAGGAGTGCAGCTTAGCGCTGCACTCCTCTTATCATTTCTCCATCTGCCGCCTCTTTAGCCGCCTTCACGACACGGTAACTAACATAACCACTCGCTTCTTCAAACTCCTTGTCTAACGTCTTTTCTTCCGCCATAGCAGGGACTACTTTTTTGAATCCACGATAAGCTTCCATCAGCTGTTCTTTCGAAATACCTGATTCATACGCTTTTTCCACTGCCTCATAAAATGCCACAACTGTAATCATTTCCGCAGTTGACCAATCATGCCTAATCGGATAATTGTAATCCATCTCTACTTCCTCCTTTCATTTCCCAAAATTCCAGCGGGACCGAATCGTCTCCGCTTCTTTTACCATCCGTCCAAATAATTCTGCCACAGATGGAACATCGTCAATCAATCCAGTCACCTGCCCTGCCCATCCAAAACCATTCTCGACATCCCCGTCATGTATAAAACGTCGATTCGCTTCCCCGCTAATAAAATCTTTTAACGCTTCATAATTGGCTTGCTGTGCTTCCATCCCCAGTATTTTTTCTGTCCAAGCACCCGTCAACACACGTGCAGGAGCACCAAGCGTCCGCTTAATGACTGTCGTATCCATCTCACCACTTGCTAATAGCGCCTCCTTATAGGCCTGTGACGCGTGTACACACTCTTTCGTCGCGATGAAGCGTGTTCCCATCTCAATCCCCTCCGCACCAAGTGCATGCGCTGCCATCCAGCCACGACCATCTCCAATTCCCCCTGAAGCAATGACCGGTATTGAAACCGAATCGACCACTTGCGGCACAAGTACCATCGTACCAATATCATCACGCCCTAGATGCCCGCCACCTTCCTGTCCAACGACCATAACAGCGTCTGCACCTAATTCTTCTGCCTTCTGCGCTTGACGCTTTGCAGCGACAAGTACAAGTGTCTTTACGTCTGTATTGGCAAGTTGATCAAAAAATGGCGCCGGATTACCGCCTGTCACAGACATTACTTTGACACCCTCTTCAAGCGCAGCCTCCACCATATGAGCATACGGACGACCATGCTGCCCGATCGCAAAGTTCACACCAAACGGCTTATTTGTCATTGCCTGCACCTTGCGAATTTCAGTCCGCAATGCATCCGGTGACTCTAAACTCATCGCCGTAATCTGACCCAGTCCACCCGCCTCTGACACCGCAGTTGCTAGTTCCGCATATGCCAGGTAAGCCAATCCCCCTTGAATGATAGGGTACTGAACACCAAGTAGCTCCGTCACTCTCGTTCGCCATTCCATCTATCCAAACACCTCCGCCTTTACTCTTCGACACCTTTAATCGTTGCTGGGTCAATCAAATCATAGCCCTTTGCCCGCAGTCCTTCAACAATATCCTTCAATGCAGCCGCAGTCCACTCGCGGTCATGCATGAGGAGATTCGCGCCATCCCGAAGCAACTCTGTATTGACCATTATATCCGCCAGGGCAGCGGCATCCATATACTGCTTCTCCCAGTCATACCCGTACGTCCAGTTCATCAGCAGCATGCCATCTTCTTCGACAAACGCTCTACTAAAATCACTATTAACGCCATATGGCGCACGGAAAAACTTCGGCCGTTCTCCCGTTACCTGTTCAACGGTATCACTGACCATTTGGATTTCCTCTTGTTGCTCCTGCTCTGAAATTTGTTTAAGATTGGCATGTGTTTTCGTATGATTGCCAATTGGAAAGCCTAAATCATAAATTTCTTTTAATCCAGCTTGTTCTTCTTCCGTATCAATGAAATGCCCGTTAACAAAGAAAATAGCGGGTGCATCGAGTTCCTTCAATGTCTTCGCCATCTCCAGTGCGTATTTATCAGGCGCGTCATCAATCGTTAACAGCACAGCTTTGGAATTAGCATCACCTATGGGCTCGAACGCCCAGACAGCATTTAACTTATAGAGCGGTTCGATCATTTTTTCAACAGGCTGTTCTTCAGCTTGTTGTTGGACGATTTCTTCCTCCGCTGATTCTGTCACTACAGGACTCCCCGACAATGTATCATCATCGTCATTGCCTGGTGCTGGTAGCTCCACCTGTTCCTTCGAGCACGCCGTCACTAATAAAGTCAGTGTAACTAGTATGTACAAAAATTGTTTTTTCACAATATCCTCCATCCCTTCATTCTCGTAATAATAGCACGATATTGGCGTTCACAGCCCATATATTGGCGCTTGTGTATACTTTATTATCGCTTAAGCGCAAGTTATTGGCGTTCACGGACAACTTATTGGCGAATAGTGACTTAACGACCATAACAAAAACCGCCTACAGGGCAATTTTTCTGCCCCATAGACGGTTCGATAGAAGCCCTTCTTCTTTACGCGATACACGCTTAGGTAGAAGACATCCTTCTTAGCCAAATACACTCAACACGTCATCAATTTTTTTGAAATGGGAAAGCACGCCATAATTCATCCAAGTAAAAAAGTCCACTTCATAGACATGATTATTTTTAACAGCACGTAACGTTTGCCAAACTGGATCATCAAACACTATCATTTTCTCTCCCTCAATGCAGTCGCGTGTAATAAATAAATGATCCGCATCTAATTGATGCAAATCTTCTAATGAGAGTTCTACCTTTCTGACCTTCGGAATCAAATGTTTCACCATCGCAGGAAACTTCAGCCCAAGATCCTTATACAAAATAGGCCCCGTAAAGCCATAATCAGATCCGGCATATAACTCAATCTCCTTTGTTGATATACGTAAAAAAGCAACTGTTTGATTTTTCATAGTATGTCGCAGCACCTGCTTTGCCTGTCGGGCTTTCCGCTCGTATTCTGAAATAATCGCTTCAGCTTTATCTATGTACCCGAATAAGTCTGCAACTGTTCGCAACATCTCACGCCATTGTTCTCCTGGTAGAGAAAGTTTGTATGTTGGAGCAACCTGTTGAAACCAATCTATCGGTATCCATCTGTCAATTCCATATTCTATAACAATGAAATCCGGCTTATGTTTAGATAAAGCAAGATTATCTTTAGACATAACATCTACTATCGGTATTTGTAGTAAGTTAAGATAATTTTGTTTCCCCCAACCTTCATGAAAAATTTGCGCAACAGGTGTGATCCCTAGTGCTAATAAAAAATCTTCCAAAAAAGGTGCAAACACTCGAATATTTTGTTGATGGTTACGGCGATATTGCCCAGGAGTAACCCCAACTATTTGCTTAAATCGTCTATTAAAATAATATTCATTACTAAAACCGATGTGATCAGCAATAACTTGAAGACTATCATCGGTCATTAATAATAATTGCTTCGCTTTCTTTATACGAATCGTATTCAAATATCGACTTGGTACTTCTCCAGTCTTTTCTTTGAAAAATTTCGTATATTGCCATCTACTAACATTCATCATTGTAGCTAAGGACTCAATGGT
This sequence comes from Sporosarcina sp. FSL K6-3457, assembly GCF_038007285.1. Lineage (GTDB taxonomy): Bacteria > Bacillota > Bacilli > Bacillales_A > Planococcaceae > Sporosarcina. The sequence goes on from NZ_JBBOWX010000001.1 coordinate 3,456,349, forward strand.
TAAAGGGTGCTGATAATTTTGATTTAAATAATCTATTGATTCATCTACCGTCTGGGAAATATTCTGTTCAAATGTGGATAACTCGTTTTGTCTACAAATGAACAACAATAACTCTTGAATTTTTATATAATTTTGAAAGCGGTCTAATTCACCTTTTGCCTCACGATGTTTATAAATGAATTCTAATAAATCTAGACAAATCGCGAAAGGTGCACAATTGATCTCCCCTTTGCAACGGAGTAAAGGATCAACTAAATTACTCCCTTGATCGAATCTTGTTACTTTAAGATTTACTTGATAAAAGGTAAGTTCTTTCCCCGCCTTTACTGTATATGTCTCACCGGAACCGATGATAAAACCCCTACCTATTTGTAATGTGGTAACATCATTATTCAAAATAAGCGTTCCCGTTCCCCCGGTAATAATAAAAATGATATAATCAGTATCACTCGTAAGATTGTATTGATCTGTTAACTCGGGAATGTATTGAATTTTTGATAAGTTATAAATAAATGAGTGACCTTCTGCCTGCTCTAAGGTTTGTTCCACCATCTCACTCCTATTGAGAATCATTAGTAATATTTTAAAACAAAAAAGCAAGCTAATCAACGAAACAGAATAGCTTGCTTGTTATACTTATTTTACAAACATTTTTAACAAATCATCAATTTTCATCATATTCGCCGTAATTGCACCGGACTGCCAATATGTTCTGTCTACGATATGCACGTTCCCTTTTTGCACGGCAGGGACTAGCTGCCATATTGAGCTTTCAAGGGAATCTATGGCTTCTTTGTTGTCCTCAGATTCCCAATTACCATCGGATGGGAAAATAATAATATGGTCTGCGTCAAGTTCCGGTAATATCTCTTCTGATAAAACCTCTTGGAATTCCTTCATATCCCTAGCTAAAGGATGCGGGGTTAACCCAATTTCATGATAAATAGTTCCAATGAATCGATTATTAATTCCGAGTAATGATAGTACATTCTCACCAATATTAAGTCGAACAACAGCAACTGTTTCATTTCCTATCGAATCATTAAGTTTTTCTTTCGCATCATTTATTTTATTCTCATAGTCCTTTACCACTTCATCAGCTTTTTCCGAAACACCTAAAAGATCAGCAATAGTTTTCGTAATTTCGATGGGATTCACGAGAATTTCTTCTGGTAAACGGTATGTTGGTGCGACTTTGGAATATTGCTCATATTTTTCCGCATCGGCTCCACCATCTACAATGATGAGATCAGGATTTTTGTCGATTAATGCTTCCATGCTACCTGTAAGATCGAACTCAGGTGCATCTAAATTAAGATAATCTTGCTTACCCCACCATGGATGATACCATTGAACAATTGGATCAACGTCTAATGCTTTAAGGTAATCTTCTAAATATATCGCTGCCACTCTTTTCGGATTTATTGGAATCTCTACTTCACCAAATTCATCTGTGACAATTCTAGTTTCGCCGGATTCCACATTATCCGATTCATTTATTAATTTTTCTTCACTCTGTTTACTATCTTTTCCTGTATTCTTACCACTCTCTGTATTACAGCCTACTAAACCTCCTACTACGATGATCATCGTCATTATCAAAATAGAAAGCTTCTTATTCAATCGATTCGCCATACGTCTCACTCCTATGTATATTGTATAAGTTAGGCAACTCTTTTGATAATGATAATCATTATCAAATATCCTAAACCTATGATAACTTATCAAGCCCATTAAGCTCAATGTACTTTTTAAGTTATTCCTTATACTTTTGTGGATTTCAATCGTGGCATTTTAACTAATTTTCTAAATTACTTGAAAGAACTGCTACCTTTACCTGATGTAAGCTGATAATTGAACCCACATGCCGTCAACGGATCTACCTTGCAAAAACGACATCAATCTATCCAACTCTCACAAAAAACCGCCTACAGGGCAATTTTTCTGCCCCATAGACGGTTCTAAAGTTAACTTATTTTACAAGCATATGAACTGGTCGACCCAATGCGACTTCCGCCGCTTCCATTGAGATTTCTCCCAATGTTGGATGCGCGTGAATTGTCATCGCAACATCTTCAAGCGTCATGCCCGCTTCAATTGCAAGGCCAAGCTCAGAAATCATATCTGATGCATTTTCCCCAACAATTTGTGCACCTAATAGAAGACCGTCTTCTTTACGTGATACAAGCTTAACGAATCCTTCCGTTGCATCAAGTGCCATTGCACGACCGTTTACTGCAAACGGGAATTTCCCTGCTACTACGTCATATCCTTCGTCTTTTGCCTGCTGCTCATTCAAGCCAACAGTCGCCAATTCAGGATCTGTGAAACAAACAGCTGGAATTGCCAAATAATCTACTTGTGATTTTTCACCAGAGATTGCCTCAGCAGCCACTTTTGCCTCGTAAGAAGCTTTATGCGCCAACTGTGGTCCCGGTACGATATCACCGATTGCATAGATGTTTGGAATATTTGTACGGCATTGTTTGTCCACTTCGATAATACCACGGTCATGGAATTTAATACCCATTTCCTCAAGACCGATTTCATCTGTATTCGGACGACGACCTACTGTTACTAGTACATAGTCAGCTTCGACTTTCTTCTCTTCTCCGCCAACTTCGTACGTTACCGTAACACCAGTGTCTGTTTCTTCAACGCCTTTTGCTGAAGCTTTAACAACGATGTCTACACCTTTGTTTTTCAAGCCTTTTTTAACAACTTGTGTCATTTGTTTCTCAAAGCCAGCAAGAATATCATTACCGCCCTCGATAATTGTTACTTCAGAACCAAGGTTAGCATATGAAGATCCAAGCTCAGTTCCGATATAACCACCGCCGATAACGACAAGTTTTCCTGGTACTTCTTGCAAGTTCAAAGCGCCTGTAGAGTTGATAACGCGTTTTGTATATTTAAATGATGGGATTTCAACTGGACGTGCGCCCGTTGCGATAATCGCATTTTTAAATTTATATGTTTGCGCTGCGTCTTCAGTAATAACACGAACTGTATTACTATCTACAAAATATGCTTCACCATGAACTGTATCGACTTTGTTGCCTTTTAGAAGTCCTTCGACTCCGCCAGTCAATTTTTTAACGACACTATCCTTGAAAGCTTGAGCTTTTGTGAAGTCGAGTTTCACATCAGATACCGTGATGCCCATTGAATCTGAACCTTTCGCACTTACGAAACGATGTCCAACAGAAATCAATGCTTTAGAAGGGATACACCCAACATTCAAGCACACGCCACCAATCGTTTCTTTTTCAACGATTGTAACTTTTTGACCTAATTGCGCTGCGCGAATTGCAGCGACATAACCTCCAGGGCCTGATCCTACAACAAGTGTGTCAACTTCGATTGGAAAATCTCCTACTACCATTAGTTCACGCCTCCATTAATAATAATTCTGGATTGCCGAGCAATTTCTTCAGATGATTCAACGCTTGTTGACCTGTCGCACCATCAATCACTCGGTGATCAAACACCATTGATAATGCTAACATAGGTGCCGCTACAATTTCACCATTTTTCACAATTGGTTTTTCTGCAATGCGACCGATTCCCAAAATGGCAACCTCAGGATGGTTGATAATTGGTGTGAACCACTGACCTCCTGCAGAACCAATATTCGTGATTGAGCATGATGCACCTTTCATTTCTGCCGCTGACAATTTACCGTCACGCGCTTTCACTGCAAGGCTATTAATTTCATCGGAAATCGCAAAGATTGATTTCCGGTCTGCATGTTTAACAACTGGAACAAGAAGCCCGCGTTCTGTGTCTGCTGCAATCCCGATATTGTAATAATGTTTTTGAATAATTTCCTGCGTCTCATCATCAAGTGATGTATTCAACGCTGGGAATTCACGCAATGTAGAAACAAGCGCCTTCACAACATATGGTAAATACGTCAGCTTGATATCTCTTTCAGCTGCAATGTCCTTGAACTTTTTACGGTGCGCAACAAGTTCTGTGACATCCACTTCGTCAATTAACGTGACATGTGGTGCAGTATGTTTGGAATTAACCATCGCTTTAGCAATTGCTTTTCTCATCCCTGACATCTTCTCACGTGTTTCTGGGAATTCACCTTCAAGATTAACTGGAGCTGGAGCTGCTGCTTGTGTTGCGTTGTCTGTCTGTTCAACTTCTCCCGCAACAGCAGCAGGTGCTGCCACTTGGGCTTGCCCACCGTCTAAGAATGCTAAAATATCAGCCTTCACAACACGGTTGTTTTTACCAGTTCCAGCAACCAGACTGATATCAACATTTTTCTCGCGTGCAAACTTACGCACAGATGGCATTGCAACGACACGACGATTTGGGTCAGCATTAACCACAGCTTGCTCTTGTGTATTTACCGCAGGAGCCGCTGCCTCCTCTTGTACAGCTGGTGCTGGTTGAGCTGCAGCAACTGGCGCTGCTTCAGGTTCAGCCTGTGACTCGCCCCCAACATTTTCATAACCTGGTGCATCAAAAGTAATCAGTAAATCTCCTACAACTGAAACTGTACCTTCTGTAACATATATTTCTGTAACAGTACCTGTCACCGGTGAAGGTATTTCTACGACTGATTTATCGTTCTGGATTTCAAGAAGTGTATCGTCTTCATTGATTTTATCGCCTTTCGCAACAAACCACTTCACAATTTCTCCTTCATGGATTCCTTCTCCGATATCTGGTAAACGGAATTCAAATGCCACGTGATTCACCCTTTCTTAATAAACTTACAAATATTTTAATCAATTACGCCAAAAGGAAGAATTGAACTTCATTCTTCCTTAGTTAGAATGTCAGTACTTTTTTAGCTGTCTCAATGATATCTTTTACTCCTGGAAGCCATGCGTTCTCACCTTGTGCAAATGGATAGATTGTATCCGGTGCTGTGACACGCAATACTGGTGCCTCAAGACTAAGAATTGCACGTTCAGTAATTTCAGCCACGACGTTAGCCGCAATTCCAGCTTGTTTTTGTGCTTCTTGGACAACGATTGCACGGTTTGTTTTTTCGACAGATGCAATGATTGTTTCAATATCAAGCGGTTGGATAGTACGCAAGTCGATTACTTCAAGTGAAATTCCTTCTTTTTCAAGCTCTTCAGCCGCTTTCAAGCTTTCGTGAACCATTGCACCGTATGTGACAATCGTCAAATCTGTTCCTTCACGCTTCACATCTGCTTTGCCTAATGGAATTGTATACTCTTCTTCAGGAACTTCCTGTCTGAATGAACGGTAAAGTTTCATATGCTCAAGGAAGACAACCGGATTTTCATCGCGGATTGCAGAGATAAGAAGTCCTTTTGCATCGTATGGAGTAGATGGAATAACTACTTTAATACCAGGTTGAGAAGCGACAAGTCCTTCAAGACTGTCCGCGTGCATCTCAGGTGTTGCAACGCCTCCACCAAATGGTGAGCGAATTGTAACAGGCGCATTGAAGCGTCCTGCACTACGGAATTGCATACGTGCCAATTGACCGCTCACAGAGTCAATCACTTCGTAGATAAAACCAAAGAATTGAATTTCCATGACTGGACGGAAACCTGTAAACGCAAGCCCGATTGCTAGTCCACCAATTCCAGATTCTGCAAGTGGTGTATCGAATACCCGGTCTACACCGAATTCTTTTTGTAATCCTTCTGTTGCACGGAATACTCCACCATTATTTCCAACGTCTTCACCGAAGACGAGAACGTTTTCATCATTTTTCAGCTCCACGCGCATCGCGTCAGTTATCGCTTGAATCATCGTCATTTGTGCCATCGGTTACTTCGACTCCTTTTCCGTGTAGATTGCAAGCTGCTCTTGTAAGTTAAATGGTAGCTCACCTTTGTACATGATATTAATGAAATCACTTACTTTTTGCTTAGGTGCTGCATCTGCTTCTTTGATAGCTTCTTTAATTTCTTCTTTCGCACGTTCAATCACTTCGTTTTCTTTCTCTTCGCTCCAAATACCTTTAGCTTCAAGATATACGCGGAAGCGGATAAGTGGATCACGTTTCTCCCACTCATTGTCCGTATCAGATGTACGGTAACGTGTTGGATCATCGCCCGCCATCGTATGTGGCCCGTAACGGTAACACATTGTTTCAATAAGCGTTGGCCCCTCACCGTTTATTGCGCGCTCACGTGCATCGCGTGTAACCGCATACACCGCTAATGGGTCCATCCCGTCAACAAGAATGCTTGGAATACCTGCCGCAATCCCTTTTTGAGCTAGTGTTTTCGCTGCTGTTTGCAATTCACGTGGTGTCGAAATCGCAAATTGGTTATTTTGAATAATGAAGATTGCAGGTGAACGATACGCCCCGGCAAAGTTGATACCTTCATAGAAATCACCTTGTGATGTTCCACCATCGCCTGTATACGTCATCGCAACTGCTTTTGTACCACGTTTTTGGAAGCCAAGTGCAATTCCCGCTGCTTGAATATACTGTGCACCAATAATAATTTGTGGTGGGAATACATTAACACCTTCAGGAATAGCGCCACCTTGGTAATGTCCACGTGACCAAAGGAACGCTTTAGCTAGTGGTAGACCATGGAATAACATTTGAGGTACATCACGGTATCCTGGAAGGATGAAGTCCTCTGTTTCAAGCGCAAAATGAGAAGCAAGTTGAGAAGCTTCCTGTCCTGCTGTCGGTGCGTAGAAACCTAAACGACCTTGACGATTCAATGAAATTGAACGTTGGTCCAAAATTCGTGTATATACCATGCGCGTCATTAGTTCAACAAGTTCATCGTCAGATAAATTCGGATTTGCGTCCTCATTGACGATTTTGCCTTCTTCATTCAAAATCTGGAACATTTCAAACTGATTTTCAATCGCGTGAAGTGTCTCCACTGGATCGAACTGCTTGTCTTTTTTTGCAGCCATTTCGGCAACTCTCCTTTATAACTGTATTATGAATCAACGGTATATTGATTGGTACAACCTCTTCCCTACTTAGTATACTGAATCAAAACGCAATGGTCAAACATAGGAATCGCATGTCTCATAGTCTATCTTCAATATCGAATTTTATAGTAAGCGCTTACCTGTGTTAGTACAATATTTCATCTGTATTATAATAGTTTAATAATTACTTTACACTTTCAAAAGAACAAAAACACAGTGCGCCTGTCACAACTGGCCCCAGGGACTAGGCATGAAATTTCTATAGCGTAACTTATCCGCAAAAAGAAAAAGGGCGGGAAAACAAGCTTCCTTGCCCTTCTACTTCAGTTATTCCCCTTGTTGCAGGTTCGCAAACACTTCATCCTTCAAACGATTTACTTGTTCCGTTAGGTCGTTGAATTGAGTGACAGTCGATTGAACAGTTTCGTTTTGGGCATTCACTTCAACGACCTGCTTCGTCAACTCCGTCAATTGGGTTCCTTCAGCACGCAGCATTTCATATAATTGCTGCTGTAACGACGCAAGTTCTCTATAAGAAGTGATAAATTCCGCATGTGACTCGTAACGCTCGTTAATCGTCATTTGCAGTTTTTCGATATCACTCTTTGCTTGTTCATCTGCTTTTTCAAGTATCGTCTCCAAATCTTTTGCGGAAGCCTGCGCCTTGCCTATGGAAGCTTCTTCTTGCTCCAACTTCTCTAAACGTTTACGCAGTGACCCTTCAAGATCAGCAACCTGAAGAGTTAGTTCCTCTTGCTGCTGTTGTGTCAATTTCATCGTTTCATTGAATAGTTGTTGTTCAGATTGTTCAAGACTTGTCAGTTCAGCTTGTGCATCTCGATAATCTTGTTCCGCATCGTTCAGCGCCGCCATCGTGCCTGCCAATTGCTGTTCAACAGATGGACCAACCGTGCAGCCAGCAAGTACAATCGCTAACAGAAAAACCATAATTATTTTTTTCAATTTAACCCCTCCGATTCCCCTAGACTATAACTTTTTTCATTTCTATATTCAAGAGCGTGTTGAAATCCTTTCCCCTAATTTCCTATTCGATTATACTAGTAGTATAAGTATAACCGAAAGGAAGTTTGTACGATGATTTTAATGGAACATATCGTTCGTGAAGGACACCCTGCTCTTCGCAAACGTGCAGAAGAAGTGCCATTCCCACTATCAAAGGCTGATCGCAAGCTCAGTGAGGACTTACTTAACTATGTCATAAATAGCCAGAACGATGATATATGTGAACAATATGGCCTGCGCCCCGGAATCGGTTTAGCAGCGCCACAAGTCAATTATTCAAAAAGAATATTTGCACTATATATTACAGAGGAAGACCGTGAACCACTCAGTATCATTGCGATTAACCCCAAAATCGTCAGCCATTCTGTCGAAAAGACTTACCTGACTGCGGGAGAAGGTTGCCTATCCGTGGATCGTGAAGTTGAAGGCTATGTACCTCGTTACGCTCGAATTACCATTAAAGCGTTCGACCTTGAAGGGAAAGAATACAAAAAACGTTTGAAGGGTCTCGCAGCCATCGCTTTCCAACATGAGCTTGATCACTTGAATGGTGTCATGTTCTACGATCATATCGATAAAAATTCGCCTTTCAAAGAAATTCCTAACGCCATTCCTTTTGAGCGTGATTAATAAGAAGCTGTATTTTCACACGTCTGTTGATTGACCATTTAATTGTATAAATCACGGATAAGTAAAAGCTTGAAAACCTCCATTTTCACTGGTGCATTTCCGGTTCGCTTTCGGCTAACTATTCACGACATGATTACTGTAGAAGTAGGTGTGTCATCTTATTGTGAATACTTGCCTGTCGCGTACCTACAGCGTTCAAGTGAAAAATGCAGTTGTTTGGAAAGAAAAGAATAGATGACTTTCTATAGCGAGTGTAAGTGCCCGAAGATGCAATTTCGGGCACTCTTGCACGTCGTATAAGGTGCTCCCACTTTACTTTTAGCAAGTCTTATAAGAATGTGCCACTTCCTAAAATAACAGTGGGAAGGACCATGGTAAAAGCTTCAGCTGCCAAAATTGTATCTTTGGCGGCTTTTATCCAAGTAAAAAGCCAGCTATTCTTTCTTCCCTAAAAGCATTAGTATAGACGTCGTTCAATCTAAAGCGAACCAAAGCTACTATACACAGAATGCCTAGTGTTTGATTAAGTTACTTTTTGTTAAATCAACAAGCATGATGTTCTATACCTCGCAATCTGTTCCCTACCCCCTATAAATTACACTTCCCAAGTTTATTCCACACACCTAATTTTGAACATTCTCCGACAACGCGCTACAATAGAGGAAAGAAATTTCCTGGATAGGGTGACAGCAATGAGGATTAATAAATATTTAAGCGAAGCGGGAATCGTTTCCCGTCGCGGTGCAGATAAATGGATTGAAGATGGACGTATTACCATCAACGGGCAACTGGCGGAACTAGGCAGCAAAGTACAAGAAGGTGACGACGTTCGTGCCGATGGGAAACCCGTTAAAACGGAAGAACAGCTCGTCTACATCGCACTCAACAAACCCGTCGGCATCACCAGCACGACAGAACGCCATATCGAAGGGAATGTCGTCGATTTCATCAACCATCCCCTCCGCATTTTCCATATCGGGCGGCTCGACAAGGACTCAGATGGACTACTTCTTCTAACAAATGACGGCGATATCGTCAATGAAATACTGCGTGAGGAACACGGCCACGAAAAAGAATACATCGTCACCGTCGACCATCCCATCACGAAAACTTTCATCGACAAAATGGAATCGGGCGTCAACATACTTGGCACCACAACAAAACCCTGCAAAGTAAGACAACTTGGACCATGCAAATTCAATATTACTTTAACGCAGGGACTCAACCGCCAAATTCGCCGTATGTGTTCTGCGCTCGGTTACAATGTCCAAAACTTACGACGTACACGTATCCTTAACATCCACTTGGATAATTTACAAAATGGACAATGGCGTGATTTGACACAAGAAGAGCTAGCAGAAATGTTTAGCATGATGAATTACAAACCAAAACGATAAAAAATAGGGCTGTCCAAAAAGTTAGTGAAAACTTTTTGGACAGCCCTAGCTTTATATTCCGCTGAAAACTTATCAATCAATTGCCGGATATTATCAATCAATTCAAAGCTAATATCGATCATTTGCAAGAGATTATCAATCATTTCAGCAAAGTTATCGATCAATTGGGCAGAGTTATCGTCATTCTAGGATCTTTGGCTCACCATTTGAACACATCCGCTTTTTTGCTAGCTTCCTTCTTCAACGGTGATTCACTTAATAATTCGCAAGCATAATAACAATCTCATCCACCACTTCACTCACCGTACCACTCAAATAATTATTAACCATAATCGAAAAAATAAGCGTCTCCCCACTCTTCGTTTCGACATACCCTGACAAAGCAGTAACACCATTTAGTAAACCTGTTTTCGCTCGAACATTGCCCGCTACCTCGGTTCCTCTCATCCGATTCCGCAAGGTGCCTCCGACAAATCGCTCTTCATTCCCCGCCACTGGTAGTGAATTCAAGAATACCGGATACCATGATTTCGATTGAGCAGCATACAATAAACGAGTCACTTCATTAGCTGTGACAAGGTTTTTATGCGACATGCCTGATCCATCTCGCAGTAACAGCGTCGTCATATCCATTCCCATATCAGCCAATGTCGTTTCCATGACCGCTAGTCCCTTATTCCAACTACCTTGGCCACCAACCACTTGCCCCATCTCTTTGACAAGTACCTCGGCATGTCCATTATTGCTCAGCTTCATGAACGGAATATACAACTCACTCAGCGGCATCGATTGTTTCACTGTCAATAAAGTTGCCCCTTTAGGAACGATTCCAATTTCAACTTTTGAAGTTGTAGAAAATGTAATGCCTTGTTCTTCGATTGTCTGCTTGAATAGGCTGACCGTATAATTCGTCGGTTCCCAAACAGAAGCCCAAGAACGTGTTTTTTTCGCCCCGACTGGAATCGTACCTGAAACGACAAGTGTATTCGTGCCATGCCGGCGTTCCACTGTCATGCTTTTCTTTCCACCCTTCGCTACTGTCTTCGTGTGATTAACGACTGTCATATAGCGATTGGCAGGGACCATACTAACCTTTCCAGCTTGCCCAGCTTTTTTCGCAGGCGTCGCTTCGACAATAACTGTTCCCGCGTCATAATCATTGTTTGGTGACAATGTCAGTGCCGACACTTGTGCGCCCGTATGGACTAGTTCATCAGACCAGTTCAAATCTTGGGAAAGCCTAACATTGTCATACCAAGTATCATCTCCGTATACATTTCCCTTGATTACCTGAATACCTTGCGTTTTTAATTCGGATACAAATGCCCGTAAATCAGGCTTCGTTAGCGTGGGGTCCCCTTGTCCTCGTAAGTAGAGATTGCCATGCAGTTCTCCATCTCGAATTTCCCCGTCCGTGTACAATTCTGTTTTGAACGAATAGTCTTGTCCAAGAGTTTCAAGTGCCGCCGCACCCGTCAACAATTTCATAACAGACGCTGGATGAACTCGCGTGTCCCCAAGCTGCTCATAAATAATTTCTCCACTCGTTGCATTGCGGATACTGATTGTGGTCGTTGCACCTTGTAGTCTTGAATCATTTAACATGTCTTGAAGTTCGCTAAATTGATTAGAGTCGTGAATTTTACTGACAGTCCGCATTATCTCGTTCGATGCAGTAGCTGGTTTCTCCGTTCTTCGTTGACCAAACGGCAATAACATAAACACTAGGATAAAGAGAAGTGCAAGGAATACGACGCGATTCTTTTTCAGTACATTCACCTCATTCCCTTATTTACAATACCGAACAAGCCAGCCATCCGGGCTGCCAGAAACGCCTGTCCCACGCCAACCTTCAGTCAGTAGCTTTTGTTGTGATTTAGTATCTTGCATCGGAATATACTGTTCCGTTTCATATTCTCTCGTGTCTTCATGAAGATGTTTCACGAAAACATAACGCAGCAAGCCGCCATACTTCTTCTTCAGTGCAGCAATTTCCATTTGCTGTGCAAACTTGTCCCTCAGGCCTGCAATATTATACGGAGCAACTGTTGCACAAACATACTTAAATTCCTCTCGCCGCAATTGTTCCATTAATATGTCCCCCATCAGCTTTTGCAGACGATACCCACGATAGCGTGGTAACACATTCGATATTTCCTGATAAACAACAGAAGATAATTCAGTCGAGTCGAGCTCAATATCATGACCTAGATGCTCCTCATCGATTGCCGGCACAAGTAACGCACGAAACGCAACTAAGCGTCCATCTGCAAAGACCCCTACCATCTTACCGCCGCCTGACAACATATATGCATACTCTTCTTCCGACAAGGACGACAATGATTTCGGGTCATCCAGTACATACAACACTTCCTGCTGCACATGTAAAATAGCTGTAACATCCTCCGGGTGCAATCTCCGAATATAAAAAGAATCCCTCTCTCTCAACATACCGCTATATAGAATATCCATTTTTCGCGCCTCCACTTGTGAGTTTCTGTTGCTTAGTCTACCCGCAACAACGCAATTTACAAACACAAATTTCGCCTGGGAAGAAATTGAACTTCATTCCTCCCAGAAAAAAAGAGTTGGGACGATAATTATATCGTCTCAACTCTTTTGATTTCAAAGCTTTTATACTTTAAAGAACTCAATCTGCTCCTGCAAATCAACAGCCAGATGCGCCAGTGACTCTGCAGAAGCTGCAATTTCCTCCATAGAGGCAAGTTGCTCTTCAGTAGAAGCCGCAACATTTTGTGTACCAGACGCAGCTTCCTCTGCAATTTCAGCCAATACATGCTCTGATTGCAATACTTGATCGACTCCTACCGATATTTGTTGAGCAGCGGCAGAAACGCTCTGTAACTGATTAGCTACCTCGTCAACAGACGTACGGATTTGTGCAAATGATTCGCCCGCCTTGTTCACAACCTCTATACCATCCGTTACTTCATTCGTCGTTTGTTGCATCGAACGAACAGCGATTTGCGTTTCTTCTTGGATCAATGCAATCATTTGGGCAATCGTTTGGGCCGAGCCTGCCGATTGTTCAGCCAATTTACGCACCTCATCCGCTACAACCGCAAACCCTTTACCATGCTCTCCTGCCCTTGCAGACTCAATCGCTGCATTCAACGCCAACAGATTTGTCTGTGTCGCGATATTAGTAATCTCCTCAATAATATTACCAATATCTCGGGAGCGTTCACCCAATCCCTCTACCACACCCGACAGCTGAGAAACAGTCTGATTGATAGAACCCATTTGTGTAATCGTTGATTGAATCGCTTCATTACCTTCTAACGCTTTCTGTGACGTTTCAATCGCATTCGCGGTAATTTCCTGCGTATTCGATGCGATTAAATGAATACTGCCAGCCATCTCCTCAACAATCCTCTGGCTCTCCTGTGTACCCTCAACCTGGCGCTCCGCACCATGTGCGACATCCTGAATTGTCTGAGCCACCTCTTCACTCGCCTTCGTAGATTCTTCGGCACTCGCTGTCAATTCTTCAGAGGAAGCTGCTACCTGTTCAGACGTATGATTAACCTGCTTCATCAAGTCGCGTAACCTAGCAACCATGCTATTAAAGGATGTCGTTAACACACCAATCTCATCTTTTGAACGATACTTGCCTTCTACGGTTAAATCACCATGTTCGGCCTCAACCATTAGTATCTCAATCTCTTTTAGCGGGTTAGTAATCATACGTGCAATCGCAATGCCTAGTGAAATCTTTAACAGAAGCGCTACAAGAATAACGATTATCACAATCGTATTGGCCGTTTTAACACTAGCCGTAATACTTGTATCCAACTCATCTGCATAGTCTTCTAAATAAACACCAATTTCTTCAAGTAATGCATTCGTGCTTTCCAATGTACCTTTAAGCTCTCGTTGATATCCCGAGTAAGCTGCATCATCATCCCCTGCAAAAGATAATTCCGCGACCTTCTGTAGCTCTGCTAGATAAAGTTCGTAGCTGTCCCTAAATTGCGTCATCTTTTCTAATGTAGTAGCAGATAACAAGCTACCTTCCAAACTAACTTCCAACTCTTTATTCTTATCAATTCGTTCACCAATAAGATCCGCTAATACCTGCTTCTCCTTCCTGTCCTTCGCTAGTAGGATCTCTAGCGTATAACCATCGACAGCCCGATTGTTTGTACGCATTTCGGATTGCCATTTAATAGGAAGCAGTGCATCCTGATACATTTGTTCAGAGTTTTGCTTCATTTGTTGCATGAAGTAAAACCCTGTTCCCCCAATTATGAAGAAAATAACAACTGATAGAGATATTAAAATAAATAGTTTTCTACCTATTCTAGCGTTTCGTAACCCCATTTCTTCTCCCCCTCCTATTTCAATTCATATACACACTATCTACCCATTCTCAAACTTTTTCACACACAATATTTTTCATCAAAAAAGCCAGAACGATCATCATCGTCCTAGCTCTTGTTATACTTATACTAGCTCTGCCACACGTTCACACATCGTGCCATGCCGTGCTAAATTCGTATGCCACGAAAATGCCTTTTCCAATACATGAGGCGTCTGCCCACCTCTTTCAAGTGCTTCTCTATAGTACATGCGCAGTTGCTCACGGTACATCGGGTGCGCGCAATTCTCGATGATAAGTCCCACACGCTCGCGTGGAGCAAGACCACGTAAGTCTGCATAGCCCTGTTCCGTCACAATGACATCGACATCGTGCTCTGTATGATCCACATGCGAAGCAAACGGGACGATACTTGAAATGTCGCCACCTTTCGCTACTGATTTCGTCACAAAAATCGCTAGACGTGCATTGCGAGCGAAATCACCCGAACCACCAATCCCGTTCATCATTTTCGTCCCTGACACATGCGTTGAATTGACGTTGCCGTAGATGTCTAACTCAAGTGCCGTGTTGATGGAGATTAAGCCGAGACGGCGAATAATTTCTGGGTGATTCGAAATTTCCTGTGGACGCATCACAAGTTTGTCACGATATTGCTCAAAATTACTAAATACCTGATCCATCTTGTCCTCAGAAAGTGTGATAGATGAACAAGATGCAAAACGAACCTTGCCAGCGTCAATCAAATCAAATATCGCATCCTGTAATACCTCTGAATACACTTCTAAATCCTTGAATTCTGAGTCAATCATGCCGTGAAGAACTGCATTCGCAACCGAACCAATGCCTGATTGCAAAGGGGCAAGTCGCTCTGTCAGCCTACCTGCTTGCACTTCTGTACGTAAAAACGTCAATAAATGCTGCGCCATAATTTCTGTTTCATGATCTGGCTTTTCAATCGTCGACGGCGAATCGAGCTGATGCGTGAAGACAATCCCTTTGACCTTGGCCATATCGATTGGAATACCAGTCGTCCCAATACGATCATCCGCTTTCATTAGTGGAATCGGCATACGCTCACCCTGTTTTCCGGGATCATACAAATCGTGTAACCCTTCCAGCTTTGTTGACTGCGCAGTGTTAATCTCAATAATAATGGACTTGGCATGTGTGGCAAACGTTAGTGAGTTCCCAACAGACGTCGTTGGAATCATCATTCCATCCTCCGTTATTGAAATCGCTTCCAAAATTGCGAAATCAATCGATTCAATCACTTCTGCACGAATTAATTCGGCCGTCTGTGATAAATGGTGGTCAACAAATAGATGCTCACCCTCATTAATTTTACTGCGCATCGTGCGATCTGCTTGGAACGGCAATCGCTTGTTAACAATACCTGCTTCTGCGAATAATTGATCGATATCGGAGCCTAAAGACGCTCCAGTAAACACATTTACTTTGAATTGCTCTGTTTTAGCACGCTTTACCAATGCCAACGGAACTGCTTTAACATCCCCCGCACGCGTAAATCCGCTTAACCCTAGTGTCATGCCGTCTTCAATCCAAGAAGCTGCTTCTTCCGCCGAGACAACCGCGTCTCGCAATTGGCTATTTTTAATACGATCCATATGATTTCCCATCTACATCCGCCCCTTTTCATAACTTTTAGATAATAATATATCAAGCGCTTACATGAAAGAGGATTTCGGGTTTGGATACAGAATAACTGCGTGAAGCGTATATTCCATTGCTTGAAGCAGCATTTTTTCATCAAATACTAAGGCTCTTTAAAAACCTAGCAGCTTACGGAAATAACTCGAATACGATTGACTGACAGGAATCCGCGTTCCATCGTCCATTGACAACATAAATGTCGAGTGCGTATCGGGGTAAATCTCTTGAATATGGTGGACATTGACGATGAATGAACGATGACAGCGCACAAACGATTCCCGCGGCAATAAAAACTCAAAGTTCTGCAATGAGTTTTTGTGGGAACCGGAAAAGCCATTTGCAACGACATACGTCTTCCGATCCTTTACTTCGATATATTTCACATCGCCAAAAGGAACAGGAATCCAACCATCATGTGTTTTCACTGTCACAACAGATTTTCCATCCGTATAAGCCGGGTAAATGGCCGTCACACAGCCTACCAGTTTGCCTTCCTGGTGAAACGGTACAGCCATACCATGATAAGGAACACCAAACACATCACGGTTGATGAACTCCGACACTTTCTGATCTTGCTGAAGCGCCTTGTATGCAATCGTCCCTTCCTTCACAGAATCACCTGGTCGGATTTTCAAATCAACCCGCTTGCTCGAACGATAATACAGATACTCCTCTGTATTAGAAACGGCGATTGAGATTTCATCCGAAAATAATTCTCCTACAACATCTAAAAGTGAACTAAGACTCAAAATTTCCATTCGGTTATTAACTCCTTTATGACGGACAATATCGAAATAGCTTGTCTACTCTTCAATCCTTCTACTATAATACTATATAATAACATCCGAAAAATTTCGATAACTCAAAGGGAGGAAGTCACATGCTAGTTAGGGATTTATATTTACCAAAACAAGATGTAATCATTGCACATACTGAGCAAACTGTTATGGACGTGTTAAACAAAATCAAAGAAAGTGGCTACCGATGCATTCCTGTTGTGGACAGTAATGAGAATTATAAAGGAATGATTTACAAAGTACATTTGATTGAATTTATTTATGAGGACGACGGAGATAAAAACACATCTGTCGAGCAATTGTTGAAGCACCAGGATGCCTTTATATCTGAGCGATCTTCTTTCTTGAATGCTTTAATTGACATTAAATCTTTACCTTTTTTAAGCGTTGTTGAAAACGGTAAGCTGATTGGCATCTTAACGCATAATAAGGTGGAAAGCGTGTTGGAGGATGCATTTGGTTTAACAACAGGTGGTATTAATATCACGATTTCATCAACCGAAGCAAAAGGCATGATTGAAAAACTAACGAAAACACTACGCGGCGAAAATATTGAAGGTATGTTTACGCTGGATAATGGTTCGGTCTTGGCACGAAGAGTTGTGATCACGCTGGAGGGTGATAAGTCGGATGACGATATTGACAACTTGAGTCACAAGCTGGAGAAGAATGGTTTTAGAATTTTGCATATTGACCGTATTGAACAAAAGTGAATGAAAAAGAAAAGGCTAGATCACAGCGAACAATTTCGCTTGAACTAGCCTTTTTATAGTTACACAATACTTTTACTTCCGCTCCTTTTCAAACGAAGTGATCAACAAACCTTCCATTACTTTCATTTCCCCCGTTTTTACGAATCCACTTTTTTCATAGAAATAGATAGCTGGTGTATTTTTAGAACCTGTTGATACAATCAGGGTTTCATCACCTTCTCCACAACCTTCAATGAACTCCAGCAACCTCCCGGCAATTCCTTTTCTAAAGTGTTTGGGATGCACCATTAATCGATGAATATCAATGATCCCCACTTCTATTTTTATAGAAATGACTCCGCCCAACTCTCCATCGACATAACAGCCATAGAACATTTCTCCACATCGTTGCAACATGCTAACCGTATCCTTTAACGGTGGGATATCATAGAAATCAATCAACTCTGCCTCTACCTGATACGAAGGGAGTTGAACGCTTAGTACCTCTTCAGCAAATTGGGAATTTGTAATGTCTATTTTCTTTATCAATGTGATTCTCCTTTCATTTAATTTTAAGGCTCAAACTATTATGACGTATCTTTTTCGAGTTCCAAGTATATACTATAGCAAGGTGTTTCCTTTGTTTCGTTTATTTCTTTATTTACTAAACGATGTGAGTTATAATGGAGGTGAAAGAGGTGGATAATATGCCAACAATTCTTGATGACTATAAACCACAAATAACGGAAGAACAAGCGATGCTGAGCCAAAAATCAATAAACTTTGTCAAAGTCCTGATGCTTCAAGAAGAGCTTGAAAGAGAGCGAGAAAGACTTTATCAAGAACTTAGCGAAATAGAGAAGAAAGAAGCTTTTGAAGTTTTGAGTAAGCAATTCAATATTCCGGATTTTATTACTGTTCGTGATGTCTCTGAAATTCTAGGAATTACACCACAGATGGTCCGAAGACACTGTTCTGACGGGAAACTTAAATCCCACCAAACGCTAGAAGGTAGTGGCAAATGGCGAATTGACACTGAGCAATTTATGGATAAACCAAATTGGGATAAGTTCATTGAAAAACGAGCAAAACTAAAAAACAATCCATAAACATCGCAGAAACAGTTCTCGAATACCTAGACGATGTAGAGTAGATTGTCAGGGAGTCGATGAGGAAGTTGAAATCATATACACTAGATACAAATATATTTAGATACGCAGTGAACCCAACCGGTAGTGACAATTTACGAAGAGCAGCCAAACTTTTTTGGAAAAACGCTTTACTTGAATTCAAAAATGGGAAGGCTATTCTTCTAGTACCAAGAGAGGTTATTCGTGAACTAGAAGTTCAATCATTTAACTTACCCGAGAAAGAAAACCGTAAAATTGCAGGTCTATTAGAACTTTGTCAAGAAGTCTCACCGAGTCGTTTATCCCCAGAAATTGAACATAAGAACAGACAAGTAACTTCTTACGTTCGTTCTAAATTTTAAAGAGGATATTGGTAGAGACAAAATGGAATACGGTGGTGTGTCCGACGCACGAATACTCTATACCGCTTACATTGAAGATGCTATTTTAGTCACAGCAAACATTAAAGACTTCTTTGAATTAGACCAAGAATTATGAAGAAACGCCCGTAGTACCTATCCCCGAGCGTTTCTTTTTGTATTTATGCCTAGACAATCGCAGTTTCAGACTATAACTCCGCATAGCATTTAGAACACCTTTTATTCCCAAATTAAATAACTCATCCTACATTCAAACTAACTTCTCCAATTCTTCCACCATTCCTTGTATCACTTTCTTAAAGTTTCGCTTTCCTTCTTCACAGTCAGTCACCTGGGGCTCCTGGTACTCGGTATTATGACATTTCTCACAGACCTCTCCTTCATTTGGCTAATCGCCGCAAGTATCATTATTATCACTTCGAGAATACTTAATGGTTTGGCTCTTTACGGAAAAAATAATTGGTCCCATTATATTGTGACAAGTGGAATTTTGCTTACCATTATCATATTACATATGGGGAACTATTAAACACCTTTATGTTCTCCTTATGCGAACTTCACCTTCTCGATTATTTGCATCATCCCATGTCACCTGAATTTCAAAAGTACCCTCTTCAAAGAATAAAGGAAACCTTCTTCGAATCGACTGTTGCATCGGCAAATTGAGACAGTCTTCAATAGGTGCCCAAACCAGTTTGCCTTCAGGTGGATTGTCTAGCAATTCACCTGTAAAATCTTTTGTCAGATAGTTAAAGATCATATACCTGTCATTAGCAACCGGATTCACATATTCATAAAGACCTTTGTACACTAGATTCTCAACTTCTAACCCTGTTTCCTCTCTGACTTCCCGGATTGCTCCTTCGACGATACTTTCCGGAAAATCCACCTGTCCACCCGGCGGGATAAAACCTTTGAAATGATCATGTTGTCTATCTAACAGTAAGACTTTATCGCCATCTTGAATCATGCAAACCGTCCATATTTTATAATTAACCACATCATACATCCTCCCTATTCAACACATACCAAAAAGCGAGGACACCTCTCACAGTGCACCTCGCTTTTCTAGTTAAGCAGCGTTCACTTTATCATCTGGTTCTGGAACTTTCGCAAGTATAGCAAGCCCGATAACGAACAACACAACGAGGCTGAATACACCATTTGCGGAGCTCCCTGTCAGCTGCGTCGTCAACGCCACCAATAAAGGGCCCATGACGGATGCAAATTTCCCGAAAATATTATAGAAGCCGAAAAACTCGTTTGCTTTTTCTTTCGGGACAATTCTAGCAAAATAGGAACGACTAAGCGCCTGGATGCCGCCCTGTGACGTTGCAACAAGCATCGCCAATATCCAGAAGTCCATCGTTGTTTTCATGAAATACGCATAAATACAAACGATAATATAAACAAAAATGCCGACATACAGCATCTTTTTCCCTGTGAATTTCTGCGCCAGTTTACCGTAAAGAATCGAAAATGGTGCAGCTACTACTTGCGTGACAAACAAAATAATAAGAAGACTTGTCGAGTCAATCCCTAAATCAGTTCCGTAAGCCGTTGACATATTAATAATCGTTCCAACACCATCGATATAAAAGAAATAAGCGAGTAAGAATAAAAACACTGTCCGATATTTACGAATTTCTTTAAATGTCCCACCAAGACGTCTGAAACTACCACCGAGTATATTCGGCTCACGTTTCACGCCATGAAGCTGATGCACATTTTTCAGCATCGGGATCGTAAAGACAAACCACCAAATGGCTGTAATGACAAAGGCAAGCCTACTCGCCATAGACACCGCAAGTGGAAGTACTTCATTTTGCGCCAATAAAATAATAGCAATACTAATAATAAATGGAATCGTACTCCCGATATACCCTAAACCAAAACCACGGGCAGATATATGGTTCATCTGCTTTTCTGGTGTGACGTCAATGAGAAACGCATCATAAAATATATTTGCGCCATGAAAACCCACTGCAGTAATGACGTAAATAATTAATAACCACAACCAATTATCCCCCGGTACAAATGCCAATGAGATAGTAGATACTGTCCCCATTAGGAAGAAGAACAAGAAAAACTTCTTCTTTAACCCTTCGTAATCTGCAATCGCCCCTAAAATCGGCCCAATCATTGCCAATATGAATGTTGCAATGGCAACTGAGTAGCCCAAATACGCCGTCGAATTAGACAAACTCACGCCAGCATCTGTCGCAACCGCCTTATAATATAGCGGAAAAACCGCCGTAGTAATAATGATGGAATACGCCGAGTTCGCCCAATCATAGAAAATCCAACTATTCTCTTGTTTCGTATACTTCTTCATCCCCACACCCCTTCCTATAGACAGTCTACATGAAAATGAATGTAAACGTTGTAAATATTCAATCTACTAAAACTGCAAAAACTCCTCCATCACCTTACCATCTGTCTCCCCTAAATCCAGCCCTAGCAATCTTGCAAACGTCGGTCCCTCATCAACCAACCGCATATGCTCAATTTCTACATTCGGCTGAATCCCTTTCCCCTTCGCAATAAAAACCGTCGAGTAATTCTCTTTTCCAGGCGAATAGCCGTGAGATGCGTGTGTATACTTACCTGCCGCCACATCCTCCGCTGCAATGAAATCAATCGGCTCTCCATCTACATGCTCTGTAAAATAAAAACCACAACGTGCCTCCACCATAAAAGCAGCCTGCTCGTCCGCCCCTCGTAGTCCTGCCTCAGCGCCTTCCAATACAAATTCAATACCATTATCTTCATTAACCGCAAGGGAGTGTAGCAGCGCACGCACTCTATCCTTCACCTGCTCATCCTTTACGTAAATATAAGCCGAACCATCATTACTCTTACAATATGCCTGCCAATCTTTCACCATGCCGTGCCCATTCAATTGAATCAAACCACTGTCCTTCAGTAACACATTCAACTTAACGGCCCTCGAGTGATCCAGTGAACTATGATCCCCCAGCGCGACAATCGTCGTCTGGTCGTACATGCCACTATCCTTCAAAGCCGCCAAAATCTCACCGAGCCGTCTATCGTGGCGATGAATAGCTACATGTGCTCCCTCTGATGAAAAGCCATGATGGTGGCGTTGTGTATCAAGGTCTACCAAATGAACCAGCATCAGGTTCGGTTTTTTCGTTTGAATCGTATGTACAGTCGATGCAGTCACGAAATCATCCAATTCCGGCTGAGCAATCCCCTTCCGCAGATGTCCAAACTTATTATTCATCTCAAGCTGATACCGCTTGCTACCATTCATAAAGGACACAGCAATTTGGTGATGCCATGGGCGATTCGCAAAAATTTCAGGCATATGATAATCAATCTTCGCCTTTGCCGTCACAGGCCATAGCAATGCCGCGGTCGACAATCCGGCTTTTTTTGCCTCATCATATAACGTTGTCCCTTTGATATGACGACGATGCCAGTACCAATCTGGCGACGATCGATTCGGCTGAAGCAACGTATTCGTCACAACGCCATGCCGATTTGGAAAATTCCCTGTCACAATACTCGCATGACACGGGTACGTCACCGACGGGTAAATCGTCTCGACCTCTCTACAAATCGCCGCCTTGTCCAACAGCTCCTGAAAATGCGGCAGCGTCTCTAACATCGGAAGATCAAGTGACGATAAACAATCAAATGAAAGTACAAGTAAATGATCTGTTAAACGTGTCATACGATGCCTCCTTTTTATGATTGATTAGCACAGAATACATACGTGGACATTGGCTGAGTGCTACGAGTTTGTTCCAATAAAGTCACTTCAGATTGAATGAGTAACTTTAATTTTTCAGGCACATCATCAAGTTTACTAATCTCCTCTTTATAATCATCTAACGTCATCGTAATTTCCCATTTCGCATCCTGCAACTGTGGCGAATGAATAGATTGTTCATTAGTAACCGTCCATCCCGCACTTTGCGCAATCCGCTTGACATCATCGGGCGTAAATAGCGTACGTATATTAGACAAACTGCTTTCCTTGAAGCACTCATACTGCGATTGAATCAGAACAGCCAAAAAATGAGAGTATTGCTCAATCGTTTGAATACGCGCATCCCATTCCGCAAAGCATAAGCGCTTGCCCCATTTTCTACTCTTCTCCAAAATAGCTTCCAGTTCCTCAAACGACCTCAAATACCACGAGCAATGCGAGAACACAATATAATCAAAACTATCTTCTGGAAAATCAACATCCGCCGCTAAAACATCAACGTTGAACTCCATTTGAACCTGTTTACCTAAAACCGATTGCTGTAAGTAACGAGCAGCATCGCCGACTGTGATGGGCGCTCCATAATCAGGAGCCGCAATATCCACGCCGTGGACAAACCCCGCTTCTCCAACGACATACGCCAATGCAGCCGTCGTATCCCCTTGTCCACAGCCAATTTCTAAGACACGGCTACCTTCTTTAATTCCCCATGCCTGCACCAACTTCAAACGATGCTCCGTCTGAATTCGTTGAACAGCATTCATATCCTTATCAGACGACATACATTTAACAATGGTTTCAATCATTTCCTCGCTCATATACGCACCCCAAATCCACTTTCTATAAAGTACAGTTCGATTAAACTAAGTACTTTCCCTCTATTAGCTAATCACATTTTCACACGATACTTGGTCGCAGGCCCACGCCCCATGCGTTCAATCACATCTGAAGCAACAAGTTCAGTTATCAACTGACGAACGGATGATTTACTTCTATCAAGATAGTTTTCTAATTCTTTACTCGTAAAAGTCTCATGTTGCTTCATCCAACCCATCAAATTTAACGAAACACCTTGATCCTTTTTCAATGACACTAAATCCTTTTTTGGCAATGTAACAACGAAAGCGTTTGGTCCAATCTCCCAAAATGGTTCTTGCTTTACACCTGCATAACTTTCTCTTATCCGCTGTAACCCCGTTCCATAACTCTCAATCCATTTCAATCGATAAAAACAGTTCGCCAATTTGGAGTTACGGCTTTGTGAAATCCCTAATTCAATATCCTCGACAGACAGACCTTGAACCAAACCACCTACCGAAACAATCTCGATTCGATCATCGAAAATATGGATTAAAATACTGCCACTAAATCCGTAATCACGATGCACCACGGCGTTGATCAATGCTTCGCGTAGCGCATCACTTGGATATTCTGATGTTTCGATTCGCTGCAGCCCATTAAATTCAGCCACACTTGCATTATGCATTTGTAAATAGTCATATACATCATTCACTTGCTTTAAAAGCGAACCACCGAATTCCTTACGATCTCGAAACTCCAACTTCGTAATCCCTTGGTAACGCGCGCATTTGACAGTATGCTCACATTGCTCCGATAACAGTAAACCAAGATTCGTATAATACCCTTCCTCATTCATAATCCCAAGCGTCCTTTGCTGTGTTTGCCCAAAAGACAATCCCTCTTCAGTAAACAACCGCTCAGCATAATCAAATGCCAAAGTTTGATTCATACAACGTATATTTTCAAAACTTGTGCCATCCGACTCCATAATCATCTTACGGATTGCCTCGTCTGATGCTGGATTTACGGTCGTCCCATGACGCACAAAAACACCGGATGGCTTCATCCCTTTGCTAGCTAGATGATAAGGTCTCCTAGTTCCTCTGGCAATCTCAATTTCAATAACTTCCTTCCCTTCTATCGATATTATTTCAGCCTGTGTATACACAAGCACATCGGATTTGATGCTATCACGTAACATGCTACTAATCGACTCAAGATCCTGCTGTGCATGCGGAAGCCCTATCACGGAACCGTCATCCTCCACTCCAATAACAATTGTTCCACCATTTGTATTTATAAAGGCGATAACTTCTTTTTTCAACCCATCCGTTACCTGACGTTTCAACTCAATTGCCGAACTCTCCTCATACATTTCTAGCCCTCCTCATTAATTTATCGATTAAATCGATTATAATCGATTACTTTTCACATTATTTATTTCCAGTTTTCCCTTTCCATGATAATATTTATTCAAAACCCTTCAGCGAATTGCGTTAATACAGTCCAATAGAATTATTTGAAGTAAAGAGGCGATAGCTATCCAACAGTTACCACTACTACAACAAGTCATCGATTATATCGAGGTACATATTAAAGAGGACATCAAACCTGAGGAACTAGCTAAATTAGTTGGCTATTCTCCTTATCATTTTTATCGAATTTTCGATAAAAATATCGGGTACACCATTATGGATTATGTCTTAAAAAGAAAATTGCAATACGCATTATACGATTTAGCACAAGGTAAAAAAGTCATCCAAATCGCTTTGGACTATGGTTTTGAGACACATTCTGGCTTTACAAAAGCTTTCAAAAAAGTTTTTGGTAGTCCACCAAGCCTATATCGATTTCATTGTCCTATATCATTACCCCAAAAACTCAATCTATTAAGCCTCCGTGAAAAAAGGGTAGGTGGCATTATCATGCAGCCGAAAATTGTACAGAGGCCCGCTTTCGATATTGCCGGTAAAACATTTGAAAGCACTATAGAAAATATTTCCTACACAAGAGATGCCCCAGCCTTTTGGGATCAAAGAATTTCTTCAGATGAAGCAATCGAAAGCACATTGTATGAAGCCCTAACTCCTGAAAAACATGGGGAATATTGTATCAATCTAAGCAGTCAAGACATAGAGGACAGATTTACTTATTTGTTTGCAGTCAATTACGATCAAAACGTTCAGTTACCTACTGGACTGACAGCGCTACAAATTCCAGATACAACTTATGCTGTTTTTAGAACTCCACTCGTTACAGTTGAACAATTTGTCTCCTCCATAAAAGGGACATGGCAATACATTTTAGAAGATTGGCTTCCAGAATCGCTTTATGAAGTCGATGAAACAAGCTATGACTTTGAATATTATGATGAACACTGCCATCACTGGGAATATGAAAAAATTTATATGGAAATCTATTTGCCGATTAAAGAAAAATCCAAGGAGTGACTTATTCCTTGGATTGTCTCAAAATTATCTTATATAAAAATAATACAGGCGTTAATAGTATTGCACTCACAATGATTGCTGTTTTTATTGTAAAACCTGATGCCACAACGCCAATAACCGGACCTCCGCCAATTTGACCAATTGCATCTACTTGGCCTTTTACTGAAAAGAAGGTTGCGCGTGTGGAGGAATCAGGAATGATTTTATTGAGCCAAATGTCCTCCAATGGATACATGACTTGCCTTATCACCTGGATAACTATATAGAAAGCGAGTAAACCAATGACATAGGATGACAATGCAAAACCTATCAACGAGATGATAATCAATACACTTCCGACAAAAAGGAAAACATAAATATGTCTAAGATTCCCATGGATAGCACTTCGATTCATCCAATGAAGTGCTACAAAGGAAACAAGCACGATGAGAAACTGAATACCCCCCATTACCATAACCAATTGTTCGTCCGCCAAGTTCGATAGATTGGAGACCTCTAAAAAGTGGGATATCCATAAACGATCGAAGCCCTCACTATAAAATCCAACAAACAAGGCAATAAGGAATAGCATTCTCATAATGAAACTTGCTTTGGAGTGCGAAATAATTTTGCCCATGTTGCTCTTCATACTTCCCCACGCAGATGTTCTTTCTGCTTTCTTGAATGGTTTGAAGTTTTCTTCTTTCATAAAAATGATTAAATAGACCGCTAACCCAATCATACATAATCCGCCAATGATAATTGGTAAATGAATCATAAAATAACCTGTTAAAATGCTTAATGGGATTGCAATAACTTGCCCGAGATTCCCCGCCTTTGCACCTCTTATAAAGGCTAACGAAGCACGCTCTTCGCCAATTTCATCCGCAATCCAGGCTTGCTGGGAACCGCTTGTAAACGTATAACCTATCCCCCATGCCACTTGAGCCAATAGTACAGTGATGAAGAACGGAAACAATCCTTCGACTAAAAAACCGATTCCTATTAAAAAGTAACCAATGATGATGGAAAGTTTCCGGCTTTTCAAATCCGAAACAACGCCAGTTGGAATTTCAAAAAGGAAAACAGATAGTTCTAATACAGTTCCCACTAATACGAGCTGTAGCGGACTTAGTCCTACAATTTTCACGTGATATAACAAATTTACTGTAAAGATAAATGTGAAAAATAATTGTGATAAGAAACAAGTAATAATGTATACTCGATACGGATCTTTTGTCTGTAATCTATTCATTTTATTCCTCCTCGACTTGATTATAAGGAGAAGGACAATCGATTTCTTGTCCATATTTGCGATAATGAAAAAAATGGACCTGTATTCAAGGCTATTGGAAAATGACGATGATAATTTTGGTGTTACATAAATCCACAACTTGGTATACAATACAGATGTAGTATAATCCAATCCTAATAGGATGGAATTACTTAAACTGGTACGTAAAAAAATGTATCAGAAGAGATTAAAGCAATCTAATAATTAAATGTTAGGACACTAAGATGAGGGGGAAATTTAAGAATGGTTAGTTTACAAAATGAAAGTACGGGGCAACAACAGTATCAGAATAACAGGTACCCAGAAATGACGGTAGGAAATTGGGTAGTAACGTTACTATTGTTAGCAATACCAATTGTAAATCTAATAATGCTTTTTATTTGGGCATTTGGAGATAAGTCTGCAAAAACTACGTTTGCAAAAGCATATTTAATCTGGACAGCTATCGGGTTAGCGCTGGCGGTTATTTATATAGTATTTGTCGTTGTTCTATTAGGGGCGACATTGGGAGAATTTTAATACGAATTAACATAGAGAGGAAGCCGTTCATTTGGGCGGCTTTTTCTTTTGCCTCTTTAAACGTACTCTCCTGGGCAGAAACATAAAAAAGGCATATCCTCATCGCCAAGATCTACCTCCCGCATTACCCGCTTCCTCCCAAGTAATGCCATATGGCGTTCCGACTTCTGTATATCCGGCTATGAAGGCAAATTAGTCATCCGAGAACTGTTCTTCGTGAAACTTATCCAATCCGTGCATCTGTTTTTTTATCTTTAGTTCTCCCTCTATTATTTTGATGTATAGACCATGTGGAAATGAAGTGTCTGTATATTTCATTTGTAAATAATAATGTTTCACATCACGCTTGGTAACTACTCAGGGCATAACTTAAAGAATGCGTGAAGAGCCTCATTTCACTCTACACGCTTCTAAAGGTATTAAAGCTCCTGATATGCCTTCTGATAGATCCCGCCATCTTTGACGACAGAGTGATACAACGCCTTTAACGCAAAACTTTTCTCCAAGTCATGCTCTTTCATCACTTCTCTCAGCCTCTTTTTCAGCTCCGCGTCATTTTTCACAAGCTGCTCCATCTTCGGTTTTGAATACTGCATAATCCAAACCTCCTCAACATTTATTTTCTCTTCTTAGTATACCACTGCATAACGCTCATCTACCCGATTCAGATTTGCTATACTACTTCTAACAGCAAGAAATAGAACGGAGTGGCATTATGTATAAAACAATTGGTATTCTTGCACACGTAGACGCAGGAAAAACAACATTTTCAGAACAACTTCTTTATCATACAAATAGCATTAAACAGCGGGGACGCGTTGACCATAAAGACACATTTCTCGACAGTCACACTATCGAAAAAGAGCGAGGCATTACCGTTTTCGCAGATCAAGCAGTTATCTCGTATAACAATTCCACCTATACCATTATCGATACACCCGGACATGTCGACTTTTCTCCAGAGATGGAACGCGCCATTCAAGTGATGGACTATGCCATTATCATTATTAGCGCCAGTGACGGTGTAGAGGGTCATACTGAAACCGTCTGGCAGCTACTACGTAAACACCAAGTACCTACATTTTTCTTCATCAATAAAATCGATCGTGAAGGAACGGATCTAGCTAGGATCATGCAAGAAATTCGCGAAAATCTGTCGGAAGACGTTTGCGATCTCACAACAGCTTTCCATGAAGGCATCATGCAGGAAGAGCTCATTGAATTTATTGCTGAACGCGATGAAGCACTGCTTGAAACCTATATGGAGTCTGGCTATGACAAAGATCTATGGCTGCAAACACTAAAAACTATGATTCGGGACAATAAAGTCTTCGCTTGCTCCAGTGGTTCCGCACTAAAAGACGTCGGCATCATTGAATTTTTCACGAAACTTGATGCGCTAACAGAGACTTTCTACGATGATGCCAAGGACTTTGCCGCACAGGTCTATAAAATCCGACACGATGATAGCGGCAACAGGGTCACGTTCCTTAAATCACTTGGAGGTACGCTGCGCGTTCGGGACGAAGTTAATTATGGGGAGCATACCGAGAAAATCACCCAAATTCGTGTCTATAGTGGATATAAATACAAAGCCGTTGACCACGTGCACGCTGGTGAATTGTTCGCAGTGACAGGCCTGACAAACGCAGCTATAGGTGACGGGGTGGGGACACTACAAGAAAAAGTGACCTTCGATTTAATTCCTACGCTGAAATCAAAGGTCATCTTTGATGTATCCATCCACACCAAAGAAGTATTAAGATGCTTCAATCTATTAGATGCCGAAGACCCTTCCCTCCGTGTCTTTTGGGATGAACACTTTCAAGAAATTCACGTGCATGTCATGGGTGTCATCCAACTTGAGGTATTGAAGGAAATTATCAAAGAACGATTTCAATTCACCGTCTCTTTCGGTGAACCAAAAATTCTATACAAAGAAACGATCGAAACAACCGTTAACGGCTATGGCCATTTTGAGCCGCTCAGGCATTATGCAGAAGTCCATTTAAAAATTGAACCTGCGGAACGAAATAGTGGCATCTCCTTCGACAATGTCTGTCACGCCAATGACCTGTCCATCGGCAATCAAAACCTAGTCCGTCACCATCTATTTGAACGCGACCATCATGGACTACTAACCGGCTCCGCCCTTACCGACGTCAAAATCACATTGCTGACAGGACGAGGACATAATGAGTATACATCCGGTGGAGACTTTAGAGAGGCCACCTATCGAGCTTTACGGCAAGGATTAGAACAAGCCAAAAGTGTAGTACTTGAACCGTACTACGATTATAAAGTCAAAGTAGCCTTAGAGCATATTGGCCGTGTCCTATCAGACATCCAACAAGCACATGGAAATTTTGAGCCCCCCGAAACAATGGGTGATAAAGTGCTGGTCAAAGGAAGAGTGCCCGTTGCCACTTTTATGAATTAT
Organism: Sporosarcina sp. FSL K6-3457; assembly: GCF_038007285.1. Classification (GTDB taxonomy): domain Bacteria; phylum Bacillota; class Bacilli; order Bacillales_A; family Planococcaceae; genus Sporosarcina. The sequence goes on from NZ_JBBOWX010000001.1 coordinate 3,486,545, forward strand.
AGTGCCACTTTCTCTTCCTTCACCCATGGAAAAGGAACACTAAGTCTACAATTTGGTGGCTATGATCGTTGTCATAACGAAGCACAAGTCATCGATATGATTAATTACAACAAAGATGCAGATCCAGAGTACACATCTATTTCCATTTTCCTTGCAAAAGGGAAAGGTTACCCAGTCCCTTGGCATGAAGCTGAAAATGCGATGCATTGTTTATAATTCCGTCACTCCTTGTCTAAAAGCGTTACCAAAGGATTAGTTTTCCAACTCACTCTAGTAGATAAGTTATATATTAAATGTTATTATTAAGAAATATGCATAACCGTGATTACTTTTCATTGAAAGTAAATCGTAATTTAATCCCTTTTAAACTGCCATGTGTTTGAAAATGATTGAACATATAGATACAGGAAGGAATTGTTTTATAATGCTGACGGGAATTAAAGATATATCATCTATTTCACTTCCGTTAGAAGAGACGTTTTGTATATCCATTACTGATTCTAACGGAACCATCACATACGTAAATCAACTATTTTGCGACCTTTCAAAATACAGTCAAGAAGAACTGATTGGACAAAATTACGGATTAGTAAATCCAGACTACACAGCTGAAAAATTTGTATCCGAGATGGAAAAGGTATTTACTACAAACAAAGTATGGCAACGACAGCTGAAAAACTTTGCTAAAGACAAATCGCCTTACTGGGTATATGCAACGACTTTCCCCATACATGGAGAGGACGGAAAAATCACTCAATTTATATCCTTAGATATTGCTATTACAGCTAAAGTGATTGCCAATGAATCATACGAGCAAACGCTTGAAAGGCTTCTAACTATTGAAAATGCACTTGACCAGTCTGCCGCAATTGCAGTCACTAATCGCCAAGGGGTTATCTCATACGTCAACGATAACTTTTGTAAACTGTCAAAGTATACAGCACAGGAACTAATTGGGCAAACACACCGAATTGTCAATTCAAACTTTCATCCAAAAAGCTTTTTCAAAGATTTATGGCAAACAATCAGCAGCGGGGAGATTTGGAAAGGTGAAATTAAAAATCGGGCAAAGGACGGCAAGGAATATTGGGTAAGCACGACAATCGTCCCTTTCCTAGATACGGATGGAAAACCCTATCAATACATCGCCATCCGGACAGATATCTCAGATAGAAAAAGTGCAGAACAAGCGCTTGAAATAGCTCTAAAAAATGACTTTCGCCTAACTGTAAAGAATCTTCAAAATGCCATTTTCAAATATACTGTAAATCAAAATAATAAAATTATATTTACACTTTTCGAAGGAAAAACAGCTGAAAAGTTTGGCATTACTGCGGAGAACGTTACATCAAATCAACTTCAACATATCTATTCTGAAGATGAGCTCAAGCAATTCACATATTATTTTAGGACTGCACTTCAAGGGAAAGCGACACAATTTGAACTACCTTTTCTTAATCAAACATTTCTTATTTACTTATCACCCATTTTTGAAAATGATGCCGTTATAGAAGTTGTCGGTACGGCAACAGACATTACAAAGCATAAAGAGGCCGAAAAACTAGTTGAGCATATGGCCTATTACGACCATTTGACTGGCTTACCTAATCGACGTGTATTCCAAAAGAAAGTGAACGAGGTCCTTGAACACTCCGAAAAGGCAGATGAAACATTTGCCATCATGTTCATCGATCTTGATCGCTTTAAAAACATTAATGATTCGATGGGACATTCGATTGGGGATCAACTACTCATTTTAGTCGGGGAAAGGCTTCGACATTGTGTCCGTAAAGAGGATATTGTCGCGCGGCTTGGCGGAGACGAGTATGTTATTTTATTACCTTCCGCGCCAGCTTCTATAACAGAAGCGGCGGCTTCAAGAATCGTTGAAGAAATGTCCAAACCCTTTATCATTCATAATCATGAAATATTTGTAAGTTCAAGTGTCGGAATCAGCCTATTCCCGAAAGACGGAAATGATTATGATACGTTAATGACAAATGCTGATTCAGCCATGTATTTAGTAAAGGATAATGGCAAAAATAATTTTCAATTTTTCACGGAGAAATTGCATCGTGATATGATCGAGAAAACGATGATTGAATCAGAGCTCCGGCAAGCGCTAAAGAAAAATCAATTTGAACTTCATTACCAACCATTATTTAATTTACAATCAGGGGCATTGACTGGATTGGAAGCACTTATTCGATGGCAACATCCAACACTGGGGACGATTGCTCCCTCTCGATTTATTCCCATCGCTGAAGAGACAGGATTAATTATACCGATTGGACAGTGGGTGCTCGAAACCGCATGTGCACAAATGAAAAAGTGGCAGATGGTTGGCTTTCCTCACTTAAAAGTAAGTGTGAATATTTCCTTTCAGGAGTTTAAGCAACCCCTTTTCGCCGCACAGCTAACAGAAATAGTAGCCAAAACCGGACTACAAACCGAATGCCTTAACTTGGATATCACGGAGAGCACGATATATGACAAAGCAAACTGTGAAATCACGCTTCGACAGCTTAGAGACCTTGGTGTAAGTGTCAGTATTGATGACTTTGGAACCGGCTACTTTTCACTTAGCCACTTAACAACATTTCCGATTACCCACTTAAAAATTGACCAAGCCTTTATACAAAGGCTCAATTCAGGTGATCAGGCAGTTATCAAAACGATTATTACCCTAGCAAAAAATCTACATTTGACGGTCATTGCAGAAGGTGTTGAAACAGTTGAACAAGAACACTTCTTACAACAATTACAGTGCGATGAAGTACAAGGCTACCTGTATTCCAAACCACTTTCTACTGAACAAGTCGAAGAGTTTTTACGCAACAATCGATAGGCATAACGATGGCAGGCACAGTTTAGGTAGACTGTGCCTGTTCATATTCACCTTCCCCCAACCGAAATACTAAAAAGCGCTCATTATCATTTCGGTCATAAAGTCCAGGAACTTTCACTTCTTTTAACAATTCAAAAGGTGTTCTGTTTTCAAGAAACTGGATATAATCAGCCGTTGGATAATAGAGGACAATATCCACTGCCCGCTTTTGTTTCTCAACTGAACGTAAAATCGTATCAATAACCTTCCTAAAGATCTGAATGGAAAATGGATTAAAAAAGTAAAATCGGTTGTCCGTCGACTCTACTTTATAGTCCTCCGCCAGACAACATTCAAAACGAACAGTGTCATTGCTCCCCCTCGTCTTCTCCCTATAACTTGCCTGATTTTCAAGCGCCTCTTGATACAGCTGCACGCTCATTTCAATCCCTGTCACTGATACTTGGAAACGGTTATGCAGGTAAAACGCCAGCCGCCCTTTACCACAGCCAAAATCTACGACCCCATCTGTTCTTTCCAGTTCATAGTCATCGAATAATTCATCTAATGCCAAATAAGGCGTTGCCTCATAACGATTATAATGGGACGACTGATTTTGCCACTCTCGTGTGCCCACCGTTTTGATGCGCAACAAGCGATCGTAGTCTTTGTCATTCATAGATATCCTGCTCCTTTATTACCTTACTATAATCATGAATTACCATAGCAGGTCTAATGACACAAACTAAAATCCCCTCTGAATGATACTCAAAGGGGATTTTATATATGTTAACATCACTTCTGTAAAATATACGTCCGTAAAGCATAAGCGACACCATCTTCATTATGATGCTTCGTAATATGCGTACTCATCTCTTTCAACTGCTGTTCCGCATTGCCCATTGCAATACTTATCCCAGCAACTTCAAACATTGTTATATCATTATAATTATCCCCAATGGCAACCGTATTTTCTAAAGGAATATCTAAATAGTTAGCCATAAACTGTAAAGCACTACCTTTACCCGCATCAGGATGACCCAATTCCAAATTCATACTTCCTGATGAAGTGACATAGAGATCGTCTCTTCCGGCAAACTCTTCACGCAGCTGACTTAACTTACCATCATCTAATGATAGCACTAATAGCTTATAGACATTCAAGTGTGCAATATCAGGGGTTTGGTAAGCTGTCGTAGACAATGTTTCATTCAAATCATATGTATGATCGAGATAATGGTGCATCATTTCACCCACCCAGCCCGTAAGCTCTTCTGCGGCCTGTTCAATCTCTTTCCCCAGTAATTCCTTACCGCCTAGTCGATTGAAAATACCTTGTGCAGTGTACAGCTCATAGTGAACCTCACTCTTTTCGAGAATCCCAACAACTTCCTCAACCACTTGGGTCGGAATTGAAAAACGCTGAATCTCTTGCCCTTTATAATAAGAAACAGCACCATTTCCGGTCATAATCGGACATACAATCCCCGTAGGTCGAAGAATTTCTTCCACATCAGGCAAGGCACGTCCAGAAGATATTGCAACGATATCTCCTTGTTTTTGCACCTCTAAAATGGCTTCTTTGTTTGCTTCACTAATCGTACCGTTTTCCGATAATAATGTACCATCTAGATCAATCGCAATTAATTTCAAAACATTCAATCCCTTTCTATTCAATTACGCTTTGTTCATTATACCTCATTCCTTCGTATTCGTTTAGATTCCCTTGTCTTTCGCGGAAAAACCCTTCGCCAACCTAGCAATACAGCAAACAAAAGTACAACAATGTAGATGTAAATACCAAAGTCAAAGCTAGTAGCAATCAGATGGCCAATGACAAACACACCTGTCACCACACTTAGTAACATCATTTTTGCTGTTCCGGCATCCTGAGCAAATTCAAATGACTTGGAAAATGGATACTCCTCATCATTAATCATTTTATATGTTATCAGTGTTTGAGCAATCCCAGCCAATAAAACTGCCAACAAATCAGGCAGGATTCTCACTGTGAAAATCCAAGTAAACGCAATACTCAGCACTAGAAAAATAGGCATATACAACTTCACTAAGTAAGCTTTTAATGCCCCGCTATAAGCAGCAGATTGATGCTGAATAGGCGCCGCCTTGAACAGCCAACTTCCTTTATAACTACTTGAAAACTTCAGCATAAAAATAATGCTAGGAATCATTAAATTGCCGAAGTAAATGAAAAGAAACATTTTCCCTGTCGCAATATCCGCCCATGTTCGATCACGCAATTCACTTAGGATGAAAATAAATGGAAAGACCAGTGACATGCCAAGTACAGGATATACCTTTAGCTTAAATTCTCTTTCTTGCTTCATCATAAGCGTAGCAAAACGAAAGAACACTCTCTCCTCGTTGTTTCGGCACGTAATCCTCGACCATAGCTCATTCAGCCAATTTCTTTTCTCCTTTCTTATTCTCGTATCACTCATTAACTTCTCTAAATTCCGTTCAAAAGAAGGCATGAGCCGAGCGTAACAATAGATCGCAAGAATCGGCATACAGATTGCAAGGACTACGAAAATGAGTATGTAAGCAGCCCTATCACCCGCTAACAACAATTCAAAAGGCGCGCCATACCACATTGGCGGTATGAACAAATGCCACCAGCTAAATAGATACGTAAAATCCAAATCTACCAAACTAAATGACCGAATGAGTATTTGATAACCAACGACCACACCAATAGATAGTAGAATTTGTACGTAGTTAATAATATCCTTTAATCGTTCACCATCGAAAAAGCGTAAAACAAACAAATACAATAATGAAGTGAACACGACGACCAGAAGCATCGTTAATAGCAATTCAACTAGAAAAATGGCCGTAAAAACAAGCCCATGCTTAAACAGGCCCACAACAAGCGGAATCGCAACAAATGCACCTGTAATGAAAGACATATAAATCATGACATGCACAATTTTAGCTGCACTAATGGTTTTCCCACTAATCGGTTTCGTATGTAAAATACTTTTGTCTCTCACATCAAGCAGTACAGACGAAAAATCGGCAATCATCGACGTCATGAGTATGAACATAATCATGCCAAAGACAATGCTCATTTGAAAAATATAATGATCACCTATCAGCATAAACGGAATGAGCATCAGCCCATATAATCCGTATATCCACAGTGATTTCAGAAACTGATTGCCATCCTTCTTTTTTCTGGCATCATTAAAGATTGTCGGTACCCTTCGTTCGTCCATCGTCAGCTTGATACGCAATATTTTTTCCATAGCCTCGTAGTCAATGCCGAGCCCCTTAAATAGAGGTTTAAATAGAGCTAGAAACTTCAATGATTGGAAGTCACGCATGCGCATTTTCCCCTCGCACAATCGACACAAACTTCTCTGCCCTACTTTTATGATCCGTAAATCCAGTCAATTGATTGAATATCTCCGCAAGTGTTCCTTCATCACTCATTTCCTGTAACTCCTCAAAGCTACCATCCGCTACAATCTCACCCTTCACAAGTAAAACAATACGATTACTAATCTTCTCGACTAAATCCATAATATGTGACGAATAAAAAATCGTTTTCCCTTGCGCTGCGAGCTGTGCCAATATCTCCTGAATCACCATCATACTATTGGCATCTAACCCACTTAACGGTTCATCTAAAAATAATAAAACAGGATCGTGCAGTAGGCTCGAAATGATTAAAACTTTCTGCTTCATTCCTTTTGAAAATGAGGATAGCCTCGTATTCATGACGTCGCCCAAGTCAAATTCATGCATGAGCTTTGCCGCTTTTTCTTCCGCATGCTCCCGACTCATTCCATAAAGCTCAGCTGTAAAAATCAAATACTCACTCGCAGTCAAATTATCATAAGCCTCTGCATTTTCCGGAACATAACCGATTTTTCGTTTGTAAGAAGGTTCACCCGAAGCAATATCTTGACCAAAAATCTCTACCTTCCCCTGATACGTATCAATAAGCCCCAGCATAATTTTAACAGTCGTACTCTTCCCCGCACCATTAGGACCAATATAGCCAATAATTTGCCCTTTAGCTACTTCCAAATTGACACCATTTAACACCCGTTTCCCGCCATAATCCATCGTTACATTTCTGAGGGACAATATCTTTTCAGTAGTCGACTCCACGTGCTCACCTCTTGATTATAATTATGTTATTATTCTAACAGTAATTCATCAAAAAAGTGGAAATTACCACCATTGCACCATATTCGACATAAATAAAGGCAGTTCCACACCTCAAAAGGTTGCGAAACTGCCTGTCTTGTATCATGCCAGTCTTTCTTCAGTAGAAGTAAAGTATTTCTCCTCTTTCTCAGATTCAAAGCGCCCTTCCCACTTCGATATGACGACCGTCGCCAGCGAGTTACCGACAACGTTCACAACCGTACGTGCCATATCTAGGATCCGGTCAATTCCCGCCACGAACGCAAGGCCTTCAAGTGGAATACCGACAGTTCCCAACGTCGCAAGTAGAACGACGAACGAAACGCCTGGGACACCCGCAATTCCTTTTGACGTCACCATTAAAACTAACATTAACGTAATTTGCTGTGTAAGGCTCAATTCAATACCATACATTTGCGCAATGAAAATCGCGGCTAATGCCTGATACAAAGTCGATCCGTCCAAGTTAAACGAGTACCCGGTCGGAATGACAAAGGAGACGATATCTTTCGGACAACCGAACTTCTCCATCTTTTGCATAACTTTTGGCAACACCGTTTCTGAACTTGATGTCGAGTAAGCCAAGATTAATTCGTCTTTCAACACTTTCATCAGACGGAAAACACTCGTACCTGCCATTTTCGCAATAACACCTAAGACAACAATAATAAAGAATGCCATCGTTGCATAAACGAGTATGGCCAACTTCCCAAGTGGTATTAATGATTTCAAACCAAATTTCGAGACGGTGACACCAATGAGTGCAAATACACCAATCGGTGCAAATTTCATAATCAAATTTGTAACCCAGAACATGGCGTCCGCAGTTCCTTGGAAAAATGCCAACACTGGCTTTCCTCGATCACCAATCGCTGCAATTCCTAAACCAAACAGAACAGAGAAAAAGATGATTGCCAACATATCGCCTTCGCCCATCGATTGAATAATATTTGTTGGTACAATACCAACAACGATATCCATAATGCCCCTATCCTGCACTTCTTCAGTCGTTTGAACGTATTGTGAAATATCACCCTTCGTAAGCTCGGACATATCGATGCCCACACCTGGCTTGAAAATATTTGCTGCTAACAAACCCACAATAATCGCGATTGTCGTAACAATTTCAAAGTAAAGCAGTGTTTTCCCGCCGAGTTTACCTAGTTGCTTGATATCTCCAGTTCCAGCAACGCCAACAATTAATGTTGAAACGATAATCGGAACAACAATCATTTTAATCATATTGATAAAAATCGTACCTAATGGCTGTAAATAGGTTTCCACTGCAGGATTTCCGTAAAAAATGGCCCCTATCGCAATTCCTAAAAATAGTCCTGCGAGTATTTGATATGCTAAAGTAAATTTAAACTTTTTCTTCATCAAAAAATCACCTCTTATATCCCAATGTAACCGCTTTCCTAAGTTCGAAATTGGTTTATAGAATATATTACGGATAACTTATCGAATCCGACGAAATCCGACAAAAAATAATTCAGCATTTCAAACGAGACAATCATCTACATAACCATTATTAACGTGTCAGCCACTTATGACTGCATGAATTTATCTTCTGTTTCAAGATACAATACTTGAATAAATTTTTTGCTATTTATCTTCACTTTTATGGGCTCATGGCGATTTTCTTCAATTTGTTTCATTCGACTCCGTATTTCTTGAAAGTCAAAATAACGCGGTGCATAATACTCAAACTCTGCAGTCGTATAATCCACTACCCCTAGCGATGCCAAATTATTAACAGCCGTAAGAAGCGTTCTCCGAATTCGTTGCTCAATCGCTTTGCTTTCTTTCGCAATATCTACATTGCCTATTTTACGTGCAACAGCTTCATATAACTCTTTTAACGGCGGTAACTGTGCTCCCTTATCTCTTCGGCTCATTAGAATCTCAATGATCATAACGATATCGTCGCTGCCCACTTCCCCAATAATCCCCATATCGTTCAAAATCGCTAAAACAACTTCTTTCACACTTCGTGGTCTTGGTGCTTGAGTAGTCGTCCCTATATGGGCTAATGACTCTCGAATTGCCATTAACGAAGCTTGTAAACGAAATTTTTCCGCAGTCTTTTTTAAAATGCTCTGTACTTCCACACGGTTTATCGGTTTATGAATAAAAAATTCCACACCTTGTTCATAAGCTTCTTCTACCATTTCTTTATTGACAATTTGAGAAATCATGATGAATTGCCCAGGGAAACCTTGCCCCTTCAATTGTTCCATCGTTTCAATACCATCCAGCCCCGGCATGAGTAAATCAATCAACACAATATCAGGCTGCAATGAAAGAATGGAAGAAAGAGCCTTCACACCACTTTCAGCCTTACCAACGACAATGCCGAGCTCTCCTTCTGTAATAACTTTCTCCAGCATTCTACGACTGGCCATGTCATCATCCACTATAAAATAACGCAGTGTTAATCAACTCACTTTCGAATGATATGAAACGGAATCGAAATGTGAAAAATCGTTCCTTGTTCCGGTACTTCAATTTGAATCTCGCCTTCCAATGTCTGAATAATTTCCTTCACATGAGACAGGCCGATTCCCGTCGCAGCAGCACCCTGGTCATTAAACTTTGTTGTATAGCCCGGCTCAAAAATGATCGGAACATCCTCAATTGGAATGCCTTTGCCGGTATCCTTAATCTGTATACAAACACATCCTGCGTCCTCATATAGTTCAAAATGAATCTCGCCCATATCCTTAATAGATTCAACTGCGTTGGCCATAAGATTATTCAACAACGCGAGCAGTGGGATATGTTGGTCCGTTTCAAATTCAATGGATACTGACAAATGAAAAGTAATATTCTTTTTTAATAGCTCACTGTATTTTTTATTGGCTGTCACAACGAAGCCAAGTAAATCAGAAAGTAAAAATACGTCATTTCTTTTTTCGGTTGTAATTTTCGTAAGTCCCGATAAAATACGTTGTGAATCCTTTTTTACTTCATGGATTTCCTGTGTAATCGCCAATGCTTGTACACTTAACTCCTGCAGGTTTTGCTTTTTTAATTTCCGATATAAGTCATGGCTCGACGCTGTAATTTGTTCAATATGATTCATCGACTTTTGTAAATACAGTGTTTCTGCATACAATTCGGAACCAACACCAAGCATTTCTTGTACGCGCTTCTTTTGCTCTGAAATGGTAATGGAGCTGTACAAGCCTACAACAAAGTAACTGCGAAATAGCGCCACTCCGCCAATCAATGTCCAATCCCGTAAACCTAATCCCTCACGGTGTAATAGCCAATCCCGCAGTAGAAACTCCGCACCATTTCCGACAAACTCTAATATCACACCCCAAGTACCTAAAAGCAATGGGAACGTTTTATACTTCTCTATATTAATGATACTTAACCCACATGCGAATAGAAAATAAAACATAAAAGATGGCAAGTGATTTTTTAAACTGATCGATAACTGAAATTCATCGAGCATCATATCCCCGAAGAGACGAAAGCAAACGACTGTTACCCCCGTTACAAACCCCGTTTGTATAAAAGACTTCGGCGTTCTAATCAAAATCAACAAAAAGTAGGCGATACTCCCCAATCCAAAACGGAACACCTCACCATTGAAAGGAATCACTTTAAATTCACCAGCAACCGCCGTCAGTACAGCCGTCAACACCAACGCAATTCCATCTAATCTATTTAATTTTTGTTTAAATATTTTTTTCTGCATAGTTGTCTCCTGCTTGTCGTAATAGATTAGCTACCTCTTCATTTTCATACGTCTTCGTATTTTTAACTAGAATCCGACGGATGTCTTACGATAAGATCAAAACCGCTTATTCTCCAAAATCTCTACAAACCGTGTAGAAGCTGGTGATAGCGGTACACTTTTCAAAAAGCATACACCAATACTCCTTTTAGGGATCTCTTCGAGCAGTTGGACTTCAGATAACAACCCATTTGTTAAATACTCTTGGGAAAATTCTTTCGTCACGCAAGCAATGCCTAAATTGATTTTCGCAAACTCTAATAATAGTTCATGTGAACCTAATTCAAATTCTGGTGAAAACTGTATACCACGTGCTATCATAAAGTCCTCTACATATTTTCTTGAATTTGATTGTGGTTCAAGAAATATTAAAGGCAATTTCACTAATTCATCCAGACTTAATGGCTTTGCTAATATCTTTTTAAACTTTTCTCCGTAAACAAACGTATCCTGGACATCAAAACAAGGTCTTACTTCCAATGTATGGTCATCAATGGGCAAGTTACAAATTGCAATATCTACCCCACCTGATTTTAACGTCGTACAGAGCTCCACGGTTGTTCCATTAATAATTTTAAACTTAATATTGGGGTAACCATTATGAAAAAACTCTAAAAAAGGCAGTAAAAAGTACCTTGAAATGGTATCACCTACACCAATTTTTAATTCGCCTGCCGTTAAATTCTTAAACTCTAAAATTTTTTCTTCTCCAACACGCAATAAGTTAATGGCCGAATTAGCATATTCAAATAGCAGGCTACCTTCATTTGTTAAAGACACGCCCCTAGGTGTTCGATTAAAAAGGCGTGTAGCCAATTCTTTTTCTAGCTGCATAACGGATTGGCTGACCGCTGGTTGTGTCATATACAGCTCTTTTGCTGCCTTGGAAAAACTTTTACTCATGGCTACTTGACAAAAAACTTTATATAAATCTAGTTTACTTACCACATAAGCACCCCTTATACCTATCATTCGATATATTAATTTTACTTATACCATTAGACTGATGTATATTACAAGTAGATAGTTAGATAATGATAATATCCGCCGTGGCTTGTCTTGCTTCGGTAAATAGACTTTATAATGCTAAGGAGCGATTCTATTGGGAAGAGTAGTTGGAACAGTTGCGAGAGGCCTACGTTGTCCTATTATCAATCAGGGGGACAATATCGAAGACATCGTTGTAGAAAGTGTATTAAAAGCCTCGGAGGTTGAAGGCTTTCAAATTAATGATAAAGATATTGTTTCCATTACAGAATCTATCGTTGCCCGCGCGCAAGGGAACTATGCAACCATCGATCATATTGCCAAAGATATTCACGCTAAATTCGGAGACGACACAATCGGTGTCATTTTCCCAATTTTAAGCCGAAATCGTTTTGCAAACTGTCTTCGTGGTATCGCCAAAGGGGCTAAGAAAATTATCGTCATGCTGAGCTATCCATCTGATGAAGTCGGTAACCACCTGATCAGCCTGGATCTTCTTGACGAAAAAGGCATTAACCCATGGACGGATGTACTCACAGAGCAAGAATTCCGCCAACATTTTGGCTACCAAAAGCACACATTCACAGGCGTCGACTATATTGACTACTACAAATCATTAGCTGCAGAATTCGGTGTTGAATGTGAGATTATCTTCTCTCAAAAACCAAAAACAATTTTACAATATACGAAGAACGTTTTAACATGTGATATTCACACACGTTTCCGTACAAAGCGTATCCTAGAAGAAAACGGCGCTGAAAAAGTGTACACGCTGGATGATATTTTATCAGAATCAGTAGACGGTAGCGGCTATAACGAAGAATACGGTCTGCTTGGTTCAAACAAATCAACGGATGACGGCGTTAAGCTGTTCCCACGTGACTGCCAACCAGTCGTTGACAATATTCAACGTATGTTACTTGAGAAAACAGGTAAAGTAGTGGAAGTCATGGTCTACGGAGATGGCGCATTCAAAGATCCAGTCGGCAAGATTTGGGAACTCGCTGATCCAGTCGTTTCTCCTGCTTACACACCTGGACTTGCAGGTAAGCCAAACGAAGTAAAATTAAAATATTTAGCAGACAACAACTTTGCAAACTTACGCGGTGAGGAGCTAAACAAAGCGATCTCGGAATTCATCGATAACAAAGATGAGGACCTCACTGGTTCAATGGAAGCGCAAGGGACAACACCACGTAAACTAACAGACCTCATTGGCTCTCTCTCTGACCTAACATCAGGCAGCGGAGATAAAGGGACGCCGATTGTCTTTATCCAAGGGTATTTTGATAACTTTACGAACACGTCTGTTGATTAACCATTTAATTGCATAAATCACAGGTAAGTAAAGGCTTGGAAACCACCTTTTTCATTGGACTATTTCCGGTCCGCTTTCGGCAACATATTTGCTACATTATTACCGGAGTTACAGATGTGTCTAGCAATGACTTTGTCATTGCTAGACACATCTTTTTCGGTCATCCTGTTGCGAATAGTTGCCTGTCGCGTACCTACAACGTTCAAGTGAAAAATGCAGCTGCTTGAAAAGAAAAGAATAGATGACTTTCTATAGGGGGTAAGTGCCCGAAGATGCAATTTCGGGCACTCTTGCACGTTGTATAAGATGTTCCCACTTTACTTTTAGCAAGTTTTATAAGAATGTGATACTTCCTAAAATAACAGTGAGAAGGGCCATGGTAAAAACTTCAGTCGCCAAAATTGTATCTTTGGCGGCTTTTATCCACGTAAAAAGCCAGCTATTCTTTCTTCCCTAAAAGCAGTAGCGCTTTGTGTATAAGTGTTTTTGGAGAGCGCTGGATGAACGACCACCATACGATTACCGGAAAAATGTATAGGGATGCGGCAAAGTCGCATCCCTATACATAAAACATAGCTCGGTAATCGTATAGAAGTCGTTCAATCTAAAGCGAAACCAAAGCTACTATACACAGAGTACCTAGTGTTTGATTAAGTTACTTTTTGGTAAATCAACAGGCGTGATTTTGCGCAAAAAAAGACTCCGAGCCACTATAGCCAGGAGTCATCAATCTATTCATTCTTTTGGTCCATCAGGAATATGGTGCACGGATGATACTTTCCACTCGCCATCTTCCTTCATAAACACAGTCACTTGACGACCGCTTGGATTTGTTTCTAGGCCGGTGGACAATTGTTTATACGACATCTTCATATTTGCATATACTTGGGCTTCCTCATCGGAATACTTAACAATTGTGACATTCGATACTTCATAATTCAAAGCGTACTCGCTAAACTGCTCTTCCATGAAAATACGTTCTTCCTCAATATCATAAGCATTTTTTGAAAGCATAGCCAAATGTCCATCTATGTCTTGTTCATTTAATGTATCGATATACATATTGAATGCAGATAAAACTTGGTCTTTCTCTTCTGTTGGTATACCCACAGCTTCTTCAATTGAGCCACCCATCATGTTGAAACCTACTTGCTTATCATCTACACCATGATCGATTGTCCCAAATCCTGCTACTGTTTCTCCATCATCGGCCGAGCCTGTGTTAGAAACTGTTCCCTCATCTTTATTACTACACGCACCCAACAGTAATAGCATTGACAGCATTGTAAAAGCAACTATTTTCTTCATTTTCTTCCTCCTTAGAAAAATACAGAATGAAAGGGCTCCTCCAAATGGAAGGCCCTCTCAACTGAATTTAAATTACTTGAATTACTTTACTTCCACCCAACCATTTTTAATTGCTGTGACAACCGCTTGTGTACGGTCGTTAACAGCCATTTTTTGCAAAATACTTGAAACGTGGTTTTTGACCGTCTTCTCGGAGATGAACAGCGTTTCACCGATTGTCCGGTTACTTTGTCCATCTGTTAATAGCTGCAACACTTCACACTCGCGTTTTGTTAGCAGGTGGAAAGGTCGGCGGATATCATTTTGTTGGAATGATCCCTTATGCTCGCGTTCGCTCAAGCGACGAAATTCGCTAACGAGATTATGTGTCACTTTTGGGTGTAGGTACGAACCGCCTGTTGCGACAACTTTAATCGCTTGAACAATCGCATCCGCATCCATTTCTTTTAGCATATAGCCAAGTGCTCCTGTTTTCAATGCATGTGACACGTAGGATTCATCATCATGAATCGACAGCATGATCACCTTTGCATCTGGATAGTCTTTAATCAGTTCTTCCGTTGCTTCGACACCGTTCATACGTGGCATATTAATATCCATCAGAACAACATCAGGTTCAAATTGTGCATAGAGTCCTTTTACTTCGCTACCGTCATCTCCTTCGGCAACAACCTCAAAAGAATCTTCAAAATCAAGAATTCTCTTTACCCCTTCACGGAATAATTGGTGATCATCTACAATTAAAATTTTCGTCATGTTCATTTCCTCCCATTACATCTAGTCAACAATTAGTTCATTTCGCAGTGGAATCCGGAAATAGATTGTTGTACCATTCCCAATTGTTGAGGTAATTGTCATATCACCTTTCAGCAATTCTATCCGTTCTCGCATTCCAATCAAACCAAACGATTTATCTCTCACTTCATTTTGATCGAACCCTCGTCCGCTGTCCTTGATGATAATATTCATTATATCGCGAAGCCATTCTATTTTCACCCAAATATCCTTCGATTCTCCATGTTTTAGTGCATTTGATACCGATTCCTGCACCAAGCGGAAAATTGACACCTCATAATCTGATTTAAAACGGTGTTCTTGTCCATTATTTTGAAAATGAATTTCAATATCTTGCTCATATTCCTCTACTGTCGATAAATATTTTTTTAGCGTCGGAATCAAACCAAGATCGTCAAGCGCCATTGGACGAAGATCATAAATGATTCGACGGACCTCATAAAGTGCCCCCCTCACCATCTCTTTCAGATCTGTCAGTTCAAGCAAGGCTAGTTCTGGTCCTTTTTCATTAAATGTCTTTTCAATCAACCCAGAACGAATCATCACATTCGCTAACATTTGTGCAGGCCCATCATGAATATCACGTGAAATCCTTTTGCGCTCCTCTTCTTGCGCCTGAATGATACGGATACCAAATTCCTGTTTATGTCTGGCTGTTTCCAAAGCTTCTCCAACATCTTTTAAATCCATATTCAAATAGTTAATGACCGTTGTCACTTGATTGACAAGATGATTAGCCCTTTCAATCGTCTCTAGAAGAGCCTTAAGGCGCCTATCTAATTCATCTCGGCGAATGCGTAACTGCTTCTCCTCCATCTGATTAATGGATAATCTAACAAGTAAATCATTCGCTACCTCATAAGATTCTCTGACCTGTGTCTCTGAATAATTCGTAAAGTTCTTTGAAACATCAGCAAGCCGTGTACGAGAATGGCGCGTCATACCTTCCAAATAATCACCTTCTGTTATTACCCGGGAAATATCAGCCTTGACCTCGGCTAGCTCATTTTGCATGTCTTCAAAGCTTTTGCGACTCTGTTCACTTATAATAAAGATATCGTTCTTTGATTGATCCATGACACGGACCATACTATTGAAGATGGTTTCAAGCGTTTGGATGTCGATTGTATTTTCCTTCATTCTATTTTCCTCCCGCCTGGAAAATCATGCAATAATATAAATAGTGTTATAAAAGTGTTGTAAGTATGATGAATTCCTTACACACTTCATTTAGTATATCATCATAAGAGCCATTAGATATTATAATTGTATTACAAGTGATGGAGGTGTCGCAAATGCGAGCAGATTATTACACAGTGAAAAATTATGGTGAAAATGAATTGATTATCCAAAAATCAAAATTTCTTACTTATGTGAAGCGTGCAGAAACAGAACAGGAGGCAATCGATTTCATTCAAGAAATCAAAAAAATGCATCACACAGCAACTCATAATTGTTCGGCGTATCTGATTGGTGAGCATGACAATATTCAAAAAGCGAATGACGACGGTGAACCGTCTGGCACGGCAGGGTTTCCCATGCTGGAAGTACTAAAAAAACAAGGCTTAAAAGATACAGTTGTCGTTGTGACACGCTATTTTGGAGGTATCAAGCTAGGTGGCGGTGGACTAATTCGCGCATATGGCCGCGCAACAACGGAGGGAATTGCCTCTACGGGCACGGTCTTACGGAAACTTCACCAGGCAATGAAAGTGACCATCGATTATACATGGCTTGGGAAAGTCGAGAACGAAGTGAGACAATCTCCCTATCCACTAAAAGAAATTACCTATGCAGATGGTGTCAATCTTTTTATGTATGTACCAGTCACCGAGGTAGATCCATTCACAGTATGGATGACGGAACTAACAAATGGTCAAGCTAATATTCTGTCACTTTCTAGCGAATTTCTCGAATTCGACACTTGAAATAGTATACGTTTTGCAAAATAAATAGTATAATAGGAAAGGTTGTAGTTTTTCGGCTGCAAGTACTCGGTATCTCGTAACTCTGTCATGTTTGTAACAAATGACAAATTTCTGTGACTTATATGATCAGCTATGGAAAAAAGAAGTTGTCGCATAGCCGATTCCGGAGGAAGTTTGAATGAAAAGAAAAGACTATAAAAAACAAAAAAAGTCGACTAGTAAGAAGCGGCTAGCTATGAAAGTTTCAATTTTGCTTACGCTATCACTTTTTATCGTCGTTGTAGCTTACGGCGCCTCATTACAAAAAAAAGCAGCTAATGTAGTGGAAAATGCATATGAGCCTATTCCTGAAAGAGTGAAACCTGAGGTTCGCGAAGCAAAGGTAGAACCCAAACAGGACAATGTATCCATTCTATTCATCGGTGTTGATGATAGTGATCAGCGCAAACAAGGTGATAGCAACAGTCGATCAGATGCATTACTTTTCGCTACATTAAATCAGGAAGATAAATCTGTGAAACTTGTTAGTATTCCGCGGGATTCTTATGTACATATCCCCAAAGTAGGCTATAAGGATAAGATTACACACGCCCATGCATTTGGTGGAACGAGTGCAACAATCGATACCATTGAAGAGTTATTCGACGTTCCGGTAGATTACTACGTAAAAATGAATTTTAATGCTTTTATTGACGTAGTCGATGCACTTGGTGGAATTGAAGCCGAGGTCCCATACAATCGAATTGAAAAAGATGAGAATGATAAGAATACCATCCATCTAAAAAAAGGGCTACAGCACTTAGATGGTCGTCAC
This sequence comes from Sporosarcina sp. FSL K6-3457, assembly GCF_038007285.1. Lineage (GTDB taxonomy): Bacteria > Bacillota > Bacilli > Bacillales_A > Planococcaceae > Sporosarcina. Next base: position 3,504,449 of record NZ_JBBOWX010000001.1, read on the forward strand.
GCACTTGCACTCGCCAGAACACGTAAACTCGATACAGATGTCGAACGTGGTAAACGTCAGCAAATGATTTTGCAATCGATCATGAAAGAGGCCGTCTCTGTTAAGTCGATTACGAAGTATGGTGATGTCATTGAAGCGCTCGGTGACAATATGAAGACGGATATGACGTTTGATGAAATGAAATCGTTCTTGGAGTATGCCAAAGGGGGCTTGCCACAAGTCGACACCATTAGCTTGAAAGGCTATGACGATATGTCGACAGGTACTTATTATTGGAAACTCGATGAAACTGATTTGGCTGAAGTAAAACAGCTATTACAAGCACATCTAGAGCTCATTCCTAATTCATCTAACCTAACGGATGGTCGTACAAACTTAACCGGCTCAGCAGCTGATGAAGCTTCCGAGGATTTTTATAATGAATAAAAACAAAAGCGCAAGCGCCTGTCGCCCTAGGCGCTGGAGCCTAGACGCGAAATCTCTATTCCCTAAACAATCAAAAATACCAGGCCATGTGCCTGGTATTTTTTTGTTACTTTCCCTACTCATAAATAAAAAAAATCCGACCATACTACCTGAATGAGCTAGGTAGAGGTCGGATTATTATTTATTTTCCTATCATGCGAACCAGATTCAACAATGGGCGGTAGTTCGTACCTGCAAGACCAATGACTTCAACAAATAACTCAATTGTAATGAGCATCACAACGATGAGTAAAATGGCCCCCCATACCGTTGCTTGTGAAAAGAGGATTGCCGCAACACCGAATAAAATAGCGATTCCATAAATCACTAACACTGTTTGCCTATGAGAAAAACCTACACGTAGTAAACAGTGATGTAAATGCGATTTATCTGGCGCCATAATTGGTTGTTTTGTACGTATACGGCGAACAATCGCGAAAAAAGTATCAGAAATTGGAACACCTAACATAATAATTGGGATAATGAGTGATACAACCGCAACGTTTTTAAATCCTAGCAAAGCTAACACCGATATCATGAAGCCCAAGAATAATGATCCTGTATCCCCCATGAAAATTTTGGCCGGATGGAAGTTATAAAACAAAAATCCGAATGAGCTTGCTGCAAGAATTGCTGCCGTTGCAGCAACAAACACGTTCCCCATGATCATGGCCATGACTGTAATGGTAATCAGTGCAATTGTCGATACACCGGCAGCCAGTCCATCCAAGCCATCGATTAAGTTAATGGCATTTGTAATACCAATAATCCAAATGATTGTGATAGGAATACTTAAATAACCAAAATTGACCTGTAGTTCAGTAAAAGGTACATTGATAACTTCGATTTGTAAACCGCCCCAGATTACAACAACAAAAGCTGCTGTCAGTTGGCCGGCAAGTTTTATTTTCGCAGTAATTTCAAACATATCATCCAAGAATCCCGTCACAATAATGATGAGGGCACCGATGAGAATGGCAGTAGAATGTCCATCATCATCTACTGGTCTTAATATGAAGTAGCCAATCAGAAATGCACCAAATATCGCAAGACCACCTATACGCGGCATAACGGATGCATGTACTTTCCGGTAATTCGGATGATCCACCGCACCAATTCGGATTGCGAATTTTATGACGAGTGGAGTCAATAATATGGAGGCTACAAAAGCAGCAGCCATTGCAAGGAATAACATGTCCTTCCTCCCTATAATTAATTACGCCCCGGCGTAATTACGTCCGGATTTTTTTCGTGCAGGCTCGAAAACCTCACCTAAAAAAATCCATGACATCCGCCGGAGGCTTTGTCTTCATACAGCAGGGATTGAACACATCCTGCACAGGAAATCAAACCGCATTCATCCCGCCACATATAGAGGTGGAATGTCTTCTGCTGGATGAAGACAAATCGTTAATTTATCAAATCAACAGTATTATAGCATGTTTGAATATAAAAAGCATACTACTAATCAATTAACTTCCTTGTTGCACTTCCCCATTGGTCTTATCTTTCCCTCTTCCTCCTCACCCTATCCTGTCCATTTAGTTCAATTGGGCATTGTTTCCCTTTGCCTTATATATGTAAATATCAGCTTAAGGTAGTCATTTACCATTCTTTTTGATAAAATAGGAAGGGGTCCTTTAAAGGATAGAAAAAAGGAGCGTTCATTCATGCTATCAATATTCAAACGTTCAAATCAAACGAGCGAAAAACAACTTCGGAAATACCGAAAGATTGTTCAACAAATAAATAAATTAGAATCCACATACGAAGTGATGTCGGACGAACAACTTACAAATATGACAGACATATTTAAAGAAAGAATCCAATCGGGCGAAACAGTTCAATCCATCACTCCAGATGCTTTCGCTGTTGTTCGTGAAGCTTCAAAAAGAATACTCAACATGCGTCATTTTGATGTACAGCTAATCGGTGGGCTCGTCCTAACAGAAGGTAACATCGCTGAAATGCCAACTGGTGAGGGTAAAACACTTGTTGCCTCCCTCCCTTCCTATGTGCGCGCACTCGAAGGAAAAGGTGTCCACGTCATTACTGTGAACGACTACCTTGCTAAGCGTGACTACGAACAGATTGGACAAATTCATCGTTTTCTTGGTCTAACGGTTGGATTGAACGTACCGATGATGCAAGGACCTGCCAAACAAGCTGCCTATAATGCGGATATTACGTACGGAGTCGGAACCGAATTTGGTTTTGATTATTTGCGTGATAATATGGCACAGCAAGTCGCACAACAAGTTCAGCGTCCCTACCATTTTGCCATCATTGATGAAGTAGATAGTATACTCGTTGACGAAGCAAAGACACCGTTAATTGTAGCGGGTAAAATGCAAGCGGATGCGGATCTTCATTATATTGCTGCACGTCTTGCAAAACGCTTTAAACAAGGGGTCGATTTCGATTTCGATGATGAAACGAAAGCCACTTCACTAACCGATACGGGTATTGAAAAAGTTGAAAAAGCATTTGGCATCGACAATTTATATGAGTTAGAACACCAAACGCTCTATCATTATATGATTCAAGCCGTTCGTGCTTATGTCATTTTTGAACGCGATGTTGACTATATTGTACGAGAAGAAAAGATTGAACTCGTAGATATGTTCACAGGGCGCATCATGGACGGTCGTACACTTTCTGACGGCCTTCATCAGGCGATTGAAGCAAAAGAAGGTCTGCCTATCACTGATGAAAACAAAGCACAGGCGCAAATTACGATTCAAAACTATTTCCGCATGTACCCACAGCTTTGTGGGATGACTGGTACTGCGAAAACGCAAGAAAAAGAATTCAATGAAGTGTACGGGATGACTGTTATTCAAATTCCAACAAACCGCCCACGCGCACGTATTGATTCACCTGACCAAGTCTATGAAACAATTGACCAAAAGTATAAGGCTATGGCACTAGAAGTCGCTGCACGCCACAAAAAGGGACAACCTGTCCTTGTTGGTACAACATCTATTTTACAATCAGAAAAAGTTGTCGAATACCTGAAAAAACATAAGCTTAACTTCAACTTACTCAATGCCAAAAGTGTTGAGCAAGAAGTGGAACTTATTTCTCAGGCTGGACAACTTGGACACATTACCGTTGCAACAAATATGGCAGGGCGCGGAACAGATATCGTACTTGGTGAAGGTGTCGAAGAAAATGGCGGGCTATTCGTACTCGGTACAGAAAAGCACGAAAATCGTCGCATCGATAACCAGCTCCGAGGTCGTTCAGGACGTCAAGGCGACCATGGTGAAAGCCGTTTCTTCTTATCTCTAGAGGATGATATGTTTAAACGTTTTGCCAAAGAAGAAATTGAAAAGTTTCTCAAAAAGGTAATAACTGACGAAAATGGACTTGTCCAAAATCCAGAAGTTGATGAACTAACGGAACGCACACAACGGATTGTTGAAGGTGCTCACTATTCGATGCGAGAATACAACTTAAAACTTGACGATGTTATTAATGATCAACGGGAAGTTGTCTATTCGTTGCGCGATAAAGTAATTGGCGGCGAAGGCGTTCTGGAACAGTTAAAAACGATGCTTACTGAAACAGTAGAATTTGTCGTTTACGATAGTTGTCCTGAGGAGGACACTTCTGATAACTGGGATTTCGAGCGGATTGAAAGAACGATGAATAGTCTACTGCTGGAGCCAATCGCTATTCCACGCACACTTGAAAAAACATCGGACATTCTGAAATTTTATGAAGAGCCGCTAAATAATTTACTGGCCTATATTGATTCATTCGAAGAGAACGCACAGGTCACCCAGATGATTCCACAAGTCATGCTAGCCCATATTGACACGATGTGGGTGAAGCACTTGGAAGTCATGACGCGCCTTAAAGAAGGTATTGGATTACGTTCTTATGGACAGGAAGACCCGATGCGTATTTACCAGCGTGAAGGACTCGAGTTATTCGGTCGTCATTACCAAAAATTACGTCGCAATATCGCTTCCGAAGTGATCGGCTTTACAAAAATGCTTACAGAACAACAGGAGGTACAACAATGAAACTTTTCTCTTTTTTTAAACAAGCTGAAAAAAAAGGCTCAGATAGTACAGTCGGTTCTGATGAAATCATTGAAGGCGTAGATAAAACAACGAATACGGATGAGGTGGAAACAACACTCTCCCTTCACCCGGAATGGGATGTGCCACAGGAGCAGGATTATGTCTTCCGCTTCCTTTCCAATGAACTTGAACCACTTAAGCCAAACCAGATTTCCCTATCAGGGATCGACATTGACGTTGAACCAGCCAATGGTAGCTGGCTCGTTAAAGCATTTTTCCGTTCTTCACTGGATCAGGAAATTTCGGTTGGATCAGTCGAACTCATGCTACTTGATGCTGAAGGGAAAACACTTGCATCAGATGAATTCAACTTAGAAGAACTTGGTAATATTCCGGCCCGTAGTGCAAGACCATGGGTATTCGTCTTTACAAAAGAAAATATCTTTGCAGAACAACCACCGACAGAAAACTGGAAATTAGCATTCAATGTCCAATCGATGGTGCCACATAAACTTGAATTGGACCAAGTATGGGAAGATGGTTTGACAGACGAGCAAAAAGAAGGACTTACGAAAGTAGTCGAAGGTCTCCCTAAATTGAAACCCCGTGAAGTAAATATTAGTGGGTTCCAAGTAAAACAGCAAGAAGATGGCGGCATAGCAGCTTCTGTTTTCATCCGAAATGGTCACTCAAAGCAAATTAATATCGAAAAGCTTCCCCTTGAACTAATCGATGCAGCTGGTGATCTTGTTGCGAGTGGCTCGTTTGCACTCAATCCGCTATCGGTAAAAGCAAACACATCTAAACCATGGACATTTATCTATCCACAGGAATTGATACAAAAGGCAGAACCAGACTTGTCCCGCTGGACAGTCCGTGTTCCACAGCAAAATGCTTAATTAGACAAACAAAAGGCTCCATACTAAGTCCGAACACCGACTTAGTATGGAGCCTTTTGTCTAATCATTTCCTTCACTATCTTTATAAAGATTAAAACACCGAGTCTCCCTTATAGGACACCCGGTGTTGTGCATATTATTATTTTAGTTAGCTGAAGCAACTGAATTTAAGACACGTTTAGCGCCTATGTAACGGTCGCCCCAATAGTAAGGGTCATTTAACTTATCTACCCGTACACCTTTTGAAGTTGAAGCATGTGCGAATTCACCATCACCTATGTATATACCTACATGTGAAACACCTTTACCTGTTGTATTGAAAAATACAAGGTCGCCTACTTCTAAATCTGCTTTGTTAACAGCTACTCCTGATCCGTACATACCGGATGAAGAACGTGCAAGACTAACGCCATGTTCTTTGAAAACGTAACTAACATAGCCTGAGCAGTCAAAGCCGCTTGTAGTTGTACCACCATAGCTGTACTTAACACCTATTAAACTTGTAGCGGTTTTCGTAATGTCGGCTGATACTGATGAAGCTTCAGCCTGTCCAGTGAAAGAAACGGCGAATAACAGAAATGTCATTGCAATAATTACAATTGATTTTTGCGTCTTAACTATAAGCTTCATATGTTCCCCCAATGGATTATTTTATCTGAAAAACTATCTGAAACAACCTTAACATGTTTTAAACACTCTCTACATTACATTCCTGTAACAAATCCGTTACATAACATGTCATTAATCTACATTATGAAATATAATTGTCTTACTAGTGGTTTATAGTGATAGAAAAAGGGAATATAAGAAGAAGGACAGAGTAAAATGGAGGCGGGTGAAGTGAAAGAGGTCTTTCATGAAACATACGGCCTGACTGGATTGATAACGAATGGTCATTTTGAAGCATTTAGTGAATGGCGACACCCACTAAACAGATACTTCAAAAGTGACCATTTCGATCCAGCTGCCGGAGATTATGAACCTATCCAAAGAGACAAACAAAGAACACGAATTGAAGGTAAACAGTGCACAACGACACTTGTCTGGATTCATGATTCACACGAAAAAGAGGAGCATAAACAGTTATAGGCGCTGCCACTACACTTCTATTATATATACAAAACCGCATTCCACCCAGGGAATGCGGTTTTCTTATGATTCGTACTATTATGTCGGAACTATGAAGAGGGGGTGAACAAACTGTGAACATTCTCCACATTCCATTAGACATAGGGTTTTCCCTAATTCCCGTATTTCACCATTTGACTATGATAAAAGTATGACGAACTACTTCATCATGAAGAGGGGGTGTAACAATGGGGAAAGGAACTCCAAAGCAACAACAGTCCAGTCATAGTGAATCTGAAGTTAGTTTGAAAGGAACTTTTATTGCTGTCATGTTAATAGGTGTCTTCATTCTTGTATCTTGGTTCGGGCTGTACGCACTATTTCTATCTAGATAATGACTATGTCAGGAGGGTAACGCATGCATTTACACAAGTATGAAAAAATTTGGCTTACTTTCGGAGTAGGTTCACTCGCACTATTTTTGGCTATTATAGGATTTGCCGCATTCTGGAAAGGCACACATCCACAAAGCCATTTCGAAAAAATTGATCCGCAGAATGTCGAGGCACATGATGCTTTTAAGCCCGAAAACCTCGGTCTTCATGAAGTAGCAGACGGTAAATATATCGTCAATATCGTTGCTTCTGCATTTAACTATAATATGGGAGTCGATGCAGACGGTAACGCTGTTAAAACGATTCGCGTACCAAAAGGATCTTCTGTCCTCTATCAAATCACAACAACAGATGTTGTACATGGCTTTAATGTTGCTGGTACAAACGTCAATATGATGGTCGAACCGGGACATATAAGCCGCTATGAGGCTGTTGCGAAAAATGCCGGTGAATTCACGATTGTTTGTAACGAATACTGCGGCATCGGTCACCACCTGATGTACGGAACAGTGGAGGTGTATGAGTAATGGCAACAACGGAATTAAAACTATCTAAAAAAGAATCTAAGTTATACATGTCCTTTATGTACGTTACGTATACAGCATTGCTCATCGGTGGTTTAATGGGGCTCTTACAAACATTCGTCCGCTCCGGTAAGTATACATTACCATTCAATATCGATTACTATACTATTCTAACTGTACACGGCGTCATTCTCGGTCTTGTTCTTACAACGTTTTTCATCATCGGCTTCCAATTCTCACTTATGGGGAAAACAGTTGGTATTTCCAACAAGCAGATGAAGGTTGCATGGTTCTCCTTCTGGATAATGGTTATCGGAACAGTTATGGCTGCTACTACGATTCTTGTTGGTGAGGCTTCTGTTCTATACACATTTTATGCACCACTACGTGCACATCCAGCGTTTTATATTGGCCTTGCACTTGTGATTGTAGGTAGCTGGGTTGCGGCATTCGTCAACTTCCGCCAGCTTTATGTATGGAAAAAAGCACATAAAGGTGAAAAATCACCTTTGCTTGCATTTATGGTTACCATCAATATGATTATGTGGTTCATCGCTTCTCTTGGGGTTGCATCATCAGTTCTAATCCAGTTCATTCCATGGTCACTCGGCTACTCTGAAACGATTAATGTCTTATTAAGCCGTACATTGTTCTGGTATTTCGGACACCCACTTGTCTATTTCTGGTTGCTTCCTGCTTATATGGCTTGGTATGCAATTATCCCAAAAATTATCGGTGGAAAGTTATTCAGTGATTCACTTGCTCGATTAGCTTTTATTCTATTACTAATGTTCTCAATTCCGGTAGGATTCCACCATCAGCTCACCGAACCTGGTATCGATCCTACGTGGAAATTCATCCAAGTTGTCTTGACATTTATGGTGATCATTCCATCACTTATGACTGCGTTCTCCATTTTCGCTACATTTGAAGAAACGGGTCGTAAAAAAGGATTTACTAGTCTTTTTGGCTGGTTTAAGAAATTACCGTGGAAAGATGTACGTTTTCTTGCTCCATTCATCGGAATGGTTGCATTCATTCCAGGTGGTGCGGGCGGTATTGTCAATGCATCCTATCAAATGAATGCACTTATCCATAATACAATTTGGGTAACAGGTCACTTCCACTTAACTGCGGCAACAACAGTTATTTTAACATTTTTCGGAATTACGTACTGGCTTGTTCCACATTTAACAGGCAGAAGACTAACGCCGAAGTTAAATAAACTCGGAATTATTCAGACATTTGTTTGGACAATTGGTATGACGATTATGTCTACTTCTATGCATATCCAGGGATTGCTAGGCGGACCACGTCGTTCTAATTTTTCCGAATATGCTGGCGGCGAACAGGTAGCCACTTGGATTAGTTATCAAGTTTCACAAGCAGTTGGCGGAACAATTCTTTTCATCGGTATTCTCTTGATGATTCACATTTTTATCCAACTCACATTCTTTGCACCACGTGGCGTTGAAGAATATCCGATTGCACAAGAATCAGAAGATGCACAACCTACACCGAAGTTTCTTGAAAACTGGTATTTATGGATTGGTATTACGATTGCGCTTATCTTGTTCGCATACACAATTCCAGTTATCGATATTCTGAAATATTCACCCCCAGGCTCAATTCCATTCGATTGGCCGATTGGTAGGTAACTATTTCAACAGGTACGCCTGTTGATTAACCAAGCTTAATCAAATACTAGATGTTCTATGTTCAGTCGCATTTGGTTTTGCTTTGGATTGAACGACTTCTAAACAATTACCGGGATGTTTTATGTATAGGGATGCGACTTCACCGCATCCCTATACATTTTTTTCGGTAATCATATGGTGGTCGTTCATCCGTCGCTCACGAAAAACACTTGTACACGAAGTGCTAATGTTTTTGCGAATGAGGGAATAGAGGGACTTCTTAACTGGAGAAGGCCGCCAAAGATACAATTTTGGCGACCTAAGCTTTTACCATGGTCTCTTCTATTATTATTTTAGGTGTGTCATTTTCTATAAGGCTCGCTAAAAGTAAAGCAGGGATAACTTGTATAATGTGCAAGTGTGCCCGAAATTGCATCTTCGGGCACTTACACACTATAGAAAGTCATCTATTCTTTTCTTTCCAAGCAACTGCATTTATCACTTAAACATTGCAGGTACGCGACAGGTAACTATTCAGAACAAGATGACCGAAAAAGGGGTGGCGAGGAATGACGAAGTCATTTCTCACTACCCCCATTCTTCCTCGGTAATTATGTCTTGAATAGTTAGCCGAAAGCGAACCGGAAATGACCTAGTAAAAAAGGGAGTTTTCAAGTCTTTGTTTGTCTGTGATGTATTCAAGTAAAGGTTCTATCAATAGACGTGGTAAAAAGGATTAATTACCGTCGTTCGCTACACGCTCCACTGCTGCTGCTACGTTTTGGTGGACGTTCGGGTCAAGTGGGTGCGGAACAAGATCGCCCGGCTTTGTACTATCGACGATAGCTAGTGCTGCTGCAATCAGCATTGGGTAAGTGATTTCTTTCGCATAGGCATTGAGGGCACCCCGGAAAATACCTGGGAAGCCTAGAATATTATTGACCAAACGACCATCTGCTGCAAATGCTGCGCCTGCTTTCAGCGCCTCTTCTGGTGTAATTTCAGCATTCGGATTAGATAATGCCAGGATAATCTGTCCTTTACGTACCATTTCTGGCTTGATAAGCCCGGCAACACCTGTTGTCGCCACAATAATATCGCATGTCTTCATGAGTTCGTCTAACGAATCTAAGACGGTTCCACCATGTTGAACCAGTCGCTCGCATGCTTCTACATTGCGGTCAATACCGCGCATCTCTTTCACACCGTAAGCCATGAGCATACGGCTGATAGCAAGTCCAGCGGCACCTAAACCAATTTGTCCAACAACCGAATCAGCAAGCTCCACGCCTGATTGCTTACAAGCAGATAGGACAGAAGCCAGTGTCACGACAGCCGTACCATGCTGGTCATCATGCATAACTGGAATAGACAGCTCAGCTTTCAAGCGTTCTTCAATCTCAAAGCAATGTGGTGATCCAATGTCTTCAAGTAAAATGCCACCAAAGCTTTTATGGATATGCTTCACTGTTTCAACAACCTGATCGGGATCACTTGTATCCAGTAAAATTGGAATGCCACTTATACCCGCAAATTGATCGAATAAGACAGCCTTACCTTCCATGACTGGCATGCCCGCTACTGGTCCGATATTACCAAGACCTAGAATTGCAGTCCCATCTGTCACAATCGCAACAGTATTTGAAATGCCCGTAAAGTATCTTGCTTGCTCTGGATCGTTCTTAATGACTTCACAAACGTTTGCAACGCCTGGTGTATAGACGCGGCGTAAATCTCCCAATGAACGGATTTCAAATCGCCCTTTCATATGGATTTTACCGCCCTCATGCGCTTGCAAGACATCATCTGTCACAGCGTGAACACTGATTCCTTCTCCTATCTCATTTATCGCCTCAACGATTGTCAACAAATGCCTTTCATTCAAACATTGAACGGCAATATCACGTATTGTTGATAATGTTCCTACCTTAATCGTCTGGATATCCCCTATATCACCTTCTAATTGACCAATCGCCATGGCCACCTTGGCAAAATTGCCCGGCACTGAAGGCGTTTCAATAATAAGATTACGCATAAATTGAACTTGTTCCACTGTCAAAAAACCTCCCATTGAATTCCTCATTTACTATTTTACACATAGTATGTTACCCGGACAACCCATCTAATCTAGATATATTGAAAAGCCGTAATCCGATGAGTAATTCAACAGATTACGGCTCTATCGCCTACTATATTTGCACTGTTTCGCCTTTTTTCTATAGGGAGAAAAAAGCGAAACAGCATCTCGGAATATTTCGAGCAGTCTATTCTGAAAAGGTAGCTACTCATCTAATTCGATTACAGCACTACCTTTTCTGCAAATATATGAAGATACCTATATTTTTTATCGTTATTCGATAGCAAATCGCTTGACTGATACTTCCAGTTCGTTGGCAAGATTAGATAGCTCCGTCACGCCTTCTCTCATTGCTTCAACCTGATGGGAGGAGTGCTCAGCAGATGCTGTTGTTTGCTGCACGCCCGCAGCCGATTCTTCAGCGATTGAGGCAACTTCCGTCACGCCTTCCGTCAATTTACTGCCAATTTCTTCGAGGTGATGAAGATCTTTGGACATGACGCTCGTCTGTTCATTCATTGTTGTCACTAGCTCTGAAATCTCCTCAAATACGATGCCGGTATCAAGCACTTTTTGTTTGCCGTCTGTAACGCTTGTGTAACCACCTTCAAGTGCTGTGACAGCACTTGAGGATCCTTCCTGCACGTTATTAACGATTGTTGTAATTTCACTAACAGAATCAGCAACCTGTTCTGCAAGTTTCTTCACTTCGTCAGCTACAACAGCAAATCCTTTGCCATGCTCTCCCGCGCGTGCTGCCTCGATTGCTGCGTTAAGTGCAAGTAAGTTCGTTTGCCCTGCAATTTCACTGATGACTGTGACGAGTGTTGAAATCTCTTTCGTCTGATTATCTAACTGTTTAATCGTTTCAACAGAGTCATTAACTACCCCGTAAATGGTATTCATTTGTTGAACGGAGCTCTCCATCATGTCATTACCGCTTGCTGTTCTCTCCAAGATGGCTCGTGAAGATGCAACCACTTGCTCCCCTGCTTCATTGGCATGTTGAATATCTTCAAAAACGACTCCGACCATTTCAGCCATATTTGAAGCAGTATTCGCCTGTGCTTCTGACCCTGCAGCAAGCTGTTCCATCGTTGCAGCAATTTGATTGGTCGAGTCACTAACAATCGCAGACGTTTCAGTCAACTCTATACCTCTACCATTCACTTGACGGGAAATAGCAAGCGTATCAATCAAAATATTTTGCATCGCTTCTCTCATTTTATTGATGGAATGGACTTGCTGCCCCACCTCGTCTTTTAACTTCGTTTGAAGAGGAGGATCGTTTAAAATCCCTTCTGCCATTCGTTCCATTCGCTGCGAAACCATTACTACTGGCCGTGAAATACTTCGCGCCATAAAAAAACTAATGATAACTGCAAGCAAAATAACTAAAATTGCAATGACAATGTTTATAATTTGTGTTGTTTCACCATATTTGGTATTGCTCATACTATCAGCTACTATAAAATCTTGTCGCTCTGTAGCAAGCGCATTGAAGCCTTCCATTATTTCATGCGCAAGTGGCTCCGCAATTTCACGATCTATTCGTCCAGCCTCCAGATTTTTTCTTGCTTTAACGGCTGGAAATACTTGCTCCACCAATACTTGCCTCCACTCAATACTCGCCGCAATCAAACGCCCCACTTCTTCAGATTTAGTAGTCTTTTCAAGTTCATCCTGAAGTATTTTACTTGCTTCAGTTAAACGGTTGAACTCATCAAGATACTTCGTATCTCCGTACAACATATACCCCCTAGACATAGCAACCCGTTCAGCTATATTTAAAGTAAGTCGTGAATCTGTAATAAGCATAGGTAATTGCTCATTCGTTAGATCGCTAGATGATGCAACAAGACTTTTAATGCCCGTGGCTCCATATAACGCCAACATAACTACTAGTACAATTACTAAACCAAAACCGGACCATATTTTCGCACGAATCGTCTTCAATCTTTTCCACTCCCAACCAGCATATTTACTTAATTATAATGAATTCATTGTCACAAAAGATGGAATTTTGTCACATTTTTATTTACACTCTAAATTATAGCATATCTCTCAATTATATCTAGATAAATAGAACTACTATTTCAGAAAAAATTATTTAAATGACCTATATCTATTGTATCAATAACTTTGTTTAGACGATTCCCCTACTTTTCAGTTATAATGAAAGATGGTGCATTTCGTTACATTAATTACTTCAAGGAGTTGCAATCTAATTGTCTATGCAAAAAAACTTCATCATTGGACTTATGCTCTTCGCTTTGTTCCTTGGTGCGGGTAATATCATTTTTCCACCACTTCTTGGACAAATGGCCGGAGAAGAACTATGGATTTCGATGGTGGGTTTTCTCATTACTGGTGTAGGCTTACCTCTTGTAGCTGTGCTGGCGATTGCCTATTCGGGCGGTAGCTTGCAAACAATCGCTTCACGAGTGAACCCTACTTTTGGTATTATTTTCACATTGGTCATCTATATGGCCATCGGTCCGTTTTTCGGTATTCCTCGAACAGCAACAGTTTCCTATGAAATTGGGATTGTCCCATTTCTACCTGCTAGTGTTTCGAGTGCAGGCTGGCCACTTGCCGTATTTACCATCGTCTTCTTCATCATCACACTGGCACTTGCGCTAAATCCTGCGAAACTTGTCGATCGCATTGGTAAAATACTAACACCTATCTTATTCCTTGTAATTGGGGCACTAGCTGTGAAAAGTGTTGTATCGCCGATGGGGAACATCGGACAGGCACAAGGCGAATATGTAACAAGTCCATTTTTCCGTAGCTTTGTTGAGGGCTATTTAACTATGGATGTCATTGCCGCACTTGTCTTCGGTATTGTCGTCATTAACGCGCTAAAAGCAGAAGGCGTGACCGAACGACCTGCGATTATGAAAGCGATGGCCATTGCCGGGGTTGTCGCTGCTGCTGGACTCGCACTGGTCTACATATCACTCGGATTTATCGGAGCGACGAGCGTTGATGCCATTGGACTACAAGATAATGGGGGCGCAGTGCTTGCACTTGCATCTACCGTCATGTTTGGTTCTTTTGGAACGACTATCCTAGCATTGACCATCATTTTCGCCTGTTTGACAACATCCATTGGTCTAGTCTCTGCCTGTGCTCAATTTTTTGTACAATTGCTGCCGCAGTATTCCTATAAGACCTTTGTCTTCATCTTTGCAGGCTTCAGCGCATTGGTGGCTAACGTTGGATTGACACAACTGATTTCATTCTCAGTTCCAGTCCTGCTTATGGTATACCCACTTGCTATTGTACTAATGCTTATGTCGTTCATCGACAAATGGTTTGACAGGCAACCAATTGTCTATATTTTTGCGCTTGTCGCAACTACATTCGTTAGTGTTTTTGACGGATTACGCGGGGCTGGTATCGATATCAAGCCTGTTACATCGATACTTTCCCATCTCCCGCTCTATGAACAGCAGATTGGCTGGCTCGTTCCAGCAATTGTCGGAGCACTCATCGGTGTCTTCCTCAGACCGCTGTTTAAAAAACGGGTTTAGTTTTCAGAACTTTCGGCATCCGATTCCAAAAGATGCTATAATGAATGAATATTCATTTTGGAGGGATACAGGATGGCAATTGATTTTGGGACAATGCAGATGACTGATATTTGGTATGAAATCGATGTAAAATTGAACGAGGAAACAGGGCCGATTGAGGGGATGAACGTCTCCTATTCATTCGACTTATCTGGTGAGGACGGCGGATTATTCGGATTGAAACTGACAGACGGCAAGTCGAAGACAATCTCCGGAGATCCAGGCGAAGTCGATTGTGCACTTACGATGAGTGTCAAAGATTTCAAGAAGTTATTGGCAGGCAATTTGAATTCAACCGCTGCCTTTATGATGGGCAAACTCAAAGTAAAAGGTAATATGGGCCTTGCATTAAAACTTGAAGGATTATTGAAACAGTATTCGTTTTAAATAAAGTGAACCGGCTTCTACTAACAAGGGAAGCCGGTTTTTCATTCGACAACATGATGTTGTACCTATTCCAAAATAACCATTAAGTATTTTGAACTATTTCGTGATTGTCGTAACAAGTCGAATCCTGTATACTGAAAGTAAAATTGAAAAAAGGCGGGTTTTGCAAATGAAAAAAACAAATCAAATTGCCCGGAAATTATCCGCATTGATCATCGGTCTATTCTTGGTTTTATTTACAGCCTATACAATCGTCACAAGTGCGATTTTACATAAACAAAGTATTCAAGATGCCGAGGAGGCCGCAATTAGTAATACTGAATTATATGCTTCTATGATGAGTGACCGATTGAAAAAAACGAATGAAATGCTCCATACAACAAAACATATTTTTGAAACCTTACAGGCACAAGGTAATTTGACTGCCAACGAAATCATTAGTGTCATTGAAAATAATTTAGCAAACCACGAAGATGCTATGGGAATGGCTGCGATTTTTGAAAAGGGCTCCATTCCAATTGAACCTTCTGTCAATAGTAATCTAGTCGATCGGGCACAGCGCTTTATTCCTTATCTTTATAAAGATGGAGACTTGATTCATGTCGAAGGGCTTAGTGACTATGAGATTGAAGGTGAAGGAGATTGGTACTTGATTCCCAAAAAGGACAAGCGGGCTATTTTAACAGAGCCTTATGATTATAGTGCCGGTGGTGAAATCGTTCCTATGACAACGATTTCTGTACCATTGATCACGAAGTCGGGTACTTTTTTCGGTGTGCTGACAACAGATCTGTCTATTGATTTTTTAAATGACTTAGTCAACACGATTGAACCGGAAGGCGGATATGCCAGCATTATTACAGAGGCAGGATTTTTAACGGCCAACAGCCTAAATGAGGAATTGAACGGCACAAATATGCGGGATACCTTAGATTGGGATGCTATTAAAAATACACTCCATACAGGTGATATTTCAACTCTCTACGTCGATTCTAATCGGCTAAATGAAAACTCCTTTAACGTATTTGCACCTGTAGTACTGCATGATATTTCCGATACGTGGGCTGTGCAAACCGTTGTACCGAAATCAAAAGTATTGGAAACGTATAATGCTATTTTATTCTTAACCATCATTTCTGCAATCGTCATGGTCGCGGCTATGTCGACCGCTACTTTTTGGTTCATCTTTAAGCAATTAAAGCCGCTTGCATATTTACGTGATTCCATTGAAACGGCAGCCGCTGGTGATTTGACGAAAAATGTCGATGAAAAATATATTCAATCCGATGAAATTGGCGCGGTTGCGCTAGCCTATAACCATATGCTACAACAGACCAATGATGCCATTCATACCGTCTTGGACTCTGCTACTCAACTTAACCAGTCATCCAGTCAGGTACATGAGGTGTTTGAAGAAATTGTGGCTTCGAGTCAGGAAGTATCACTGGCAACTGACGAAATTGCACACGGTGCATCCAAGCAATCGGAGGATACAGAAGAAACAAGCGGACGCATTTTCGACCTATCTGACCAAATGGATTCACTCGCTGTTCTATCCACTAACATGAACGATTTGTCCAAGCAAACAGGTGAGTCGACCGAAATTGGTATGACAGAAGTACGAAGGCTACGCGAACACAATGCTGCTACGAATGAAATGAATGCAAAAGTACAGCTACAAATTGAAACGCTAACGGCGAAAATAACAGACATTAACCAAGTCATTGCGTCTATTCATGGCATTACTGCACAAACAAATTTGCTGGCACTCAATGCCAGTATTGAAGCTGCACGTGCCGGCGAACATGGTAAAGGCTTTGCGGTCGTAGCGGAAGAAGTACGAAAGTTAGCTGAGCAATCGCGCTCCGAAACGGACGTCATTCAGCAAACAGTTCAAGAGATTCTACTCGAATCTCAACAAACAGTTGAGGTCATTACGGCCAATATTCAATTGATGGAGGACCAAAATCAGTCTGTAACGAGCACAGAATCTTCCTTTGTCCAGAATGCAGAGCTGGCACAGCAAATGGGAGAATCTATCGACGAGTTAGCTACTAAGCTTGCAGATATGATGGAACATAAAGACCAGGCGTTACTAGCTGTTCAAAGCGTTGCCGCCATTTCAGAACAAACTGCTGCCTCTGCTGAACAAGTTAGTGCTTCTGCGGCGGCACAGCAAGGTGAGCTTGAACGCGTCGCAGATTCTACGAATCATATGCACACCATTGCGCAAGAGCTACAAGAGGTTGTGAATCGATTTAAGTTGTCGTAATGCTATTTTTTAGTTTGAGAAAACCGGCTTCCGTTTAATAAGGAGGCCGGTTTTTCTGTTATAACAAAGCAAATTCAATATGAGCTATACTTCAATCTATTGAGGTGTAACTTCACGCTCATTACTTACCTTTAGATCCGGTCCCATCATCCACCCCAACGTTGCCTTTATTCCCTCCTGATAGGATGTTGCAGGCACCGCTCCAATTTCAGCTTCATATTTCTGACCACTTAGAATAACCGGTGTTTCTGTTAAATACATCATTTCTACCACTTCTCTCATGAACGGCTGAAACATTCCGATGAAGCGAATCATTGTTTTGGATACTGGTCGAATAGATTTTTGATACCCAGTTTCTTCACGTATAATCTTGATCAGTTCCTCACCTGTTATCGGGTAGACCGCTGGGATGTTCCAATTTTGATTGTAAGTATTCTCTCGAAGGGCAAGCTCTACCATGGCCTTCGCACCATCGAAGGTATATACAAATTCTCTTGCTACGTGAGTGCTTCCAACAAAATTTGCTGATTTATGCTGAACGACATTTTTGAGTGTTTCATAGAGCATCGTACTCTCTGCAAATGGTCCATAAAAATCTGGGAAATGAACGATCAACGAAGGAACATGACTTGCTTTCAATTTGTTCTCCATCGCTAAACGAATTTTCCCTTTTTTCGTGTGTGGCTCCTTCATTGTATCCTCCATAACCTTTTCATTATGTTGTGCGCCATATGCATATATATTATCGACTAGTGCAATTTTCGCTTGCTGTTTTTCCGCAACACGAATCACAATGTCCGTACATAAAAGATGTGTCGTATTCCAGACCTGGTAGGGGAAATTGATAGCATGAAAAATTACGTCTACCCCTTGGGCCGCTCGTGATACTTCTCCTTCCACTAATGCATCTCCCGCATAGATTTTCACGTTTTGTTGCTGGCCGAAAAGCATCTTCAACTTGTCTTCTCTCCTAGCAAATGCAACGACTTCGACCCCACGTGAAACCAATTCCTTCACCAATGCATACCCCATTCCACCTGATGCGCCTAATACTAATGCCTTTTTCATATACATTCCTCCCTTTTTGTTAACCACTGGTCAATAGCTATTTTAAAAAATAGTGTCATGCTCTACATCAATAGTTGATATAGAGCAGCCACTTAATTGCACAGGCCTTTTAGAATAAACTCCACATGCGATTCAGCTGACACTTTTGCTTCCTTAAAGTTCTTAACAAATCCACGATGATGGACAACAAATCCATGAAGCGCTAAAAATGCAGACCATACATCTTTTACCGCAAGCCTGCTGCTCGACAAAGCTTGCACCGACTCGGCAAATTTTTGATAGCTAAGGAAGGCTGCCTCTTGCGATAGACTATCTACTTCAGCATATCTTGCGACAAACATGAATTCATATTGGCTTTGATTATTTAAGCCGAATTGGATAAAGCAAAGAAATACATTTTTAAGCTTTACTACATCTTCTCCAGGACCTTGAACAGTATCTTCTAAAAGAATGTTCAGTTCAGTAAAATCAACTTTGACAATTGCATTAAATAATTCTACTTTATTTTTAAAATGGTAATACAGTGCACCATGCGTACAGCCAACCTGCTTAGCAATACTTCGCATAGAAACATCATGAAAACCTTTTTCAACGAACAAGGTACGAGCCTGTTGCACAATCATCTCTTTTGTTAATTCTTGAGATGTTGATTTATGAGATGACATGTTTCCACTCCTCCTTGACCACTGGTTAATAGAAGTATAACTTTATTTAGTATTCTTGACAAGTACGAAACAGCACGTTTCTAATTAAAAAATAAGCACTTGTCCCGAACTTTAAGGCTAACGGATAACAGATTCTTTCATTCAATGTAATCAATAGAAGTAAGTCTATGATAAGCATCTTTGTAACACAAATGTAATTTATCAGAGTATTGTCCTATGACTCTAAAGCCGATAGAATAGAGTCATAGAACTATTTGTCGTTGGAAGGAGAATCTACATGAAAAAGAAAGCTTTTTCGATGTTAGCAACAGCTGCCCTTGCGACATTTATCGCAACAGGGAGTGCAGACGCCGCAACTGAATCATATACCGTCAAAACCGGCGATACGTTATGGAAAATTGCTTCGCAACACAAATTGTCAGTGGACGAGTTAAAAAGCTTCAATAATCTTACATCCGATATGATTAAAATCGATCAGAAATTGAACATCTCTGGGAAAACAGCTAATCTACCTCCTGCCAAAGATAACGTGACCGCGCCGCCTAAAAAAGATGCTGCTACGACCTCTTCTACTAATTCATGGAAGAACACCAGCACTACCAATGGTAACGCAGAAAAACTGTCTCCCGCTGCCGAAAAAATATTACTCGCAACAATTGAGGTATCACTTCCCCTTCTCGATACTCCCTATGCTTGGGCAGGTGTGACAACAGAGGGATTTGATTGTAGCGGATTCATCTATTATGTCTATCAAGCCGCTGGACTCGACATACCTAGGTTCGACACAATAAGCATGTATACGAATTCTTCCGATGTGGACGAGCCAAAAATAGGCGATTTAGTCTTTTTCGAAAATACATACCGCAGCGGTATTTCTCACGC
Organism: Sporosarcina sp. FSL K6-3457; assembly: GCF_038007285.1. Taxonomy (GTDB): domain Bacteria; phylum Bacillota; class Bacilli; order Bacillales_A; family Planococcaceae; genus Sporosarcina. The sequence continues at coordinate 3,524,400 of NZ_JBBOWX010000001.1, forward strand.
TGGGATTTATTTAGGTAATGGTGACTTTATTCATGCAGGTACGAAGAAAGTCGAAATTTCTTCATTGGAGTCCGTTTATTGGAAAGATAAGTTTACCGGCTACAAACGGTTTAATCTATTATATTAATAATTACGGCTTTCCCTGAACTTAGGGAAAGCTATTTTTATCGCAGCAGCGCAGTTCCGCGTTCGTTGCGCGCGTAATCATATCCTTTGCGCATGTATGCAAAAACTCCCTTTGCTTCTGTGCAAAGGGAGTCATATTCATATATTTAGTTTAACTGGTAATTATCTAGCAGAGAATCCACCATCAATGACAAGTTCAGCCCCGGTAATGTACGACGCTTCATCAGAAGCAAGGAACAATACCGCGTTGCCTACATCTTCAGGCTGTCCAAGACGGTTAAGTGGTGTCATTTTAATCAGGCCTTCAAGTGCTGCTGCAGAAGACTGGAGATTAGCAACCATTGGCGTTTCGATTACACCTGGGAATACCGCGTTTACACGGATTCCATCTTTACCAAACTCAGCTGCAGCTGCACGTGAAATCGCACGAACCGATCCTTTAGATCCAGAATATGGATTATACCCCATACCGACTAGAGCTGTATAAGAAGAAATGTTAACGATTGAACCTTGTCCAGCTTCCTTCATGTAAGGAACTGCAGCACGCATGCCTGCGAATGTACCAAAGCCGTTAATGTCATGCAGGCGCTGCCAGTCTTGAAGCGTAATATCGTTCATTGTTTTTTCAGTCGAGATCCCCGCACAGTTGATAAGAATATCAAGCTTACCGAATTTATCTACCGCAGTTTTTACAGCCTCTTTCCAGTTTTCATCGTCTGTTACGTTAAGCTTTACATAGTCAACGTTTTCGACACCTTCCCATTTAGCTTGAAGTGCTTCTGTGTTAATGTCTGCGGCCATGACTTTTGCGCCTTGTGCTGTAAACAATTTCACCATCATTTCGCCCATACCTGATGCTCCACCTGTGATGAAGGCAACTTTATCCTGTAATCTTGTCATACTAAACACTCCATTCTAATATACTTAGACATCTAAATATTATTCCATTTTATATGAAATTGCAAATGAAATGATAAAGTAAACGACCACCCTACAAAAAAGCGAGGTGGTCGTTTACTTATAATTTAAATCTTGCAATCATGGTATTTAAGTCCTCTGTTAATTCACGTAGGGCAGTCACCTTATCGACGACTTTTCCGATGGAGTTAAGTTGTTCTTCTGCCGATGCAGAAATCTCTTCGCTACCAGCAGCCGTCTGTTCCACGACAGCACTGATGTTCTCCGTGTTTTCTAGAACTGTATTATTAAACTTCTGCGACGTGTCCACACCCGCTACAAGATCTCCCAACGCTCCGGTAATGCCATCCATTTTATCTTCAATATTTGTGAAGGCATCGAGTGTACGTGTCACATTGTCATCTTGTGCTGTCGCAATTTCCGCACCTTTTCCTACAGATTCTGCAATCGAACTGAGTCCTCCTTTGATCAGGTTGACCATATCAAAAATCTGCGCAGTTGCCGCAGTCGAATCATCTGCAAGCTTTCGCACTTCCGAAGCAACGACAGCAAATCCTTTCCCTGCTTCTCCAGCACGTGCTGCTTCAATGGCAGCATTTAAAGCAAGTAAGTTTGTCTGTGCCGCAATGTCAGAAACTGTTTTCGCCATGTCTTCGATGCTCCCGGCATATTGTGTAAATTGCTCAGTTGCTTTTTCGATAGATTTTGACGCTTCGTTATTGTTGTCGATTAGCGCACGCTGCTCATCAATTGCTCCACGACCTTCTATAATTGCTTGATTGGCTAACGCTGCATACTCAGCAGAATTTTTAGCACGTTCCACATTTGTGCCAAATTCATGATTCATCTGTTCAATGAGCTCTACTGAATTTTGTAAGTCCTCGGAAATGCTTTGTGTTCCCTTTGCCAGCTCTTCCGTCGAAAGTGTCACTTGGTTGCTTGCTTCAGTAAGATAACTATTTTCAGTTTCCAGCTCTTTTGCATAGTTATCGACATTTCGACTCGCCGCATCAATCGATTGTAAAAGCGAGCGCAGCTGGTCCGTCATCGTTGTGAATGAATGATTCAACTGCCCCAATTCGTCTTTTTTATCATAGGAGATTGCTTCTACTACCAAATTACCCGCGGCAATTTCCTCAGCATTTGTTGCTAGCTTCTTAAGTGGATTGGTTACGGCATTTGCCAACCGAAGAACAATCACAATTGTTCCCACTATAACAAAAATAGTTCCAAGTACGGCAAAAGTAATGACGTCCTTAATCTGTTTCGCAAGCAATTCTTGTAAATAATCGTAGTGTGCGGATGTAAAAAGATCCACCATATAAATATCGTTGACGATTCCAACATTACGAAGGGATTGCCGATTGATTTCCGCGGAGTTGTTCTCTTCAACTGCTACGAGTGCTGCTTCTTTCAATAAAACAAATTTCTCTTGCGCTTTCAGTAAAATATCGCGGGCGTCTTGCTCTTTCACAAGACTTTCAGCCGTATCGAATGTTAAGGTGGTCAAATCAAGCTGATTACGCACATTTTCCTTATTACTATCCGTCATATTATAAGCGAGCGTATTCAAGCTATTCATCGTTGCTTTCGTTTCTGCATTCACATCATGGACCGCTAATAGTACGTCCACGTAATCACTGCTTGTATTTTGAATCGCCATCATCCTGAATATAATTATCGCTATCATTACAATAGATAGACCAAGCACGGAGAGTGAATTGAGTAGTATCTTTTTCTTAATCGTCATTTTCATATTCCCCCTACTCGTTCATTTCTGAAGCAGCTTTTTCTAAGTATCCGTCCAGTTTTTTCTGGTTCGACTGCGACAAATCAAGGACACGGAATGGGGCGAGCCCAACCGCATTTTCTGCAAGGCCAAGCTCAACATGACCCGTCGGGACTTTCCCTGTTTCCTTGTAGGTGTGGACGATATCAAATAATGCAAGATCAATATTTTTCATCATAGATGTAATGACAGCTTTTTCTGCATAAAAGTATTGATCACTATCTACTCCGATTGCGTAGACACCCTGTTTTTCAGCCTCTTGTAGCATACCGACTCCTGTAAATCCAGCCGCCGCATACAGTACATCCGCCTGACTATCAATCATATTTGCTGCAATTTCTGCACCAAGTGCGTCATTATCAAAGTCGCCCGCATACTCAGTCATAATCACAATATTTGGATTTACCGACTTTGCTCCTTGCACGAAACCTTGCTCAAAGCGTTGAATGACCGGGGCTTCCACGCCACCAATAAAACCGATTGTCTGCGTTTTTGAAACCGTCGCCGCAACGATACCCGCTAGAACACTTCCCTCGTTTTCCTTAAAGGTAATTGAAGTGATATTGTCGATATCCGATACCGCGTCAACCAAAACGAATGATTGTTGTGGATAGGCTTGCGCCACTTTTTCAAGCTCTTCTTGACCTGTAAATCCAAGCGCAATTACCAAATCATTTCCGCTGTTAGCCAATTGTTCAAATCCACTTTCATACGTTCCTGTATCTGCAAGCTCCAAGTATTCGATAACAATGCCTTCTTCATCCCGCGCCTTCGTCAAACCCGCAAAAGCCAAATCTGAAAATGATTGATCACCAAGCCCATTTTCGGAAAGCATAACGCCAACTTTCACTTTCTCAACAAGTGGATTTGTTTTTTCTAGTCCACAAGCTCCGAGTAATAGCGTCATAAACAAAACAACTATTATTTTATTGTTCATACGTCACACTCACTTTCTTTCAACTATAAGGGAGTTACTGCCCCCTTTTAATACGCCTAGGCTAGTCAATTTTCCAAATCAAAGTTTCAACATAACTGGTTGGTTCTACTCTCTTCTTCGGGTGAATACTTGAACTCTGAATAGATTTTAGTAAAGCCTTTCAATGTTCTTTTACTCCAATAATTCTGACTAGTGGAGTTAGAAATTTCTTTCTAACAATTCATGTATCGATTTTATTGGCATTCCTTTTTTTAGCTCTTCTAATCTCGAACCCTTGTCACTCCAACGTTTGTTAGCTATACTTAATGGAGTAAATTCCAGATAAGTCAGAGTAGACGGAGTGATTCATATGTTCAAGGATAATCGTTATCTTCATTATGATGCAGCCGGATTTCGCAAAGATTTAATTGCGGGAATTACAGTTGGTATTGTAGCCATTCCGCTTGGGATGGCTTTTGCAATTGCCTCGGGGGTCAAACCTGAGTATGGTCTTTACACGACAATTATCGCTGGCCTCCTCGTTGCATTATTAGGGGGTTCTCGTTTTCAAATTGCCGGACCTACAGGCGCTTTCATCCCAATTTTACTAGCAATCGTTCTGCAATATGGTTATGAGGATTTGCTGATTGCTGGGTTTTTAGCGGGGATTTTTCTCGTCATTATGAGTTTTCTTGGCATTAGTAATCTGATCCACTTTGTTCCACGATCGGTTACAATCGGCTTTACAACCGGGATTGCTGTCATCATCTTTACGGGACAGTTTGGCAATTTTTTTGGCATTACTGGCCTGGAGAAAAAAGAGTTTTTCCACGAAAATATGCTGGATCTCATCAAGCAATTCCACACGGTTAATCCTTACAGTATTCTAATTGCAGTCATTGGATTAGCAGTAATCTTTTTATTGCCAAAGATTGCGCCACGTGTTCCGTTACTGCTTGTTGCGTTACTCATTCCAACAATTATTTCCGTCTGGCTATTCCCCGGGAAATTAGAAACCATTGGGACAGCATTTGGTGGGATTCCCAATACACTACCCAGTTTCCATTTCCCACACATCACCTTGTCCAAATTGGTATCCCTGTGGCAGCCTGCACTCATTATCGCTGCACTTGGTGCCATTGAATCACTGTTATCAGCGGTTGTGGCAGATGGTATGAAAAGCGGAGAGAAGCATGATTCGAAGCGAGAACTATTTGGACAGGGGATTGCCAATATCATTACACCATTATTCGGCGGCATTCCAGCAACAGGAGCCATCGCAAGAACCGCGACAAATATTCGATCCGGGGCTGTCAGTCCAGTATCTGGCGTTGTCCAAAGCCTATTTGTTTTGGCATTTTTGCTGCTGTTCGCACCCTATGCCTCGTATATTCCGCTTGCTGCGATGGCACCGATTCTCATGTTTGTTGCGTGGAATATGAGCGCAAGGAAAGCATTCGTTCATATCCTATCGATTCGCTCGGGAGATTCTATCGTCCTATTGACGACGTTTCTATTGACGATTTTCATCGATTTAACCATCGCGGTTCAAGTTGGTATTTTGCTTGCGGCTCTGTCATTTTTGAAGAAAATGAGTGGTAAACTTCATATCGAGAAAGCCAAACTTTCTGATGTTGAAGTCATGAAATTCGGTGCGGATGCTCCTTCTTCATTAACAAAGTATACTGTAGATGGACCTATTTTCTTTGGGACTGCCAAGGTGTTTGAAGACAAGTATCCACAACTTCTTGAGTCTGGAGCGACAAAAATCATTCTTGACATGGAACATCTTTCTGTCGTTGATGCGACAGGTGAAGCCGTACTTTTTGCATTGCTTGACGACGCAGAACAAAAGGGTATCCAAATCATTATCAAACGTTTGCCGAAGGATAAAGCTTCTTTATTTAAAAAAAGTGGCTTAGATGATCGGATTGGGAAAGATAACTTTTTTATGTAGGCAGCACTCAAAAAGGACTATCCATGACGGATAGTCCTCTTTTTATTAACCTTCCAAATAAGAAGCTTTTTTCAATGTTGCCGTCAATACGCGAGCACCAATATCAAGCGCTTCGCGGTTAAATGTCATATCGGGATGGTGAAGCCCCGGGCCAAGATCTGCCCCAATGCCAATCATCGCCGCTTGCAGATTTGGTCGATGAATCGTATAGAAGTGGAAATCATCGCTACCTGACGTAATGATGGCCGGTGCAAATCCTTCCTCCCCAACTGTCTCTAGTATGGCTTCCTCCGCAATAGCCGCCGCCTCTTCCGCTACTTCGGCTGCTGGCGTATAGTCACTCCACACCAAGTCAATGACCACGTCATGGAGCTTGCCAATTGCCTGAATGCCTTCATCAATGCGTTCTTTCAATTCATTCAACACAGTATTCGATTGTGAACGGGCATCTATCGCAAATGTAGCTGTTCCTGGAATAATATTGAGGCTATCGCCACCCGCTTGTACCTTCGTCAGCTTGGCCGAATACGCTTCATAAGGTGAAAACTGAATCGTTTTCACGAACTGAGCAATTGCAAACAGCGGATCGAGCGCGTTCTTTCCTTGATGCGGACGAGCGCCATGTGCATCGACTCCCGTAATTTTTCCTTCCAAGAATACAGCCGCCCCATGATGGATGGCCGGTGATACTTTGCCAAATGGAATTTCTTCCTGTGGACGTAAATGCACACCGAACAGCTGTGATACACCATCGACTGCGCCTCTTTCAATCATTGAGTTGGCACCATTGCCTTTTTCTTCAGCCGGTTGAAAAATGAAACGAATACGGCTACCGAGCTGCTCTTGCTGCAAATAAGATAGCGCCCCCAGCACCATCGAGATGTTGGCATCATGTCCGCATGAATGGTTCGCCTGATAGACTCCGCCCACTTCCTGCCACAAAGCATCGATATCAGCGCGTACCGCAATGACCCGGTCGCCTTCCCCAATTTCCGCCACAACACCTGTCACATCGTCAAATGTATGATGCTTGACCCCCATCTCCGTTAAGATTTCCGCAAGCTTCGCAGTCGTCTCAATCTCTTTCCAACTCACCTCGGGATGCGCATGGAAATGTTCAAACCACTGACTGATTTTCTCTTTCACTACCACTTCAACCACTCCCCCTACTAACTTATAGTTTCCACTTCACTCTTGCATAAATAACAAGCATGACAAAGTTCGCCGCCGCACTAATAGCTGTACCATATGCAATCGAGGAAGCACCGAATGCATCCATCATCGCATAAATAACCGCTACGTTAATACCCAAGACACTAATCACACTGAATATAACTGGTACCATCGAATTGGCTTTAGCATAATAGAATCGGGTGATAAAGGTATTGGCAGCTAGGAAGAACATTGACAACGCAAATGCACGGAAAATTGGTACTGTGACTAGAACGTCTTCACTCGTAAATTCCCCACGTTCAAAAACAAGACTAATAAGCGGTTCTGCAAAAATGTAAGCAACTGCTGTCGCTGGTGCAAGTAATACAGCCAAATAGAGCATTCCTTTTTTATAGAGCTTGCGGATTGTTTCCATGTCACCCTCCCCTTCCTTTTTACTTAAAAGAGGGTAAATAACTGTTGTCACCGCAGTCATCAAAATGGCCTGTGGAAGACTCGTCAATTTTGAAGCGTAGTTGACAGCCGCCATGATACCGACTCCAAACTGATCAGCTACAATTCGATGTATCAAAATATAAAACTGTAGCGAAGCACCACCAAACAATATCGGCAAAGCAATAACCCATATTCGCTTAACATCATCAGACATCCCAAACGATGGTTTCAATGAATACAGCTTAGATTTCCGAAGACCCACATACAGGAATCCCCCCATCAAAATCGCACCTAGCATAGCACCAGCTCCGTAAGATTCCGGTCCCAAAATACTCGTCAACAACACTGCAATTCCAACGAAAGCTACATTATAGAGTAGCACGGCTATACTTGACAGGTTATACTTGCCGTTGACATTCAGAACACCACTCATCCATGTCGATAACACAAGAATGATAGTAGAGGGCATCATCCAAAGGTATAAATTGCGCATCAATATATACTCTTCTGCACTGAGTTTACTGAAAAATAGATGCAACACTGGATTCGTAAATATAAGCAAAATAGCTGTAATCGATACTGCTGCTACAAGTACGGTCGTAAACGATTTGCGTACATACAAAGACTTATCCGTTTTCGTCGAATGATAGACGGATATAAAAGCCGTCGTCAATCCCCCACCCACCACAAGGTAAATGAAATTCGGTATTGTATACGCAGCCGCAATTGCATCAGCAGTAGTTGACAAGCCATACTGTTTACCAATAACAACCTCCCGAAGAAATCCAAACATCCTCGCGACAATATTAATAACAGCGACGGCCCCGATAATTTTCATCATTTTACTCATTGCGACCAACCCGACCTTTCTCAGCCGAACGATAAATCGACAACAACTTCTCTAAAACAGCCTCAAAAGAATGTTCCGTAATCCTCGCATGAACAACTGCTTCGTCAATCGCAACAGACTCTTCGTCCAACACACTCCACATACCTTGCGCCAACGAGTCTGGATTTTCTGCTTCGACTAAAACCCCAGCCCCATCCTTCAACAAATAAGACAGCCCACCAACATCCGTACCAACTACCTTCGTCCCCGCAGACATCGCCTCAAGTGCAACTAACCCAAATCCCTCATGATGTGAAGGCAGAATCAGTGCATCGGCTGCCGACATCCAAAGCGATAATTCAGCTTGTCCTAGCGGCTCTTTGAAGTGGATATCCTCCACATCTTTATCGCGGATAAATGACCGTAACTCTTCGACAAAATGACTATCTTTCTGCGAACCAACCATATATAACGAACTATCCGGTAATGACATTTTCAGTGAATCAAACGCCTCCACAAGTTCAAGCAACCCTTTCGCTCGAATAATATTCCCAACGAAAAGCAATACTTTCTCATCATTAGGAAGACCCAACTGATTCCGCGCCTCCTCTTTCGGTACATAGTTGAAGACAGACGTATCGACACCCATGCTCATGACATGCACGTTGGCATCCGCAACACCAAAACGGCTTGTCACATCTTCCCTAAGTTTGTCACCAACAACAATGACGGCTTCTGCCTGCTGCAAAATCCGTTTCGTCATATCCGCAATGCGCTGACTCTTTGCAGCCATTTTATCAATATCCCCACCATGAACAGTCACGACATAAGGAACGCCAAATAGCTTTTTCCCCATCAACGACAGAATCCCTGTTGGAAATGCATAATGCGCGTGAGTTAGTGCTATTTTTTTTCGGTTTTTCATCAGATAAATAACTGAACGGCTAAACCATGCCATATATTTTTGTAATGCCTTTGCTTTCCCTTTACTCGGATCCTGAATTGCCACCACATCAACATCAAGACCTACTGTTTGAAGAAGCCCTACTTGATTTTTGACAAATAATCCAAATGTCGGATGGTCTGATGATGGATACATATTGCTGAACACAACTATTTTCTTCATGCTAGTTCTCATCCTATCTATAATAATAGCCTCATAATTAGCTACACCTTTATTTTCATTCAATGATTATAACATATCGCTTGACGTTCAACCTCTTGACAGCCAATTCATCTACAATAAAGACGATTTGACTATAGGTAAGCACCTCATCAAATCGTCTTTGCTAATTGCTAGGAACAAAAGCGCAAGCGCCTGTTCAGCCCCGACAAGCGCTGGAGGGCTTGAAAGTAAAGGCGCCCTTTGCCTTTACTAGCAAGACCGAAGCGACTCGAGGGGCTAGGCGCTGGAGCCTAGACGAGGAATCACCCTGTTCCGACTTATCCACAGTACGAGAATTTTATAATTTCCTAAGCTATAAGAAAGTCAATTTTGTTGAAATAAATTACGGATTAGTTATTTATCATTATAGCTTTACGGCGCCATCACTGGTAAACTGAACCTACTACTCTAGTATAACAAGGGAGGACGCAATGAGAACAATTAAATGGGCTGCTGTCGTACTGATGATCTTCGCTCTCGTTTCCATAGTCCCGGGACGTTCATCTGCACAACAAATTCAATTCAAAGATGTCACACCTAATAAGGAATATTATGAGCAAGTCAATTACATAGCGGGTCTTGGTATTATTAAAGGTTATGAAGAAAATGGAGTAACTACCTTTAAACCTGGTAATAATTTAACACGTGCTCAAGCTGCTAAGATGCTGGTCATAGCTGCAAAAAAACAGGACATCCCTACTCCGTCTATCCAATTCAAAGACGTTAAAGCAGGGACTGAGCAATATGACTATGTAAGCCGCGCTGTCTCACTCGGCTATTTTAAAGTGGGTGCAAATGGGAATTTCAAACCTAACGAAAATTTAAAGCGTGGGGAAATGGGTAATGCACTCGCAGTTGCTTTCAATCTTTCGGAAAAGATTACAATAGAACGTCCTATGATGATGACAGATATCTCAAAAGACTATGGGTATGCTGAACGCATCAACGGACTTTATTATGCTGGCGTCACTAAAGGAGATTCCGGAAAATTTCTTCCAAATAATTTCCTAACACGCTCGCAGTTCTCACTTTTCCTAGCACGCGCCATGGATGACCAGTTCGCTCTATCTGTTACATTTCCAGAACAAACATCCAGAACCTATTTTGCTAAAGTCACAACAACAGGTGGGGATGTACTAAACGTTCGTACCCTACCATCCGTTGATGGCTCCGTGATCCACAAGTTAAATAGTGGAGAAATTGTAGAAGTTGTTGGTCAATCTGGTGATTGGCTACTCATTCTTTTTGATAATGGAGAAGGTTACATCAATAGTCGCTACACGATCGAGGTCGGTACAGAAACACCACCAGAAGTTAAGCCTCCTGTTGAAGTTGTACCTCCTGTTGTTGAACCTGAAGAGCCTTTAGAGCCTGTTGAACCATCCATTCCGGATGACTCAGATGATGCTAACCAAGAAGTCCCTGAACTACCAAGCCACACTGCTAATTTGACGGGTAAAGTAACAGTCAAAAGTCTTAATATACGGGAGTCTGCAAGCACTGATTCTGCGGTCATTGACACATTAACACTAGGACAAACAGTCGAAGTGTTATCTTTGGAAGGTTATTGGGCTAAAATCTATGTTAATTCAAAAACAGGCTATGTGCATAAAACCTATTTGAAATTGCTGAATAAAGCTGACAATCCATTAAAAGATCGAATCATTGTCTTAGACCCTGGCCACGGTGCTCATGATCCAGGCGCTTCAAACAATAAAGTAACAGAGAAAAGTATCACCCTAAAAGTTGCCCTACTTGTAGAAGATAAGTTAAAAAATGCAGGGGCAAATGTCATCATGACACGTTCCAATGATACCTTCCTAACATTGGAAGAGCGTACGGAGTTTGCAAAGAAAAATTATGCAGAAACATTCGTCTCTATTCATGTGAATTCTGCTACATCTAAGTCAGCCAATGGGACTGAAACGTACTTCGATTCATCTCTGAATGCTAATTCTGCTGAAAGTAAAGCTTTAGCTACCTTGATACAAAAAAATCTTGTTAAAGATGCTAACATGACTGATCGCGGTGTGAAAGATGAACGTTTTTACGTCATTCGTAATACTAACGTCGCATCAGTACTTATCGAGCTTGCTTTTATTTCAAACGCAGATGATTTCAAAAAGCTAACAAGTGATAGTTTTTTAGAAATCTACGCCGAGTCCATCTATCAGGGTCTCGTACAATACTATTCAGCACCTTAACTATAAAGACCTGAGAGAATGAACAATTCTTTCGGGTCTTTTTTCCGTAAAATTTACCTAAATTTAATTTGTTCAATAGTAGTCTAAATGATACACTTAATAAGTACACTATTTTGTCATTATTCAATATACTTTTCTGATGATAGAATAGTAAAAACTAAGGGAAAAGGAAGGTGCTCTATGTCTAGTAAATACTTTAAAGCAACTGCAACTGCTATGCTTTTATTAAGCACAGTGGCGATTACACCGGTTCTTGCTGCTGAAACACCAATCGCTGCTACAGGAGATTTTTCACTGACCGTCCTTCACACAAACGATACGCATGCCAATCTTCAAACAACGGCTGAACGCGCGGCACTTGTCAAAAAACTGAAAGAAGACCATCCTTATAATGTTCTGCTCGATGCAGGCGATGTCTTCTCTGGTACGCTCTATTTCAACGAATTTCAGGGACAAGCCGATCTTGCCGTTATGAATTATCTTGGCTATGATGCTATGACATTTGGTAACCACGAATTTGACCTTGGTTTATCACCAGAAGGCCACAAAGCACTAGCAGATTTCGTCAAAGGGGCAAAATTCCCGTTTGTTAGTTCGAATGTTGATTTCTCTGCTGATAGTCTTTTCGACGGTTTACAATCTAGAACAGTCGCAGCTGATGCTAAAGACGGCAACATCTACAATGGAATTATTAAAGAAATCAATGGAGAGAAAGTTGGTATCTTTGGTTTAACAACTGAAGAAACTGTTGCTATTGCGAGCCCTGAAAAAATAACATTTACAAATTATATCGTAGAAGCAAAAGCGGCTGTTGCTGCATTTGAAGAAGCAGGGGTCAACAAAATTATTGCCCTTACGCATATTGGCTATGATGACTCTGATAAGATTGATAATGATTTATTATTAGCAAAAAATGTACCAGGCATTGATATTATTGTTGGCGGTCATACGCATGTCAAATTAGATGAGCCAGTTGTGTTAAACAAAGATACTGAGCCTGTCATCATTGTCCAAGCAAATGAGTATAACAAATTCCTCGGACAATTGGATGTTACATTCGATGAAAAAGGGGTTATTAAAGATTATAACGGCGTTCTTCATGCTGTTGGTGGTGAAAATGCGGCAGTAGATGCCGAGGCAGCTGAACTACTGAAGCCGTTTACTGCCCAAGTAAATGCAACAACTGAAAAACAAATTGGCGCAACAGCAAATGTTTTCCTAAGTGGTTTACGCGATATGAGCCAGGACAGCAAAGCACTTATTGGTGGCGTCCGTTCCGGTGAAACCAATCTTGGAAATTTGATTACTGATGGCATGTTGAAAAAGTCAAAAGAAATCGACCCAGAAACAGTTATTGCATTCCAAAATGGTGGTGGAATTCGTACAAACATTTCACAAGGACCGATTACATACGGCCAAGTTTTGTCAGTACTACCATTCGGTAACCCGCTCGCTATCATTGAGCTAAGCGGCGCTGAGCTAAAAGAAACTTTCGAACACGCTGTTAAAGAATATCCAAAAGAATCTGGTGGCTTCCTTCATGTTTCAGGTATGCAAGTTATTTTTGACGGTGAAGCAGAAGCTGGAAAACGCATCATCTCTTTAAAAATTGACGGACAAGAGATTGAGTCAGGCAAAATGTACAAGGCAGCTACAAATGTCTTTACAGCAAGAGGCGGCGATGGCTTTGAAGCACTTGGTAAAGCTTACGCGGAAGGCCGTGCGAGCGAGCCTGGCTTCTCTGACTGGGAAAACCTTGCAGACCATTTAAAATCCATTGGCACAATCAATACAGAAATTGAAGGACGTATTCTTGCAAAAGTTCCTTTTACTGATCTTGCTTATGATAATGAGTCATATAAATACGTTTCAGACCTTTATTACCGCGGTGTTGTCCAAGGAACTGACACAACATTTGCACCACAAAAAGAAATGACACGCGCACAAGCTGCATCTTGGATTGTCCGTGCCCTTGACTTAAAGGCTAGCGGCACTGCACCATTCAGTGATATCGGTGATTATGCAGTGGATACACAAGCTGAGATTGCTGCTGCTTATGAAAACGGTCTAGTAAAAGGCGTGGATGGCAAGTTCAACCCTAGCGCAAACGTCACGCGTGCACAATTTGCATTAATGCTTGAACGTGCTTTCACAGCGTATACAGGTGAGGCCTACAAAGCGTCTACAACTGCGCCATATAATGATTTCGGTAACTATGATGCAGAAGCAATCAATGCTATTTCTATGCTTCACGAACTTGGCATTGCATCAGGTTCAGATGGTAAATTTATGCCTGCTCTATCCACTTCACGTGAACAAGCGGCCAAAATTGTATCGAACTTCATTTACAACATTAAACAAGTGAAGAAAGCCCAGTAATGGCTAACAAAAAGCGTTCCTTCTCCTTTATTGGAGTGGAACGCTTTTGTTTATTCACCAGGAAGGAACACCTACATGCTTAGTTACCCAGCCTTCACCGTAGATTGCAGCAGGCTCGGCATTTTTTAATGGCAAAACGACAAACCTTTTTTTATCATCCTTCTTCACAACAGTCGGATAAAATTGAGGCTCAGCAATTTCTATAAAGCTTTGCCCAGCCACCTCCATCTTGGTAACGGAAACTCTCGCAATGCCTCCAATATTTGTCGAATCGAACTGTTGGGCAGAATAGAAATTGCCAAGCGAATAAAATACTTTCGCCTTCCCTACCTCATCATATTTTTGCAAGACATGAGGATGATGGCCAAAAATGATATCCGCTCCTGCATCTGCAACGAACTGAGCTAGCTCTTCTTGTTTCTTTGAAGGAATCAATTTATATTCGTTCCCCCAATGCATAGATACAACGACCACATCCACGAACTTCGACAAATGACCAATCTCCTGTTGCATTCGATCATGGTCTATTAGGGAGACTAAGTATTCCTTCCCCCGTGGGACTCTGTTACCATTCATTCCATACGTATAGCCCAAAACGCCAATCCGAATACCATCAATGTCCATAATCCGATTGGTCCCCCGATCTTCAATAGATGTGTACGCGCCCACATAGGGCATATCATACTCCTTCATATGTCCAATCGCTTTCCGTAGTCCTGCCTCCTTGCGGTCGATTGTGTGATTATTGGCAATCGATACCATATCGACACCGTTCGCTTTCAAATCTCGAATGATATGCTTGGGACTGTTAAAGCTCGGATACCCTGTCAATCCAAGCTCCTTTCCCCCTGGCATTGACTCTTGGTTGGCCAATAAAAAATCAATACCTGTCAGCTGATCTTTCACACCGGCAAACGCAAAATCATAATTATCATACGTAAAAAGAGGGTGGTGTAGAAGGATGTCACCAATCATTCCAATGGTAATCGTAGTAGAATGAGTTTCAAAATTCAGTGCTGTTGGATTAGCCCGCTTCACAAAATTAGCCGGCGCTTTCATCACCGCAGGCTGCTTCTCAACCAAACTACTTACCCCATAAGCAATAAAGCCCCAGCCACCAATGATGAAAATAATCATACACGTATAGACAATCGTTCTTTTCAATAAGCTATCTCCAGTCATGCTACAGTCATATTTGGTACATAATTCATTATAGACCAATAGTTAGGTAAAATGAAGCTAGTATGCATCTACTAAAAAAACAGCGAACGACTGCATCATTAGACGCCGTGTCCGCTGTTCTTCTAGCTGTTTTACACTCTAAAATGGTTCATTTCCGTTTGAAGATCATCCGCTAGCCTTGCCAACGCTTGGGCGCTTGCAGAAATTTCCTCAGTTACGGCAAGCTGTTCTTCCGTTGCCGCACTTGTATCACCGGCGGAAGCTGCTGCTGCACTACTCAATTGTTGGATTTCATTGGCACCATGACTTACTTCATCAGCCATCGCTTGGATTTCCTCAATTGCAGCAGACACTGTTTCAACTTTCGTTGTCACATCACCAACCGCATGCTGTATTTTGTCAAATACTTGGCGTGATTGTTCAGTTGCTGCTATTCCATCATCCACACGCTCACTGCCTGCGGATATGGACGTCACAGCCCGTTTCGATGCATTTTGGATCATCTCTACCATCGCTTCAATTTCAGAGGCAGATGCTTTCGATTGCTCAGCCAGTCTTCGCACTTCCTCCGCTACAACTGCGAATCCTTTACCGTATTCCCCTGCTCGTGCAGCTTCGATGGCGGCATTAAGTGCCAGCAAATTAGTCTGGTCAGAAATATCGGTAATCAGTGATGTTACTTTCTGTATCTCATCTGAATGACGCGCCATCTCCTCCATAATTCCAGAAGACTCTTGGATTGTCAGATGGATCGTTGACATCTGTTCCGACATTTTTCCAACAACACTTGAACCCGTTGTCACTAGATTCGACATCGTTTCTGTCGCATACAGCATCTCTTCATTATTATTGGCAATTTCAGCAACACCTAATGACAACTCTTCCATTGAAGACGTCGATTGTCCGATAATCCTCTGCTGCTGCTCACTACCCAACAGCTGATTTTCAGCAGTTTTCGCCACTAATTCTGATGAGGCCATGCTCTCCTCTGAACTGGCCGACAGCTCATCTGATTGGACCGCTAATTGACTAGCAGTTACATTAATTTTACGGACCATATTTGCAACATCAGTCCCCATTTTGTTAAATGCTGCGGCCATGTCGCCGATTTCATCTTTATTTTTAACAACTAGTAGGTCAATCGTTAAGTTACCATCTGCAATTTCATTCAATCCTTCTGTAACAATACGGACAGGACGTGAAATGCTTCGGGCGATGAACATAGAAATAGCAAAACCTGCGATGGATGCAAACGCCACCATCCCAATGATGAAAATAGTTGTGCCAAACATATAGCCCTCTAACTCATCACGCGTATGATTGAGCTCCTCAAACTGGTTCGCTTTAATGATTTCTGCATTTTCTAGTATGATAGCACCCACTGATGCGGTTGCCCGTCCAAGCTCCGTCGCTTTACGTTCTTTGCCATCTTGGACACTTTTAACGATATCATTTTGTAAGTTTACATATTTTACTCGCGCTACTTCCATCTCTTCCAATAAAATTTGATGTTCCTCTGATTGAAATAGTTCAGACAATTCTTTCACGAGCTCATCAGACCGACTAGTCTGTTCAGCGCCTTCATCTAAATACGAAATATCCTTGAACAACATATACCCGCGTACATTACTTTGAATTTCATTATGCTTTAAGATGAATTCATCTATCAATTCTACTTTCTTGACACGATCATCCAATAAAAATTTATACTCTTTATCGATAGTGATTGTTGCCCATAAACTCATAGCACCGACAATCACCAGCAACCCTAATATTGTTCCAAAGCCTAACCATAACTTTTTCGCAACAGAAAACCTCATGTCTTTCCCCCTCACTGTCTTTCAGCCTATAAAAAAGGCAGGTTCTATCTAAGGACAATAGCATTACTTTCATTCTAACATGGAAGATTGATAATATTCTACTCACTTCCATGTTTTCGGAATAATAAGAACTCCCTTTCCTCAAAATATGAATATGCATTTATTTTTTGCGTACAATGAGGAGAGAAGCTTTTCAATGAAGGAGACGACACGTGAACAACTCTAAAAGGTGGATTCTACTAGGCGGAATAGTCGCGCTACTGATTGCCCTCCCCGCCATTTGGCTTACCATATTTTATAAAGAAGTAGTCGACACCATAGCCGTCATGCATGAGCCAATTGAGCGGGAAGTTTCAGAAAAACGGATAGAGCAAGTGATTTTTCAAGAATTAGACCCTTTCTCTGTCCTGCTATTAGGGGTGGATGAGCGAGAAGGTGATCAAGGGCGCTCAGATACAATCGTTGTCATGACAGTCAATCCAACCGTGCAATCGACAAAAATAGTCAGTATTCCACGGGATACACAGGCTGAATTGATTGGGCACAATAAGAAGGATAAAATCAACCATGCCTATGCGTTCGGTGGGACTGCCATGGCGGTCACATCCATCGAAACGTTACTTGGTATCCCCATCGATTATGTTGCAACAATCAATATGGAGGGGTTTGAAAGTATCATTGATGCTGTCGGTGGTATTTCGGTGACGAACGAGTTTGATTTTCAAGTAGATGATTTCGTATTTCCTGAAGGTACTATTCAACTAGATGGATCATCTGCCCTCACTTATGTGCAGATGAGATATGAGGATCCCCGCGGTGATTTTGGTAGGCAGGATCGGCAAAAACAAATTATCGAAGGCGTTTTACGTAAAGGTGCTTCCCTATCAGGACTGATGAACTATAAAAATGTATTTCATGCATTAGGCCGCAACATTCGGACAAACATGACATTTGATGAAATGGTCGATGTTCAAAAAAATTACCGCAGCGCTTTAAGTAAAGTTGAGCGGCTCCATTTTCAAAATGGCAATGGTCAAATGATAGATGGCATTTGGTATTATGTGATGGATAAGGATGAATTGTTGGGGATAACAGATGAGCTGAAGAGGCATTTGGAGATGTAAAGAGATTACTTAGTCGAGCGTGGTGAACTTTAATGATTACACGTATGTAAAAAAGTGCGAAGGGGAAAATTTCTTTCCCTCCGCACTTTTCCTTATTTCTTCGTTTTATTAGCAATTTCCATCGCACGGTTTGTGCCTTCAGCTGCTTGGTCTAGCACTTCTTGTGGGGCTTTCCCTTGATATAGGTCTTCCAAAGCAGTAACAATTTGCTGCCTGGATTCCGGGAAGACCGAAATGAGTGCGCCTTGTGTGGCAAGACCTGGCACAGTGTCTTGTAACTGATCTACCGTCACTTTAAATTGAGGGAATTCTTCCCACTTAGCCTTTACGTTTTCTTCATCATACGCTTTCGGGTTTATGGCAAAATAGCCCGTATCGAGATGCCATTTCGCCTGGACTTCCGGAGTCGTCAAATATTTCATGAACTCCCATGCCGCTTGCTGTTCGTTTTCAGCAATTCCTTTGGACATCCACAGCGATGCTCCGCCAATGACAACGCCGTTCCGTTGTACTTCATCCGCATGTGGAATATAAGCAACACCGACATCAAATGGTGCGGTATTGATAGCACCGGCAACACCTGCCGAGGAATCCATATACATGGCTACTTTTTCAGACGCAAACGCAGCACGGATATCATCCCAGTTTGTTCCGAAGTTACCAAACGTACCGGCTTTGTTCATCGTATCTAAAAAATTAAAGACATTCAGTCCTTCCGCACCGTTAAAAAGTGCTTCTGTTGCATCACCGGAGCGCCCATTGTCTTCATTGACATACAAGCCGCCTTGTGTCGCAACGAGCTGCTCAAAAAACCAACCATATGTCAGCATGGAAAACCCGTACATGTCATCCGTTTTTAATTTCGCTGCCGCATCAATGACTTCGGCAAATGTTTCCGGTGCTTTTTCAGGATCAAGTCCTGCCGCCTTGAACGCATCTGTGTTGTAAATCATTACCGGCGTCGATGAGTTAAACGGCATCGAATATAATTCACCGTCGACTTTATAGTAGTTCAAAATATTTTCTTCTAGTTGAGACAAATCATAGTTTTCTTTGTCGATGAACGATTGCATTGGCTCGATATATCCACTATCAATCATATATTTCGTCCCGACCTCGAAAACTTGTGTAATAGCTGGAGCGTCCTTCGTACCACCAACACCGCGTAGCTTTGTCAGTGATTCTTCGTAAGTACCCTGGAATTCTGCAACAACTTCATAGCTATCTTGCGACTCATTGAAACCTTTGACGATTGCATCCAGTGACTCCTGCCCAGAGCCTGACATAGCATGCCAGAATTCAATGGACACTTTTTCTTCTTCCTTGACAGCCTCTTGTTCTGTAGGCGTTTCAGATACTTCCGGTGAATCCTCTTTCTTCTCACTATCACTATTCGTACATGCAGTGAGAACGAGCAAACTTAACATGAGCATCCAAAAGAACGGCAACTTTACTATACTTTTCATCCTACAATGCACCTCTTTTTCATAGTAGTCAGCATTATTTCAATGCCCCTTGGGATAACCCTTTTTGCAATTGTTTTTGCCCGATAAATAACAATATCAACGTTGGAATAATTACTACAATAACGCCGGCCATAACCACCCCCCATTCTGTCCCGGTTTCTTGCGATTGCAATTGCTTGAGGCCGATTTGAACGGTTCGGACAGACTTATCCGTTGTAATGAGCAATGGCCATAAATACATATTCCATGTCGTCAGAAAGCCGTAAGCTCCCAACGTGACAAGGCTCGTTTTTGATACTGGCAACACAACACGCCGAAAAAAAGCAAACCTGCTGAGTCCCGCGATTTGTGAAGCTTCATGTAACTCCTTTGGAATGATTTTAAAATGCTGTCGTAGCAAAAATGTTCCAAATGCCAATGCGAAAAACGGCAAGGTCAACCCTTGATACGTATTGAGCCAATCTAATTTTTGGATTGTGAATTTATTCGGAATCATCGTTGCTTCCCATGGAATCATCATCGTTGAGATGAATAAGAAAAAAATGAATTCGCGCCCTTTGAATTTAAGAAAAACAAATGCATAAGCGGCCATACTACATACCACAAGCTGACCAAGCATAACGCCAATTGACACAATGAGACTGTTCAATAAGTAACTGAGCAGCGGTAAGCGTTCAAATACTCTTATATAATTATCGAGATTAAAAGATTGCGGCAAAAACTTTCCTTGTAATAGTTCTGGACCCGTCATAAATGAAATAAGAAATGCAAACAACACAGGAAAAAACACACAAAATGATGTCACGATTAACAAAAAATACAGCCAGATTTTTTGTGGAAGGCTCGTCGTCATTGGTAATGAACCCTCCTTTCCCCAAGTTTAAATTGTAAAATCGTCACAACCAAAATAATGATAAATAGAATCACTGCCTGCGCACTCGCAGTCCCAAACTGATAGTTAATAAATGCTTCACGGTAAATCGAATACACAATGAGATTCGTTGAGGCAGAAGGACCACCTTGCGTTAAAATATCAATTTGTCCGAATGATTGAAATGCATTGATAAGGGAAATAGTGATGATGAAAAACAGTGTTGGCGACAACAGCGGTAGTGTAATCCTGCGTAACCGATAACTATAACCCGCTCCATCAATCCGAGAACTTTCATACAAATGTTCGTCAATGTTTTGCAAGCCACCTAACAATATAAGGAACGAGAATCCTATATTCATCCAAATCGTTGAAATCGATACGGATAATAACGCCCATTGCGGATCAAGCAGCCACTGAATTTGTGGTAAATCTAACACGCTAAGTAATCGATTGAACATGCCTATGCTTGGATTAAACATGAATAACCAGATGACCGATGAGGCTGCGACAGAAATTCCCATTGTTGACGAATAGATTGTCCGGAAAAAACCGATTCCCCGTAGTTTCTCATTTGCTAGTAACGCGAAAAAGAGGGCAAGGATAATACTGATTGGTACGGTATAAAGTACAAACAACCCCGTTGCTCTCATACTGTTTCGAAATGCAGAAGATTCCAATAAGTAGGCATAGTTTTCCAATCCCACAAAAATGGCGGCATCGCCTGCCTGGTCGGTTAAGAAGAAGCTCAAATAGATTGTCCTGAACATTGGATAGAACACAAATACTGAGAACAGAATAATTGAAGGCAGTAAATAAAGAATCGCGGTCCGACCATTGAAAGACCTTTTCCAAATACCGGGCTTGTCGCCGCTTTTCATAACAACACCTCTTTATCGAAAACAAAGTTCCTAAGGTCCGTCGGCTTTTTAAGTAAAGTACCTGTTCCCTCCTCAAAAATACAGATAGATCCCGAATCTATCAGGATAGGAATCGAGTCTCCACTATTGATATGCCATTGTCCACTCCATTTAGCTTGCCATTCATCGGTGCCAAGATTGAAAGTAAAGACTGTCTCATTGCCTAATACTTCAACATTCGTCACGTCCACATAAAACTTAGCTTGTTCTGGTGTATCTTTTGACGCTGGTTGTAAGTATTCTGGGCGAACACCTACAATCAGTTGATGTTTTGGAATATCTTCCATACCTTTTGACGGCATTGGTAACCGCAATACATCGCCAATGACAATTTCAGACGTTTTTTCATCCATATGGGCTTTCGCCAAATTCATAGGCGGAGAACCGATGAATGTTGCAACGAACGGATTCGCTGGATTATTATAAATATCAATCGGCTTCCCAATTTGTTGGATTTTTCCTTCATGAAGGATCATGATTCGGTCCCCCATTGTCATCGCTTCAACTTGGTCATGCGTCACATAAATCATCGTGATGCCGAGATTGCGCTGAATGCGTCTAATCTCCATTCGCATATGCGCACGTAATTTTGCGTCAAGATTAGAAAGCGGCTCATCCATTAAACAAATTGGCGCCTCACTGACAATCGCTCGCGCCAGTGCCACACGTTGCCGCTGCCCTCCTGATAATTCCCGAGGCTTCCGTTTCAAATAATCTGTTAGTCCCAACATCTTCGCTACTTCTGCGGCTCTTTGTTGCTGAACAGCTTTTTTCACCTTTTTCACATCAAGTCCAAATGTAATATTTTGCTGCACCGTCAAATGCGGATAGAGCGCATAGTTTTGGAATACCATTGACAGATCCCGCTTATCCGGCGGCAAATGATTAGCAGTCTGTCCTCCAATCGTAAGCGTGCCGCTTGTGATTTGCTCCAACCCAGCGATCATACGGAGCATCGTACTTTTCCCGCAGCCAGAAGGCCCGACAAGTACAAAAAACTCGCCTGGTTCAATCGTGACGTTTATATTAGAAATAACATCGACTTGCTTATCGTATGACTTCGATAGATTGATAAGTTCCACTTTTTTCACGAATTCAATTCCCTTCCACTTAAATAATCTAATTTGGGTTCACGAATTTCTTAGTCATAAATTCGATTCTTGCGTAATATCTTTCAACAGTATACAATCAACCATTTCCTTGAAATCGCTTTATTTACAATTATTAATAATTTTTTTACATAAAACTCATGTTAGAAGGTATGAAGGAATGAAAAAAATACTGTTACTCACTTTCCTCCTAATCATGTCTGGATGTACACAGCCATCCGTACAACGAGCACCGTTACCAACTGATGACCTTCTTGTCATCGCACATCGCGGGGCATCTGCTTATGCACCTGATCACACACTTGCTGCCTATGAATTAGCCGTACAAATGGGTTCAGATTATATCGAGCTAGACCTACAGCTGACAAAAGACGGGAAACTTGTAGCCTTTCATGATACCGTCGTGTCATTCCCGACGGTTGACCGGGCCATCATGGATATTACGTTCGATGAGCTGAAGCTATATACTCTGGGGGAAGAATTTAACGCAGAGAATCCTAAGTACGCCTCAGTTGCATATGAAGATTTACGTGTAATTGGATTGGATGAAATCATTCGTCATTTTGGCCATACAGTCAACTATTATATTGAAATAAAATCACCCAGCTCCTATCCAGGTATAGAAACAGAATTACTTCGTCAACTTCGAGCGCATGGTCTACTTAGCTCGGAGAATGACATGCCGAAAGTCGTTATCCAATCGTTTGATGCGGACAGTTTAAAAAAAGTATTTGATAGGGAACCTACCATTCCGCTTATTAAGTTATACACATTTAACAAAACTGCTCACCTATCAAAAAAAGAACTACGTGATCTTAGTAACTACGCTTCCGGCATTGGTATCGATGGAAAAACTGTAACTAAAAAATTCGTCGATGCTATGCATAAAGAAGGATTGGATGTCCATGCTTTTACAGTCAACGATGAAGAAATGATGCGTACACTTATGATTCACGGCGTCGATGGCATATTTACAGACAACCCAGATATCGCCGTTCGCTTAAGAGACGAAAAAAGCAGCATGGATGCCAACTAATATCCATGCTGCTTTATCTATCCTTATGCTGTGCAGGCTTCTCTAAGTACCGTTTTGTAATTTTTTCATCCGCTCACAACAAAAAACAGTCCCGAAAGTAATCATTCATCACTTTGGGGACTGCTATATTTTATAGGTCATTCAATTACTTATCCTTTGTTCGAGCTTAAAAGTCTGCCTTTTTAGACCTTCTACTTCTATCAATTACGCCTCGGCGTAATTGCGTCCAGATTTTGAATTGCGCTTGCGCAATTAACTCCCTTCAAAATCTGTGACATCCGCCGGAGGCTTAACTTGAATCAGCAGGGAGTTTGAACTCCCTCTAATTGAAATGCTCTTCTGGCATTCATCCCGCCACTTATAGAAGTGGGGGACTTCTGCTGAATCAAGTTAAACAATAAATTGACATCTGCTTGCGTATCAACAATCTTCTCACGCATTTCTTGACGTATAGCCGTAAAGTTTTCAGTCTTTAATGTAGCACTATGGCGGGTATCTTTAATTTCAACTTGCCCCTGTTCTAGTTGCTCCAAACGTTGATCTACGCCATCAAAGCGCTGGTCTACAGCATCAAAACGCTTGTCCACTTGTTCAAACTTATCATCCATTACATCAAAACGCCTGTCCACTTGTTCAAACTTATTATTGACTTCTTGTCGAAATCCCTGAAGCTCCGTCATCACTTGTTTAAGCAATTTTTCCATCTATGCACACCTTCCTTCACGTTATCATCTTCCTTTTAACTACAAGCCTCCTTCCATATCAAATAAGCCGCACAATCCATTGACTGGTCCATGCGGCTTATTGTCGATAGCTAAATTGAATCTGTCCACCATTTTTTAATTGGGCAACTTTCGGCAAATCTGCTTTGACGACCGTACCAATTGTCGCGTAACCGCCTGTCGTTTGGGCGTCGGCCATCAGAATAATCGGCTGCCCATTCGATGGCACTTGCACCGTGCCGAATTGAGTCGCTTCGCTGACAATATCTCCACTGTTGATGAATTCTAGTGCAGGGCCATTAAAGAAATAACCCATTCGATCTCCGCCACGATACGTGTAAGTCGCCTGCAAAAAACGTTCAATGCTCGCTTGTTTAAATAAATCTAAATGCGGACTCTTGAACAATTCAACTGTGATGTCTTGCGCATAATCTGGGATTTTGTCCAAGCGTATTCCACGATTCAATCGCTGCTGCGGTAAGCGATTGGCATATAGAACTACATCTTTTTTAATCGATTCACCAATCAACCCTCTCGGATAACTCGAACTACTTCCCAAAACGATTGGCACTGCTAATCCACCTTCTGGAATGAGATAGGCAATCGCGCCATTCAACGGTTTTGTGAATGAAATGAGCTGCCCTTGCCGAATCATAAACGTTTTCCACAATGGCGCGACCTCGCCCCCTTCTATCACTGCACCTAAATCAGCTCCCGTAATAATGATTCGATGATCGGTTAGTACTTCCACTGTTAATCCACCTAAAAAGAGTTCTAGCGCATTGCCATTCTCTTCGTTCCCCATAATTTTCTGCCCAAGTTGGAAAGCCTGTTGATCCATCGGTCCAGCGACAGGCATGCCGAAACGACGATAGCCAAATCGGCCACGATCTTGAATAGAGGCATAAACACCGGCTTTGACGACCCGAAATAATGGAATCATATTGCTGTACCGAGCGAACAAATACGGACGCCCGCTGTTTCTAGGGCTTGGCGCATCTGTTTGACATACTTTGCTACATCTCTGCCATCACCATGAAAGCACAATGTATCAGCCTCTATTGCAATTGTAGTGCCTGCTATCGTTTGCACACGTCCGTGAAGCACGATGTCCATCACTTGCTGCTCAATTTCTTCGTATGTATGCAGAACAGCCGTCGGCAATAGGCGTGAGCACAACCTGCCATCCTCGCCATAACGCCGATCAGCAAATGCCTCCCCTGCTGTTTGTAATCCAATTCTTTTCCCAGCGTTCAACAATTCACTGTGACAAAGTCCAAAGAGATGCGCCTCTGGTACCGAATCATAAACAGCCTCGGCAATGGCTTCAGCAACCCCCAAATCGATTGCCGCTGTATTATAAAGGGCCCCGTGCGGCTTAACATGCGTCACTGCCACGTCTTGAATCGCACAAAATTGCTTCAAAGCACCAATTTGATAAACAACGGCATTATAAATTTCACGAGGTGGCATCGCCATCGCCCTTCTCCCAAATCCTTGGATATCCGGATATCCAGGATGCGCACCAATGGAGACATTATGGTTGACCGCCATCTCCACCGTTTGGCGCATGACATTAAAATCACCCGCATGAAATCCGCATGCAATATTAGCCGATGTAATATTAGCCGATGTAATGGAGGCAAACAGTGCCGCGTCTTCCCCAATTGTAAAGGAACCATAGCTTTCTCCAACATCTGCATTTAAATCGATTCGCATCTTGTATCACTCCTTTACAAACTGTTGAATCCTAGTAGAGTCTTTCTTTAACTCTTCTTTCATTTCATGATAAACATCCATCGAGATGGCACGAAAAAACAACTGATCGCCTGCATGAATGAGAAATGGATCCGCACGTTGCAGGCTGTAAAGGTCGAGTGGCGTTCGTCCAATGATATTCCATCCGCCTGGCGATTCAATCGGATAGATGCCTGTTTGTGTCCCCCCAATCCCAACAGTTCCTTTCGGCACACGTAAGCGTGGTTGTGCCAATCGTGGCACATGTAACGAGGTTGGTAAGTCGCCTAAATACGGAAAACCCGGCAAAAAGCCAATCATATACACCGTATAAGATGTCCCCGTATGTAGGGCAATGACTTCGCCCCGTGTCAATCCCGTATGTGTCATAACCCTTGGCAGGTCTTCACTAAATCGTTCATCATAGCACACAGGAACGTCTATGAATCGCGTCTTGACCATTACTTCACAATCCGTTTCCTCCAGCCATTTCACACGCAATTCTTCTAGCAGTTTACATGAATCAACAATCTTTTTCCTATAAAATACTGTGACAGTATTCATACTTGGCACAACCTCTTCGAGAAAAGAACCATGATAGCTTTCAATAAAGGAGCAAAATTGTCGAATATCCTGATGAGAAGACGCCTTGAAATCAAACCGAATCGATTGTTCACTTATCACCATGGCAGACGGCATAAATCTATGATTAAGCTTCATCGGCAGCTAACACTCCGATACATACAGCAACACCCTTTTTCAAATCTTCATGTGACCAGCTCGGAATTCGTCCATGTTGGATAGCCAATTCATGCGAAGCCGGAATATGGAGAAAGCCAGACTTCATCGTCGGACGTTGTGTTGCCGCATAATGCAATGCCTCGTACATGACGTTGTTGCATAAATAAGTACCCGCTGTATCCGAAATTTCGGCAGGCAATCCTGCCTCTAGTAACCCATTCACCATTGCACGAACGGGCAATGTCGATAGATAACCCGCTTGCCCCTCCGCCTGAATGACTTCATCAACTGGCTTATGGCCGTTATTATCCGGCTCACCATCTTTGACATTAATAGCAATTCGCTCGGGTGTCATTTTGTAGCGTCCACCTGCTAATCCTAGTGATAGAACAGCATCTGGTTGAAGCTTTGCAATAGACTTGAGAATTTGTTCCCCAGAAGATTGAAAATCTACTGTCAACACTTCACTATGGATTTTATAGTTACCGATTATTGTGCCGTGAAGTTCTTCTACAATTTTCATCGTCGGATTGACGGTGTACGTTAAAAAGGGTTCAAACCCTGTAAGTAAAAGTGTTTTCATGATGGATGACCTACTTTCTTATAACTAGTGCTTTTAGTGTACCGACTATCAAATAATTTCACAATACTCCCTCTATTAAATTTAGTAAATCCCCTACGCACTCCAATGAGCCGTAAGGGATTTACGAGTTACATTACAGTTTCAAAATACGTCACACTTTTCTTCGTCTCACCAACTACACGCTCCGACCAATTCGTTTCAATGAAGATTTCCATCAGTTTTTCATGCTGACCACCATACTGAGCTGCCCATTCCAGAGCGATTACTGCTTCATAGAGCAGTGCCATTTCGTGCATTAATGCTTTGGCTTCAATCGTTTGTTGATTAGGATCTAGCCTCGCAAACGTTGCAAGATCTATTGCCAATTTTTCAGCTTCACCAACTACTCGCTTGCGCCAGTCAGTATCAGGAACAGCATCGAGCCTCGTCGTCATTTCATCCATAAATAAGGTATGTGCACTGAATTTATTGACCAGCCGAATGAGTTCTAGCCCTAGAATATTGGCTGTTCCTTCCCATACGGTTAGCACTTGTGCATCGCGCAGCAGCCTTGGCGTAACAAAATCCTCGATGTAACCATTGCCGCCGTGCATCTCAATCGCTTCATGAGAATAATGAATAGCTTGCTCCGCTGTTTCTTTTTTCAAGAGTGCAATTTTTAAACGGTTCAACACAATTTCCTCGTCTGAAGCCTTACCAGCAGTTACTTTGTCGTATAGCTGAATCAAATCAAATGTGGTAGCTAGCTCGATTTCTAGCTTTGCCTTCATCGTTGCTAGACTTTCACGAATCATCGGAAAGTCCGTTAATTTTTTACCGAACGCATTGCGTCTATCTGCATACATGGACGCCTCATTGAACGCACGGCGCATGATGCCAAGGGACGCAATAGCGTTGCAAATACGCGATAAGTTCAATGCTTCCATCATGTAATAGAAGCCTCGTGATGGATCACCTACAACATAGGCCAGCGCACCATCGAATTCTACTTCTCCAGATGGTACCGCTTTGACGCCAAGCTTATCTTTCAGTCTACGAATCTGGATGCCATTTAACGAACCATCCTCTTGTCGCCAAGGCACTGCAAATAAACTCAAACCACGCGAGCCTTCCGGGGCCCCTTCCATCCGCGCAAGAACCATCGCAACACCCGCCATACCAGCATTGGACGCAAAATATTTTTCACCATATAGGCGATAATTATCACCAGCTGCCACCGCTTTTACAACATTAGCCCCAACATCAGATCCGCCTTGCCTTTCCGTTAGAAAGGTCGCCCCTTCAAATAATTCCACGTCCCCCGTTGCACAAACATGCGGCAGAAACCTCTTTTTCACTTCATCACTGGCATAATGATCAAGTAAATAGGCCGTTGCTTGCGTCAATGTCACCGGACAATGGAATCCGGGCTCTGCCTGTGACAATAAATAGCCTTGCGCAAAACTGTATACATAGTTCCCCTTATGACCTAATTCAGGTATCTCTTTATGCACATACCCGACAATCCCTGTGCGGTACGTTTCCTCCACCGTTTTCTTATAGCCTTCATTGACCCAGACTTGCGATACATCATCACCATATTTATCATATTTTTCTAAGCGAGGTTGCCCTTCCCGATCTGTATGTCTAGCACGCTCATCAATTTCATTGGCAGCTAAAGCCCCAAAACTCATTAATTGCTGCTGCGCATAAGTGTAAAATTCTGGTGATAAAGATTTCTTCAATATCATTTGGAGTGTACGATCATATTCAAAAAAGTTCTTTTCTAGTTCGCTATCAATCCGTTGTTGTAGTACCATGATTATCCCTCTTTCTCAGTGGTTGCTTGAGTATTTTTCCAGATGCATTCCGCGGCAATGCATCGACTTGTTCGTACAGACGTGGAACCTTATAATGCGCCAATTGCTCCTCGGCAAACTTTTTGACCTCTTCCGGATTTAACTGTTCACTTGCCGCAAAATACGCTTTCACAGTCTCACCCCACTCTGGATGTGGCACACCGACAACCGCCACCTCACTGATGGACGGATGAGTAACTAGAATGTCCTCCACTTCCTTCGGATAAATATTAACCCCACCAGAAATGATTAAATCCTTCTTACGATCAACAATCCAAATGTAACCATCCTCATCGACTCTCGCCAAATCGCCTGTTTTCAACCAGTCCCCGGTATATGTTTCTGCTGTTGCTTGCTCATTTTTATAGTAACCAATCATATTGCCTTCCCCGCGCAATAGAATTTCACCGACTTCACCAGACTGAATAGCTTCACCAGCAGCATTTGCCACCATGATTTCGGCATGAAGAGCCGCCCTCTTTCCAATACTTCCAGCCTTCGTCGCATGCTCACTTCCAGTCAATAAAGTTCCGTTTGGTCCTGCTTCTGTAAGCCCATAAACACAAACTAAATTATCTGTTTGAAAAGCGTGCTGAACAAATTCAACTTCCGTTTTCGATAAAGGAGCTCCTCCGTAGATCCACCACTCCATTGAGGACAAATCGGCAGTTGCCATTTTCGGATGCTTCGCCGTCAATAAATAAGCAACAGGCGCTCCAAAGAAATGTGTCGTTTTCTCCTGTTCAACCATATCGATTAGCAAATCAGGTGTAAATGTCGGTGTTAACACACTCGTCGCCCCTACAATAAGACCCGCCATAAATAACAGATGGAGTGGAGCAGAATGGCTAAGCGGCATCATAATTAGTAGGCGACTTTCAGGTTTCATTTCCATCTCTACACAAATCATTTGCGCAACCGTTAGGATATTTTTATAACTAAACAAAACGCCCTTTGGCTTGCCTGTCGTCCCCGATGTATATAATATTGTCGACTCAGCAAACTCTGGTAAATTACAGTCAATTGGTGTACCATCCTCTGTCAATATCGCGTCAAAACTAGTCCAGCCTTTATGCACTCCCCCTGTTTTGATTAACAGCAATTTGCTGCTCAACTCTTTGACAGCTTCAAACAATAAGTCGTGGACAATGAGCGCTTTAGCTCCGGAATCATCTAGCACATAGTCGATTTCCGTAAGTGTCATCCGAGCATTAATAGGCACAATAATAGCCCCTAGACGCTGCACAGCAAAATAAGCAATCGCGAATTCCGGAACGTTTGGCATATAAAGAACAACCCTATCCCCTTGCCCAATCTCAAGACGCTGTAATCCATGTGCAAACTGGTTCACTAATCTATCCAACTCTTGATACGTATGGCGTTTCCCCATTCCTACAACCGCTTCCGTCTGTGGATATTTTCTTGCATTGCGTGCCACCAATTGTGAACTATTCATTTCCCTACTCCCCCTTTAGGTCGTTTAACTTGTTCGCGAAGCCAGCAAGAAGCTGTTCCATTTCCGCTTTCATATCCGTCAGCTCTTGAATCTTTGCTTCTATTTGGTCAACTTTTTCATGACCAAATTCAATGGTGCGCTCCAATTGCTTACGCCCCGTGCGGTCTTTATCGAACAGCAAAATCATTTCCTTGATTTCATCCAACGTGAAACCATAACGTTTGCCACGAAGGATGAGCCGCAATTTTACAATTTCTGCTTTCGAATAAATTCGCTTGTTGCCCTTCGTTCGATCTGGTTGTAACAACCCAAGCTCTTCGTAATAACGAATGGTACGCGTTGATACCCCATATATCCTTGCAACCTCACTAATATCCTTGATAGCTGCCTCCCCCTTTAGATATATTTGAATATTCAACCTTGTTATTAGTTTAGCATTGACGCTAACGTTAAGGTCAAGTCGAAAAGTATATTTTACTCATATAAAAACCCCATTTCGCTACTACACGAAATGGGGTTGTCACAACATATTTAATTACACCTGAACAGGTTTCTTCCACAGCCCCAAAATCAATGCCGTGACCAAACTTCCCACTACGATGGCAAGAAGGTATAAGAATGGATTCCCTTCGATAATCCACGTCACAAATATTCCACCATGTGGAGCTGGCAAGCCAATTTTAAACATTGCCGTCAATCCACCGGCAACAGCCGAGCCGATAATCGCTGCCGGCAGCACACGCATTGGGTCTGCGGCTGCAAACGGAATGGCCCCTTCTGTTATAAAGGTTGCTCCCATAATATAGTTCGTTTTTCCAGCATCTTTTTCTGCCTTCGTAAACTTATTTTTGAAGATAGTTGTGGCAAGTGCTATCCCAAGTGGCGGCACCATTCCACCCGCCATAATGGCGGCGTGTGGCGCAAAGTTACCGGCGTCAATCATGGCAATCCCAAATGTAAAGGCTGCTTTATTGATCGGTCCACCCATATCAACTGCCATCATGCCCGCTAGAATAACACCCATCAATACTAAGTTCCCTGTTCCTAGACCATTCAACCAATTAGAAAGTCCTGCGTTAAGTGCTGTAACAGGGTCCATCACTACATACAACATAATAATCCCTGTGAAGAATATCCCAAATAACGGATACAGTAATACTGGCTTGATGCCCTCCAATGAAGACGGAAGCCCCGAAAAGGCTTTTTTCAGCAATAAAACGATATAGCCGGCCAAGAATCCAGCGATTAAACCACCAAGGAAACCTGCGCCACCTGTTGCAGCCATCAATCCAGCGACCATCCCAGGCGCAAACCCAGGACGATCCGCAATACTCATCGCGATAAAACCAGCAAGCACAGGAATCATTAATCCAAATGCATTGCCGCCACCGATTGTCATCAATGCCGCTGCAAATTCATTATAAGATGGATCATCCGGATTTGCTGAAAGAATCCCAAACATAAACGAAATCGCGATTAAGATCCCGCCACCGACAACGAACGGTAGCATATTTGAAACACCATTCATTAAATGCTTATAAAAGTATGATTTCTTCGCTGTTCCTTCTTCACTTGCCCCACCGGTCTTACTACCGTCACCTCGAAAAATAGGCGCATCTTGATTGACTGCTTTTTCAATCAGTTCCTGTGGTCGACGAATCCCAGCAGCAACAGGCACTTGAATCACATGCTTACCAATAAAACGATTGGTATCCACCTTTGTATCTGCCGCTATAATGACAGCCGTCGCATTTTTAATATCTTCCTTCGTTAATGCATTTTTCACACCACCAGAACCGTTCGTTTCCACTTTAATCGCAATGCCCATTTCTCCAGCTTTAGCTTTCAACGCATCTGCCGCCATATACGTATGCGCAATCCCAGTAGGACAAGCCGTCACAGCGACAACACTTTGACCGCCTGTCGGAATCGCTTCTACTGCTTGCTCTTCATCCTCTTGATCATGCTGGTTAATAATCGCTAAAATTTCATCCTCCGAATTGGCCGCAAGCAGTAGTCTTCGAACCTCTTCATTCATTAACAGACCCGATAGACGTGCCAGCGCCGCTAAATGCGTGTCATTGGCACCGTCCGGAGCAGCTATCATGAAGAACAAATGGGCTGGACTGTTGTCTAATGACTGAAAATCAATACCATTTTCTGACTTACCAAACGCAATCGCAGGTGCTTTTACAGCTGTTGTTTTGGCATGCGGAATCGCAATGCCCTCTCCAATACCTGTCGTACTCTGTGCTTCTCTCGCAAAAATAGCTTTCTTAAAATCTACCGGATTAGTAAGCTTCCCTGCTTTGTCTAATTGGTTGATCAGTTCTTCAATGGCCCCTTTTTTATCGGCACCCTTCATGGACAAAACAATCGTTTCTCGCGTTAATAAATCAGTGATTTTCATTAGTATTCGCTCCTTTCAATAATCGTTACTTTTGGATATAACTGTTCGATTCTTTCTTTCGTTGCCAAGCCAACTGAAAACGCCGTTGCACTCCCTGTTGCCACACCGTACTTGAATGCCGCCTCAACATCGTTCGTTTGCAAATACTTTGCCAAAAATCCTGCTACCAATGAATCACCTGCCCCTACTGAACTTTGTAATTCACCAACAGGCACCGATGAAATCAACGCAAGCTCCGCATTGACAAACACAGCGCCTTTTCCAGCTAATGACACAATGACATTTTGTGCGCCCTGCTCTACCAACTGCCTTGCATAAGGAATCGCTGCCGCCGGTTCCGTAATCTCAACATCAAACAATCCACCCAACTCATGATGGTTCGGCTTAATGAGAAAAGGACGATAAGCAATGGCTTTTTGCAATAAATCACCTTCTGCATCCACTACAAACTGCACACCATTTTCTACACATATTTTAATTAAATCCTCATACGTTGTTTCCGGTAAAGCCGCCGGCACACTACCTGATAAAATTAACGTGCTGCCTTCTGGAAGATACTTAATCTTCACTTGAAGCTGCTCATACTCCGATTTCGTAATCATCGGTCCTTGCCCATTAATCTCTGTTTCAACATCCGTCGTTAACTTCACATTAATACGTGTATCTTCTTGTACATGCACAAAATCTGTTAAAATTTGCTCTGTTTCTAAATAGCGCTCCAAATAAGCACCTGTAAAACCGCCGATAAACCCTAATGGTCTGCTGTCCACTCCTAATCGCTTCAGCACACGTGACACGTTAATGCCTTTGCCACCCGGAAATTTGGCATCCTGCTCAATCCGATTTAACGCACCCAGTTGCAAGCGTTCAAGTGTGATTAAGTAATCAATCGAAGGATTTAATGTCAATGTATAAATCATATCATCACAACCTTTACTGTTGTTTTATCTTTATATAAATCAATGATGTCTTCATCTAACTCGTCTGTGATAATCGTAATCTTTTTCAAGTCTGTAATTTTGGCAAATGAAATCTCACCAAACTTCGTGTGATCTGCTAGCACAAACGTTTCTCGCGACATTGACAGCGCTTTCTTTTTTACTAAAGCTTCCTCAGGATCAGGCGTCGTAAATCCATGAACCGTATGAATACCGTTTGCTCCTAAAAAACATTTGTCAAAGTGATATTGTTCTAAACTACCTAATGCACTACCGCCCGCAAGTGCACGGGTCCCGGGCTTCGCATAACCGCCAGTCACATAGACACGTATACCCTTATCCAATAATCGTTCAACATGCATCAAACCGTTTGTCACCACAACAAGGTCTTTTTCTGGCAGATAATCAATCATTTCTGTAATCGTTGAACCAGCATCCAAATAAATGCAATCGCCTTCCTCAACTAAACTAGCTGCATACATCGCAATCTTTTGTTTCTCGCTCAAATTTCGATTCGCTTTTTCCGGCATACTCGGTTCAATCGTCATACCATGCAATTTAGCTGCTCCACCATGCACGCGCTTTAAAAATCGTTCTTCCTCCAGCACCGTTAAATCTCTTCGAATCGTTGACTCAGAAGCCTGCGTCGCATCCACCAAATCTTGAATTTTAACAACACCTTGTTCTTTCACCATCTGCAATATTAACTGATGTCTTTCCGAGGTTAACAAGAAAAATCGCCTCCACGGTTATCTGTATATTTCAATTATAACCGAATTACGAATAAAAGCAATCACAAACATTCAAAACCGGTCAAATACTTCTCGATTAATGATTACTTGTGACGGAATTTGATTTTTATTAGATGAAATAGGTAACAAGAGTCAGCATTACATTAAGTTATTGGCGTTCACCAGCTGTTTATTGGCGAACAAAATCCACTTATTGGCGGTTAGAGCTAGGTTATTGGCGCTTAACAGAAACTTATTGGCGAATTAGGACTTTATCATCATTCATATCTCACTCAAGCTGTCCGATTTCATGAAAAAAAGCCATCCTGGTTCACTACCAGAATGACTTGTTCGTATGGTGTCAAACATTTAGTATTACTTCTTCCTTAAATCGCCCAACAGCCTTCTCGACATCTACTCCATGACCGATTTCATTCAACGTGTCGCCAATCAATTCAATTGCCTGCTCCAACATCGCTTCCGTCGTATTGCCCATATGCCCAATACGGAATGCTTTCCCTGCTAAATGAGCGAGCGCACCTGCGACGATGACGCCTTTTTTGGCCAGTGCTGAACGGAATGCTGCGTCGTCCACACCATCTGGATATAAAATACAGCTTAACGTTGAAGCTGCAACGGTTTCATCGGCTAATGCCGTCATGCCGTATTCGCCTAAAGCTGCACGCACCGCTTTACCAAATGCAGTATGACGCGTAATTCTTGCTGACATACCTTCCTCCAAAACGAGTCGCATACCTTCATTGTAAGCATAAATCAAGTTCACAGGAGGTGTGGCAAAGTATTTAGATGGATCATTCATAATCGGAATCCAATTGTAAATATCGCAATAATAAGCAGGGACACGCTCAATTTGCTTCCGCGCAGCCAGTGCCGTTTGGTTAAAGGCCACAATCGCCAGGCCCGGTGGTACGCCGATTGCTTTTTGGGAGCCCGTCAAAATAATGTCAATCTTATAGTCTGGATGACCGTAAGTTTTACTCATATTCTCTTCCATCGCAGCCGTTGCACAGACACCATCTAAAATGACGAGTGCTCCATGCTTTTTCATAATCGGTATGAGTGCATCTAAATCTGCTGCAACGCCTGTCGATGTATCCGCATGTGTAATCGTCACTGCTTTATAATGACCTTCTGCCAATTTTGCTTCTACGTCTGCGAGATCAACCTGTTTGCCCCATTCCGTCTGCAAGACGTCTACTTCAATGCCAAAAGCCTGCCCCAATGTAATAAAACGATCGCCGAAATAGCCTTGGCTAATGACCAATATTTTTTCACCGGCAACGACGGTATTGACGAGCGCCATTTCCATCGCGATCGTTCCTGAGCCAGCAACGACAAACACTTCCCCATCTGTTTGCAGCATTGTTCTCGTCTGCTCAATGGCATTTTTATAAATGGCGACAAAGCGTGGATCGGTATGCCCTCTTGTTTCACTGGCCATCGCATTATAAATTGAATCGACAACTGGTGTCGGACCTGGTATTAACAACATTTCTTCATTACGCATAAATAATTCCCCCTTACTTTTTTAGAATACTTGTGGAGTCATTAGCTAGCGAGCATAATCAGACTTATGACGGTCATAATCTTGTCCATGGCGGTCATAACACCATACATGGCGAGCATAACACCTCCCGTGCCGGTCACAATACATGATTACTAGACTACTTCCATAGACATCACGAAAACCCTTTATTCACAATAAAAACGGCCCACTCCTCAGTAAAGGAATAGAGCCGTTCCATGTCATTCTTCATTCAAACCCATGCACCGCTCACATTCATAGAGAGGAGATTCCACCTTCTCTACAATTTCACAACCGCATTCCCGACAAATCTTTTTCGGCTTGTCACTTCTGTTCGTGTTCGTTTGCATACTGATCTCCTCCATTGTCATGTTATGTTGTCATACCCAGGCAAGGTCAAAAATTCTTCAAAATCGTTTTGCAAGGTCAATGCTGAAAACAGTTCAGCCGCCTGTTCGTATTTCCCTGTATGGAAATTGCCTTCACCGACTTTCTGCTTAATCACTTCTAGTTCTTCCTTCAATATATCCAACACCAATTGTTCTGTAATGTCGCGGCCATCCTCCAATTTCCCTTGTGCATGGCGAATCCATTGCCACACTTGTGACCTTGAAATTTCCGCGGTCGCAGCATCTTCCATTAAATTATTAATGGGCGCTGCACCGTTTCCTCTAAACCAAGAAGCCATATACTGAACGCCGACACTGCAATTCATCCGCAATCCTTGTTCTGTAATTGTTCCAAGTGGCACTTCTACTAAATCTTCCGCAGTCACTTGGACATCCTGCCTTTTGCGATCAATCTGATTCGGCGTCGGCATATGTTCGTTAAATTGCTCCAACGCGACGGCAACAAGTCCCGGATGTGCTACCCATGTACCATCATGTCCGTCTGTTGCTTCCCGCCGCTTATCTTCACTGACTTTTGCAAAAGCCTCGTCATTTGCTTGCGGATCATTTTTAATCGGAATTTGCGCCGCCATTCCCCCAATGGCTGGTGCATTCCGTTTATGGCAAGTTTGCACACAAAGCAATGTGTACGCCCGCATGAACGGGGACGTCATCGTCACTTGCCCACGATCCGGTAAAATAACATCCGGACGATTGCGTAGTCGTTTGATGAAGCTGAAAATATAATCCCAACGTCCACAATTCAATCCTGCTGAATGATCCCGGAGCTCATACAAAATTTCATCCATCTCAAACGCCGCCATAATCGTTTCAATTAATACCGTTGCGCGGATTGTACCTTGCGGAATGCCGAGTTGCTGCTGTGCAAAAACAAAGATATCATTCCACAATCTCGCTTCCAGATGGCTCTCTAGCTTCGGTAAATAAAAGTAAGGGCCCGAGCCTTTTGCTACTAATTCCTTTGCATTATGGAACATGTATAGTCCAAAATCGAAGAAACTCCCTGCCATCGACTCCCCATTGACAACAACATTTTTCTCCAATAAATGCAAGCCTCGCGGTCGAATCATCAACACTGCGATATCGTCGTTCAGCTTATACGTCTTGCCATTAGACTGCTGTTCAAACTCAATCGTCCCGCGAACAGCATCCTTCATATTGAGTTGACCTTCCAGCATGTTTGCCCATGTTGGAGACGTCGCATCTTCAAAGCAAGCCATGAACGTTTTTGCACCAGAATTCAATGCATTGATGACCATTTTTCGATCAACGGGTCCCGTAATTTCTACCCGTCTATCTTGAAGATCATGGGGAAGCGGTGCAATCGTCCAATCCCCTTCCCGAATCGACTTCGTTTCAGGCAAGAAATCCAGTTTGACCCCCCGATCAATATCTTGCTGTCGCTGTTGTCGCTTCGCAAGCAAGTCTTTCCTTCTTCCGTCAAACGTGTCATGAAGAGATTGCAGAAACGCCAATGCTTGCGGCGTTAAAATTTCTTCACTCTCAGCCGTTAACTCCCCTAAAACTTTGATTGAATGTGATGTTGCTTGCCCCGTAGACAGATTGATCACCCTCCCCGATTTTCTTTTTAATTAACTATATTGGTTGAACTCTTGAGTTTATCTACTTTCCAGCGAAGGCGCCTACCGGGGTCGTGAGAGGCATCCCCAAGCGCCGAGCGATGTTGAGAAGACTTTTTATTACAACTTACAGAAATCAAACAAACTGCGCGACTTCCGTTGAACCTTGCATCGCTGTCGTCGAAGATGTACCACCAGAAATGATTTGTGATACTTCATCAAAGTACCCTGTACCTACTTCGCGTTGGTGTCTAGTCGCTGTGTAGCCCTTGTCTTCATTCGCAAATTCAGCTTGTTGCAATTTCGAATAAGCTGTCATGCCATTGTCTTTATAATCATGTGCCAGGTTGAACATGCTGTGATTCAACGAGTGGAAGCCTGCAAGTGTCACAAACTGGAATTTGTAACCCATTTTACCGAGCTCTACTTGATATTTAGCAATCGTTTCTTGATCCAAATTCGCTTCCCAGTTAAAAGAAGGTGAACAATTGTAAGCTAGTTTTTTGCCTGGGAATTTCGCATGAATCGCATCCGCAAATTGCTTTGCTTCTTCTAATGAAGGATGGGACGTTTCACACCAGACAAGATCTGCATATGGCGCATAAGCCAATCCACGCGCAATCGCTTGGTCGATCCCAGGTTTTGTACGATAAAATCCTTCAGGTGTACGTTCTCCTGTTAGGAAATCTTTGTCTACTGGGTCAATATCGCTTGTCACCATATCCGCTGCATCAGCATCAGTCCGTGAGATTAGCACAGTCGGCACACCTAGTACATCAGCCGCCAGTCTTGCAGCCACTAAGTTACGAATGGCATTTTGTGTCGGCAGCAATACTTTACCGCCCAAGTGGCCACATTTTTTTTCAGATGCCAGTTGGTCTTCCAAGTGAACGCCTGCTGCGCCCGCTTCAATCATGCCCTTCATTAATTCGAATACATTTAGAGGTCCACCAAAGCCCGCTTCGGCATCTGCTACAATCGGTGCAAACCAGTCAAACCCGTCATCGCGTCCTTCTGCATGATCGATTTGGTCTGCCCGTTGAAGGGCTTGGTTAATACGTTTAACAACTGAAGGCACGCTGTTTGCTGGATATAAACTTTGGTCTGGATACATTTGACCTGACAGATTCGCATCTGCAGCCACTTGCCAACCACTTAGATAGATTGCTTGTAGACCAGCCTTTACTTGTTGCACAGCCTGATTTCCTGTCAAAGCTCCTAGTGCATTGATAAAATCTTCCTCATGAAGGGACTTCCATAAACGATCCGCCCCTTTTGTTGCTAGCGTATGATCGATTAGAATGGACCCACGAAGTTTCACAACATCCTCCGCAGAATAAGGACGCTCAATCCCTTTCCAACGGCTATCCTCCGCCCAGCTTTTCTCCAATTGTGCAATCTGTTGTTGTCTAGTCATATTTTCCCCCACACCTTCCCATTTTTTTAACGTTCAGCTGTTTCGAAAAATTAATGCTTTCGTACTGTTTCATAACAGCTAAAGTTGTTATACAGTAATATATAACAGAAAATTAAAACTGTCTGTACATTTAGACAAAACAGTGTTTTCGAAGGATGAAATGGTTTATATGATAGATGACTAACAGAATCGAAGGGGGAAGAGGATATGACAATAGAGAAAACAGCAATTTCGAAAGAGGTTTTACTGCAATACGTTCTACTAATGGAAGATTGGATACCAAAGGATGCGGCCATTGCCATCGCAATTGGCGAGCACTATGTTTACTACGCTGCTGGATTGCACGACATCCAATTAAAAGAAGGGCAAGTGGTGAGACCCGGGAGTATTGCGGATCGAGTCATTATGGAACGCCGAAAAGTCGATACCATTATGGATAATTCAATGTTTGGTGTGCCCTATTACGGCATCGGCTACCCCATCGAGTTGCGTGGCGAGCGAGGTGCATTGATTGTCATCTTACCTCCCAACTATCATGTGCTAAAACATGAACCATTTCGCTTCCTCACTGGAAAACATCAGGATGATTGGAGTCTACTGCCGATTGAACAGATTAGTTATATAGAAAGCTTGCAAAAGAAAACGTGGTTTTATGCTGAAAATGAGCGCTTTAATACAAGTCATACATTGAAGGATTTACACTTACGGCTACCCAACACTTTTTTGCGCGTCCATCGCTCCTATATCGTCAACATTCCCTATATTCAGCGCATCACGAGAGATTTCTCTTCGAATCTTATCCTTGTACTAAAGGACGGCACCGAATTACCCGTTAGCCAGACTTATGCCAATGAAGTGAGGAAAGCGCTAGGGTTTTGATTGGGAGAATAGGATTGTTTTGCGCGCGGGAGACACGATATTACACGCGGGAGACACCACTTTGCGCGCGGGGGACACCACTTTGCGCGCGAGAGACACGGCATTACGCGCGGGAGACACGTCATTGCGCGCGGGAGACACGTCATTGCGCGCGGGAGACACTACTTTGCGCGTGGGAGACACTACTTTACGCGCGGGAGACGCTTCTTTGCGCGCGGGTGACGCTTCGTTGCGCGTGGGAGACGCTTCTTTGCGCGCGGGAGACACTTCGGTGCGCACGGGGGACGCTTCTTTGCGCGCGGGAGACACTTCGGTGCGCGCGGGGGACACTTCGGTGCGCGCGGGGGACACTTCGGTGCGCGCGGG
Source organism: Sporosarcina sp. FSL K6-3457 (assembly GCF_038007285.1). Classification (GTDB taxonomy): domain Bacteria; phylum Bacillota; class Bacilli; order Bacillales_A; family Planococcaceae; genus Sporosarcina. Next base: position 3,565,173 of record NZ_JBBOWX010000001.1, read on the forward strand.
GGACACTTCGGTGCGCGCGGGGGACACTTCGGTGCGCGGGAGACACTTCTTTGCGCGCGGGAGACACTTCTTTGCGCGCGGGAGACGCTTCTTTGCGCGTCAAGCTCCAGGTATTGCGTGCAGAAGAAAATTCATTTCCAGCACTAAAAAACAAGCCGCTAGGAGGTTGATTCTCCAACGGCTTGTTGTCAATGCATCATTTTTTAATCAATTCTAACTCAACTGGAATAGAAGCCTCTACTGTCTCACCTTTAAGTGATTGAACAGCTGCCTCTATCGCTTTTTTACCAATCAATTCAGGTTTTTGAGCAACAGTACCCGCCAGCTTACCCTCTTGAACAGAATTCACTGCATCATCTGTTGCATCGAATCCAACGACTTTAATATCTTTACCAGACGCTTCAACAGCTTCAAGCGCACCTAGTGCCATCTCATCATTGTGAGCGAAAATGCCTGCAATATCAGGGTTTGCTTGTAGAATATTTTCCATAACTGTCAAGCCTTCTGCACGATTGAAGTTAGCTGTTTGCTTAGCAACAACATCCAGCTGACCATCCGCAATTTCATTAAAGCCAGCTCCACGGTCACGCGCTGCTGAAGAACCTGCGATTCCTTCTAGCTCAGCTACTTTTGCACCTTCACCAAGCAAGGAAACCATATACTCTCCTGCCAATACGCCGCCCGCTTTGTTATCAGAGGCAATGTGAGAAACAACTTCTCCACCTTCAGAACTGCGGTCAACCGTAATAACTGGAATTCCTGCATCATTCGCTGTTTGAACAGTCGCTACAACTGCTTCAGAATCCGTCGGGTTGATCAAAATCAAATCGACACCTTGTTGAATTAAGTCTTCCACATCACTCGCTTGTTTAGCAGCATCGTCTTGTGCATCAATTACTGTTAACTTTGCTCCCATTTCCTCTGCTTGTTCTTTCGCACCGTCACTCAATGTTACGAAGAACGGGTTGTTCAATGTGGAAATCGAGAAACCGATTGTAAAGTCTCCCTCTCCACCTGTTGACCCTGACTCTTTTTTAGCACCCGGTGCCTCTGTCGAACATGCCGCCAAGACAAGCATGATTGCCATGAGAAACGCTACGTGAATTTTCTTCATCTTCCCCATCTCCTTAAGCTGTTTTTTTGCGATCCAATAGAACCGCTACTAATATAACTGCACCCTTCACCACTTGCTGGAAAAAGGAGGATACACCAATCAAATTCAAACCATTATTCAAGACACCAATAATAAGCGCACCAATTAACGTTCCTACAATCCAACCGCGGCCACCCGTCAAACTTGTCCCACCGAGCACAACCGCAGCAATTGCATCAAGTTCAAACATATTACCCGCCGTAGGTTGAGCAGAATTGAGCCGTGAAGTCAAAATCAACGCAGCAAGTGCAGCTAATGCCCCCGTCAATGAGTACACATAAATCTTAATGCGATCTACGCTAATTCCTGACAGACGGGACGCTTCCTCGTTGCCCCCAACTGCGTAAACACGGCGACCAAACGTCGTCTTTTTCAAAATGAAATACAAAACACCAAACGTAATGGCCATCGTGATGACAGGTACTGGAATACCGAAAAAGTACCCTTTTCCTAACAGTTGGAACGCTTGTGAATCACCAAGTCCTGAAATCGGTCTACCTTCTGTATAAACCAAAGTTAATCCACGATAAATCGTCATTGTCGCAAGCGTGGCAATGAATGGAGCCACTTTTCCTTTGGCGATAATGACACCGTTGATGGCACCAAGAACTGCACCAAGCAATAGTCCGAGGAACATTGCTAAAATTGGGTCCATGCCACCAGCCATCAACCCAGCTGTTACCGCACCTGTTAACGCTAATATAGATCCGACTGATAAATCAATCCCTCCCGTTAAGATAACAAACGTCATCCCAAAGGCAATCAACGCGTTAATGGACACCTGCCTTAAAACATTGAGTAAGTTGTTTAATGTTAAGAAATTCGGACTCATAATGGAAATGATTACGACAATTAGTAGCAATCCAATAAGCGGTCCTATCTTTTGAAGTACTGATTGTGAATTAGATTTGAGCAACTTTGTCGCCTCCCGTAGCATAATGCATAATTCGTTCTTGCGTCATTTCCTCTTGCTGTAATTCTGCCATGACAGTTCCTTCATGCATCACAAGCACACGGTCAGCCATCCCGATAATTTCAGGCAGCTCCGATGAAATCATCAAAATTGCGACACCTCTTTCAGCAAGCTCATTAATAATGGAGTAAATCTCTTTTTTGGCTCCAACATCAACACCACGTGTCGGCTCATCCAATATCAAGACATCTGGCTCAATACCAAGCCACTTCGCAATGACGACCTTTTGTTGATTCCCACCACTTAGTGATTTCGCCAATTGGCTAGGACCTGAAGTTCGGATACCCAAACGCTCAACCATGCTGTCATATAATACTTGTTCTTCCTGTCCTTTAATGATGCCGTTGCTTGCGATTTTATTAAAATTCGTTAAGCTTAGATTGTCTTTTACGGAGAACTCAACAATCAGTCCCTCCGATTTTCGGTCTTCCGTGACATAGCCAAAGCCCAACTTCTTCGCTTGCAGAGGGTTCGTAATGTTAACTGGCTTGCCATCGAGTAAAATAGTACCTTTATGCAATTTTCGATAACCAAAAAGCGCCTGTGCAACCTCAGTTCTTCCTGCTCCCATCAAACCTGCAATACCGAGAACCTCACCTTTACGCAATTCAAAGGAGACATCCTCGAAATGTCCGTTGCGTGTCAATCCATTGGCAGTCAATTTAACCTCTCCAACTTCAGCATGACGTTCCGGGAAACGTTCCCCGAGCTCTCGCCCAACCATCATCTGTACAATTTCATCGAAGGATGTTTCTTTAATCTCTTTTACACCGACATAATTCCCATCTCGTAAAATAGTAATCCGATCACACATCGCAAAAATCTCTTCCATTCGATGCGAAATATAGACGAAGGAAACGCCCGTTGCCTGTAGTGCTCGAATCGTCTCAAACAGTGTCTCAATTTCTCGATCTGTTAATGCAGCTGTTGGCTCATCCATAATAATGACTTCTGCATTCGAGGACATCGCCTTCGCAATTTCAATAATCTGCTGTTTTCCGACTGAAAGCTCGCGCGCAATTGAATTCACATCGACATCCAATCCCAGTTCAGCTAAAATCTTTTTTGCATCCCGGTTCATCTGACGCGTCTTTAAAATCCCACTTTTACCATAGGTTTTTTCATTGCCAAGAAACAGGTTTTCTGTCACCGTCAAATCCGGTAAAATATTCAGCTCCTGATGAATAACAGCAATTCCCGCGCGCTCTGCTTCTTTCGGATTTTTAAAATCAACCAGCTTGCCCTTCACCTTCACTTCACCTGTATCACGTGCATAAATACCGGTCAATATTTTCATCATCGTCGATTTCCCTGCACCATTTTCACCCATAAGTGCGTGGATTTCACCTTTTTTCACTGTAAATTCAACGTTATTCAGTACTTTGTTGCCATCAAAAGCCTTTGAAATTCCGGTCATTTCAATCATGCTTGTTCACCCACCTTCAGTTTAGAATAGTACGCCAGACTGTAAAATGATATTCGAGTAAGGCGTCGCCTCTCCTGTCCGGATAATGACTTTTGAACGCCCTGTCAATTGCTTGAATTCTTCATGCGGTAATTCAGTCACTTGCGGGACTTGATGCTGAATTTCATCGAAAATCATTGGATTCATACTTACCATTTCACTTGCAATGACAGCGCTTTCTACTTCCAAATCGTCCAAAACAACCCCTAGGATTTCAAGGAAGGATGGTTTACCAATGATATAAGACAAATCAATACAACGGACTCCATCTGGAATAGGCAAGCCACAATCTGCAATGGTTATCTGATCCGTATGACCAAGCCTGGCAAATGTCGCTGCTAGTTCACGGTTCAAAATCCCCTTTTTCTTCACCGCTGGTCACTTCCAAGTCGCGCATCCACTGCCGCACGCGTCGGCATGCCGCCCTGCGCCCCAAATTTCTCAACAGATAACGATGCAGCAGCATTGGCAAACTGAACAGCTTCCTTCATGTCAAAACCTTCAACAATTGCATAGGCAAACGCTCCATTAAACGTATCGCCGGCTCCTGTTGTATCGACGACCTTTGTCTTAAAGCCTTCAACAATGATGTGCTTTTCTCCGTCATAATAACGAGCACCTGCACTTCCAAGGGTCACGATTAATTGGTTTGGATAGCTTTCTAACGCCGTTTTCATGTCTGTTCCAAAAATCTGTTCACATTCAGTTTCATTCGGTGTTAAATAAGATGTGTAACGCATGAATTCCTTGTCATAGCCACCAGCAGGTGCTGGATTTAACAAGACAGGAATATGTAGTTTCGAACAAAGCTCTAATGTGTGTAAAATTGTTGGAACTGGAATTTCCAATTGCATAATAACCAATTGACTGCTGCGAATCTGATCCTCCATATCATCAATATACGCGGGCGTCATTTCAAAATTAGCTCCTGGTACAACGATGATGCGGTTATCTCCATCCGACAACAAGATATTCGCAATGCCAGAAGCCACTTTCGAGCTTTGTCGAACGCCTGAAATGTCGATGGCATTAGCCTGCAGATTTTCAAGAAGCTCCTTACCAAAACTATCATTTCCCACACTCGCTACAATTTGCACCTGCCCACCAAGACGAGCTGCCGCTACCGCCTGATTGGCTCCTTTTCCTCCCGGTACAGTCGTATAAAGTTGACCTAAAACTGTTTCACCTTGTTTTGGAAAATCATCCGTTTGGACGACTAAGTCCATATTGATACTACCGATAACTGTAATCATCCTTCTTCACTCCTCGTTGTCCCACGAATAACCAGTTTAACTGGAACCTGAATTTCTTTATCTTCCAGTTCAATACCTTCTATTAATTTAATAAGCATCCGCGTCGCAAGTGTGCCCATCTTATAAACATCCTGTGCTACCGTCGTTAACCCTGGCGTCAACATACCACCGAGTGTAATGCCGTCAAATCCAACAACTTGTAAATCATCTGGCACTGCTATTCCTAGTGTATGCGCCGCCTTCAATACACCTGCTGCCGACACATCACTACTCGCAAAAACGCCGTCAATCCCTTTTGTATCTGATAGAAATTCCTGTGCAATTTTCTCCGACTGCTCAAAATGGAAAGGACATTCTATAATATGCGTTGTTATATTTTTCTCTTTAACTGCCTCTAGAAAGCCAGCTAGCCGATCATCCGCCGGCCCAAGTCCCTCGGGTCCACGCAGACAAACGATATTTCGACAACCTTGTTCTAGTAAATAAGTTGTTCCCATGCGTGCCCCTTCTTTATTGTTCGATGACACCGTTGGAATCGATGTATGAATTGTACGGTCCAACGCAACAATCGGTAGATCTAAGTCCTGATAATGACTCGCTTGCAATTGATTGGTCGTGACAATAAAACCCGCCACATATTTCTGCTTCAATGTTTCGATATAATGAATTTCTTTTTCAGCCTTCCTATCTGAATTGCACAGCACAACTGTATAGCCATACATCAATGCGACATCTTCTACTGCACGCGCAAGCTCCGGGAAAAATGGATTCATAATATCAGGTACAATTAAGCCAATAAACTTCGTTTGCTTCGTACTTAAAGAGCGCGCCACTTGGTTTGGTTTATAATTTAAGTCCTTAATGGCTTGCTCAATGACTTCTTTGGCCTCTTTACTAACATAGCCCTTCTTGTTCAAATAGCGTGAAATAGTCGCGACTGACACGCCTGCTTTTTTTGCCACATCTCGAATATTCGCCAATTAGTGCACCCTCTCCGCTGTATGTGTAACCGGTTACACATACTATAACAACAAAAAGATTTACTTGTCAATAGCCCTTCACTATATACATCGTATTTCAATATACTTCCTTATTCACCCAAAGAACTCCACTTTTATGCCGTTTGAATGCTCCTATAAGTGCTGTAGAAGTGGAATTTATGTACCTAAAAATACTTTTAAGCAATAGAAAATCCGTCAAAGTAGCGTTCACTTTGACGGATTTTCATTAGTTATTTATGCTTAATAGCTTCTGTAAACTGTTTTGTGCCCTTCATTGCTTCATCGTATAGCTCGATCGAAAGATTTTTCGTATCGTCGATTGTCGCTGACCAGTTTTCTTTCATGTCAGTGAATGCATCGACAAACAATGTCGACTGGTGATGGATGTCACCAATCGGGAACGCATACTTCTCTAAGTTCGCTAGTTTCATGAAGTCATTCACTTTATGGTGATACGAAATCGCCATAATTGGCGTTTCCGTACAAGTTGCCAAAATCAATGAATGCAATCGTGTCCCAATTATCACATCTTGCTGTGCCGTGATATCGAGAATCCTATCTGGTAGGAGATTATCATCGATAATTGTTGTTTTCTCTTTGTGCGTCATTTTTTTGACAATATCTTTCGTTACATCAGCATCCTGTGGAAACTTTGTTGCAAAAAATGTCAGTTCCACATCATGCTGCGCCGCAAGATTATCCAAGTTTTTCGCCATACCATCAACATAATCATTATAGATGGCAGTATTTCCTTCTGGCCAATAACCTGCATTGTAATAGGGTACTGCTGTAATTCCAATTTTCGTCGGGACAGTTGCTTTGTCCTGCACGACTTTCCGTAATGAGAATGCCGGATCGCCAATTATTTGCACTTGTTCTTTCACACCAATCGCTTGTAACAAGTCTGCTGATTCGGGATCACGTACTGAAATACTTTCCGCGTGTTTACACATATAGCGAATGAACCATTTACCCAACCCTGATAGCAGCGGGCCTGCTCCACAGCCATAAATGACATAAGGTATATTCGAATTTTTAGCCATCATAGCATACGAACCATACAACGGGGCTTCTCTCCGATACAAGTCCATTAAAATACCGCCACCGCCAATAATCAGCAAATCGAATGTCTTCACGACTTCTTTATTGAGACGGTACGTTTTGAAAAATGTTTTGACCGCATTCCCATTTTTATAGTAAAGAGGAAAACTACTGACACCATAGCGTTTCGCTGTCTGGTCAGGGTTATTACTAAAAACTGTGAGCTGTTCACTACTTATATTGAAGGTCGACGTGACCTGCTTAACGAGACTTAGCAAAATCGCTTCATCTCCATTATTATCATTCCCATAATTGCCGACAATACCGATTTTCATTGGCCAACTTCCTTTACTGCATGATAGCTTTATTATAGCATAGCGAACTACGGAGAGTTCAGTATGTATAATTTCTACGCTCTTTGCAGAACTTATACAAACAATGCAAAGGAGCAAATAGTTCAAAAGGCTCCCTCTATAGCCGTGCCACCTTATAAAAATGGAACCCATCACGAATGACGGGTTCCATCTATATTACTGATTAATACTACGATACAAGAATGCACTAAATTGCGCACGATTAACTGGTTTATTTGGATCGAAATTACCTTTTTCGTTACCTGTCGTCACACCGTTCTGTGCCAAAATATGAATTTGCTTATACGCCCAATGGCTGGATGGGACATCGTTGAATTTCTTCGTTGACTCACCTGACAAATTGTATGCTTTGACGAGAATGGCCGCCATTTGTGCACGTGTCAACTGGCCAGCTGGATCGAATGTTCCGTCCCCTTTACCACCTACTAAATTAGCACTTGCAATCGCATTGATTTCATTAAAATAACGATGCGTTGTTGGGACATCTGTAAATTTCTGTCCACCCGCTGCAGCTGTATTCAAATTGAATACTCGACTCAAAATAACTGCCGCATGCTCGCGAGACAATGTGTTACCTGGGTTGAATTTGCCGTCCAGATCCCCTTGAATATAGCCGAGATCCTTCAAATAACTAATCTCTGTATAGTAGGCATAGTTAGCAGGAATATCCGTAAATGCAGGTGTTCCATCCGATAATGAGATAGGAATACTAGCCGTTTTCGTTCCTAATGTCACAGTAACAGTACCTTTTCCAGATTTATTGGCAGCTTTGAAACTACCAGACTGTGTGATTGTTCCGATATCACCTGTCACACTCCACTTAACCTGCTCTGGTGAATAAATAATTGGTTTCCCTTGTGCATCCGTTGCATTCGCTTTAAATGCGACTGTAGCACCTGGCTTCACTTTCGTTGTAGATGGTGAAATTGTCAACTTCGCTGGTTCGTCAACAATTGTCACAGGGAAGCTTTGTTTCGCATTGCCGTATTGTACAGTCACGCGATCTTCACCAGCTGTAAGTGCGCTGTAGGCTAGTCCATTAGCAGATAAATTGCCATTCTCTGAAGTAGTTACTAGCTGGCTAGCATCCACTTTTAACGGATTATAGTAAGCATCAAGCACATGGTTGATGTTCAACGAAGTTGTTGCACCTACCAACATCGTGCCCACTTGATTACGCGATACGTTCAAATGTGCCGGCTCACTAACAGGTGCCGTACTAATCGCTTCAATAATCGCAGATACTCTCCGCTCTGCGGCTGTTGTCCGGTTTGCCAATACTACGGTGTTGCTCCCGTAATTTCGTACGCCCATAGCCGTTGAACCACCACCGTCAAAATTGATAGCACGATCATAACCCTGTGCCACCAAATAATTAGCAAACTGCGTCAATGTCATTCCTTTACTATAGCCGCTGACATTATCTACAGTAACTAAATGCACTTGCTTCTTATCTTTACTAATGGCAATTGCTGTCCGTGCTGTTGGCGTACTGGCACGCCAATTGGATGTGTTCATCGTAATATTTCGCTTGCCGTCTTTTACTAACATCGGACCACTCGCCAACATAAATTGAGAATCCATCCATTTATCGTCGATGGATAAAGAAAGGGAAACATCATCCCCAACATTCATGCCTTTAAAGCGTTCTAACCCTTTTGCACCGTGAACAGAAAGGACGAATCCTGTTTGTGGAATTTCCAATTTCTCTTTTGATCCGTAGCCCCGTACTTTCACAACTTTCCCTGTCAGCTGTTGACCATACTGTGTATTCGTAATCGGCTGACCTGTATCAATGACGACTTCAATCCCAAATTCATTGGAATTAGTATTTTTACTATTGTATTGCGGGGTAAAAATAATCGTTTCGTCGTTCTGACGCTCACGATTCAATCCTGTAATTTGATAGTTTTGACCTTTGTAGCCGATCTGTACGCCTAATTTAAACGTATCGATTTCAGCTAGTCCATCTTTTGTTACACCAAAGGCAATCGGCTGACTCACATAATAGCTAGATGAGCTGGAAATAACGCCTCCGTTGACAATGTCATTGCCTTGCGAGATTAAATACATTGGCAAGCCACTTTTCATATCGAAAAACGAAGCGTTCACTGCACCTACCACTCGATTTTCATCCCTTGAATCTCGATTCGCTTGAGCTGTTGTCGTTGCTGTTTTGGCAATAGGTGACGGTAAACCAACTGCCAATTTCGTATAAGGATCTCCTAAGTTAACCGCTAGATGGTTTATGTAATTGGTTGTCGAATTGGCATATTGTGAGTATGTCACGCCCGATGACACTGGATAACTTTTTACCGGAGTCTCTTTTGCTAATGTGTTTCCCGGTGCAGTCCATATCAGTGAGGCTGCTACTGCTGTTAGTGCAAGTTGTTTACTAAAACGTTTAATTGAAGCTACTTTACTAGTGATAAAGCGCCACTCTCCCTTCCTATGAATATACAGCTTACCAGAGGATTCGACAGATTACCATAATCTATAAGAAGGAAAAAAAACCATTCAGAGGGTATTCTTTCCCCCCTGAATGGTTCTGTTCACAAATCTTTCATTTTTAACTTAACATATTGATTGGTCTGCGAGGCAAATGCCCCAAAAATTAGGAAGAAGAACATAGTATACAACTTCAATTCCCAAATATTATAGTAGAAACCGGAGAATCCTGTTGCTAGCCAAAAAGCAATCATAAATTTACCAAAAGTAGTCTTGCGTTCTTTCCAAAACATACCAAGCATCGTGAGGAGGAATGCAGTAAACAAGACTACACCAATTGCTCCCGTTTCAGCAATGACTTGAATGTATTGGTTATCTGAGTAGAAATACTTTCCACCGTAAATATCCGAACGAATTCCATAGTATTTATAAATAGGGGACCCGTAGGACAACGTAGCCGATCCACCATACGAACCAAATCCAGTACCTGTCACGGGGTTATCCTTAAATACTTCAAATCCTTTTTCGATGTAGAAAAAGCGACCACTTTCGCTCATAAGTGCTAAGTTTTTTTCGTCAAATGTTTCATTGAAACGCTCAGCGATACCACCTGGTGGTACAATAGATTGCGTTTTGAATCCATATTCGGCAAAGAGCTTCACACCTAAGTTCACTGGGTAATAAACCAGTATAAGTGAAGCAACACCTGCGAGCGCAAGGCGTTTGAGCATCTTCCAGTTCTTTGTTGACACGATGAAGACAGCTCCGAAAACAGCTGCCGAAATCCAAGTACCACGTGAGTAAGTCATGATAAATGTACCAAGGAATAATACAAGGTTAATCATCAAAAACCATTTATATTTCTCTGATTTATAGATGTATTGAAGAAATAGGATAGCAATTATTCCGAATAACAACAGTAAGCCTAGCGAGTTTGGATTACCCGTTAATCCATAAATTCTTACAGCGTTCGTTGCAGATAACGTCTTATATTTCCAAGCATCTGGCAACAACAGCGTTCTCATAGATAGCTTTTCAACCAATCCATGAAGCGATAAAATCAAACTTGTCCACACCGTCACCCATGCAAACTGCTTCAGCCAATTTTCTGATACAAACATCCGTGACACGATGTAATAGAGCAAATACATAATGACAAACGTTCTAATTTGGAAAATAACGGAAGAAATGAGTACACCTTGTGTAAGCCCGATAATAGAGCCAAATAGCAGGAAGGCAAAGAACGTCCACTCAAACCATTTGAATGTGAACAAAGACTTCCACTCTCTCCCACTCGATAGCACTAGTTTTGCAAAGGCAACAAGTGTGATCAGATCCCCGATGAGTTTAAGTCCCGTATTCACTTCTAATAGAAATGGGCGAATACTGACATACACTACAAGGAACAACAAGCTTTGTTGCGGCCTCAAAAAGGCGAATAGTGCAAAAAATAACGAACTGAGGATAAGAGCAATCGACGTTGGAAGGAATAATGCAATACCCATCACCGCTAGTGCTACTATGAAATACAATGTATCTTTTTCTTTTAATTTCTCTTTTATAATTGTCATTAACCAATTAACCCTTTCTACGACTGCTCGCATGATAATAGGTGATACTTCGCTTTCAGTACAAAACATTTACTGATTCAAATTAAATTTCGAACAAAGTCCCTCGTAATTATAGCATTTTATATGACGTTGTGGTGCATCCTTTGGTTTCATTTTTATGACGAGCCAATTGGACCTTATTATTCTACTGAAATTCTGCTACTATGGAAGAACAATGAATAGGGAGGATTAAGTTTGAAAAAACTAGTTACTTTTACGTTACTCACACTACTTTTGTTTTCTCCACTCTTCCAAACAGAAGTATTTGCAAGTGATGTTGACGGACACCAAATGGAAACTGAGCTAAATTATTGGATTGCTAAAGGGGTTATCCAAGCGGATGCCAAAGGGAAGTTCAATCCCAACAAGGCGGTTACACGTGGGGAGTTTGCCTCCTATATCGCACGTGCACTAGAGTTACCGACTTCTACAAAATACACATTTAAAGATTTAAAAGCCAACGCAAGCCTGACCATTGAAATCCAAAATGCTGCGGGTGCTGGAATTTTGTCCGGCTATCCCGATAGTACGTTCAAGGCCAATGACAAAATTACACGCCAACATATGGCGGCAATGATGTACAAAGCCCTTCGTTATATGGAGCTCCCTGCGGATACAACCGTGTTCAAATTCAAAGATGCCAACAAGATTACAGCAAACTTTGTCGATGCTGTGTCTGCCTCTGTCAATTTGAATATTATTCGCGGAGATCATCGTAAAGACGGTGTCTATTTCAATCCTAAGGATAACGCAACCATCGCACATGCGTCAGCATTTCTTTTCAGAATGTTTGCGGCAGCTGATGTGTTAAAGCCGACTGTGTCAAGCGAACCGAACGAACCGAGTAAACCTGTCGAACCAAGTGCTCCAGGCGTCGACCCGGAAGTCTATAAAGTAAGTACCATCTCAAATGGACAATTAAATCCAACTTCTGCTATATACAAAACTTATGAAGATGCATTGGCTGCTTACAATGCATCTTCATCTGTTCAGGCAATTGTCAAAAACAACAAAGTGATAAATATGAAAGACGGGCGTGCTTTTGGCGCTGAAAATCCAAGACAAGTGACGACACTTTATAGTGATGCCGCCTTACGCACTGAAGTAACCTATATTCAAAAAGGCCGTGAAATGAAATATATCGGCAGTAGTCCTGATCATGTCATTGTAGAGGTAGCAGGCGCTACTTTCTATGCCAAGACGAGTGAAGTCAATCTGATTCCAACAGAACTTGTGACAGGCTATGACTTTTATGAGGTAGGTCAAGATGGCCTATTGTACCATAATACGTATGAGCAATTAGCAAAAATTCGTGGGGTCTATTACATTGGACAAGCCCCTTCAGCCATGCAAGTTGGCAAAAAGTATACGAGCTTTGACGGCGTTCATTTTGATGAAATGGGAACAACAAATACAATCATTCACTACCCATACTTTCAATTCCAATCTATTCGTCAACCTACTTCTTATAGTAGTGTAGAGCTTGATCGGTATATTTACGAGATTTTGAAGGACCGTGAAAATACAGGTATTGCCCGTTACCAGAGCGCGACTACCCAGTCAAAACTTATCGGCCTTGGTGACTATTTGAAGACAATTGAGGAAACACATCGTGTCAATGCAATGTTCATTCTCGCGACAGCTATTCATGAAAGTGATTATGGCATGAGTGGCAATGCCCAGACGAAAAATAATATTTTTGGTATCCAAGTGTTTGATTCAACTCCAGAATCAGGAGCAATCTATTTGCATCCCATCAACAGTATTGATGCATTCATCACACGCTATATCAATCTCAATTATGCAAATCCACTAGGCGCACATGCTAACGGAGCCGCCCCTGGGAATAAAGCAGTCGGCTTCAACGTGAAGTATGCTTCAGATCCTAACTGGGGTGCGAAAGTTGCCGGACATATGTGGCGCATCGATTCGTTTCTAGGTCAACGCGACTACAAACAAGCCAATCTCGGACGTATTATTTACACTGGTCCCGTTGGCGTCAATGTGCGGACAAGCCCAGATCCATTAAGCGAAAAACTGTTTTCATACAAACAGAAGGATCCTGGCTATAACGCTACATTCGGCTATCCTTTAGTCATCGTTGAAGAAACCATCGGCAGCGATGGTGAATTATGGTACAAAGTGCTGTCAGACGCTAATCCCCCATCAGATTACGGCTGGATTCGCGCAGACCTCGTTGAGCGTGTAACGAGTAGTCATTAAGGAAATTTTCCCGTCACATAATGTGGCGGGATTTTTCTTTGGTGAAGTTTTTTTAAGGGTAATGTGGAACTGTCAGTGCAAATCGCGGAACTCTAAGGGTAAAGCTCGAAACTGTCAGCGTAAGTTCCGATACTCTAAGAGTAAATGCAAACTGGCAGTGTAAATCGCGGAACTCTAAGGGTAAAGCCGGAAACTGTCAGCGTAAGTTCTGATACTCTAAGGGTAAATGCAAACTGTCAGTGTAAATCGCGGAACTCTAAGGGTAAAGCTCGAAACTGTCAGCGTAAGTTCCAATACTCTAAGAGTAAATGCAAACTGGCAGTGTAAATCGTGGAACTCTAAGGGTAAAGCCCGAAACTGTCAGCGTAAGTTCCAATACTCTAAGAGTAAATGCAAACTGTCAGTGTAAATCGCGGAACTCTAAGGGTAAAGCCCGAAACTGTCAGGGTAAGTTCTGATACTCTAAGAGTAAATGCAAACTGGCAGTGTAAATCGCGGAACTCTAAGGGTAAAGCTCGAAACTGTCAGCGCAAGTTCTGATACTCTAAGAGTAAATGCAAACTGGCAGTGTAAATCGCGGAACTCTAAGGGTAAAGCCGGAAACTGTCAGCGTAAGTTCTGATACTCTAAGAGTAAATGCAAACTGTCAAGGTAAATCGCGGAACTCTAAGGGGAAAGCCGCAAACTTCAGAACTCTAAGGGTAATTACCCCCTTCACACAATAATCCCATCAAAAATGCCCCTTACAACAACCGTAAGGGGCATTACTATTTCACAAAGCGTCTGTATGCTCAGAACCTGCTGGCAGTAAATCTAACAGACCAATACGTTCAAGACCGTTCTTAATCTTCGTCGTATAACCTAAAGCGTTTTGATTCAAATAATCGGCTTTTGAATAGATCATTTCTTCAAATATCGGAAGTCTCGCCGGGTCAATCTCAGACCATAATTCATAGGCATTAATTAAATCCTCCAAAGTCAAGTGGACATAATCGCGTCCGATAAATTCATATTCAGGTGAAATCTTATACCAAATGTCACCATCTGGACGGATCCACTTCGCCTTGTCTTTTTCAATCGCTGTCTGAATACTAATCGCCGTATTCAAGTACACTGGATCATTAAATTCTTGATACGCCTTCAGCAAAATGTTCATCCCACCGAGTAAATGGTTCATGGACGTATGCGTCTTCACCTCTTGTGCTAATGGGAAATAGTCCGATATATAATAGGACTCACTATCTACTTGGATGATATTTCCTTTTTCCTTCTGTGACACAAGTAAGTTAGCGTAGTTTTTCAATCCAACATTATAATCCGTATGATTAAATACTTTCCCACTATTATACAAAAACAAAGCAATCTGCTCGTTAAACCTTGTATCGACAAACGGCGCCGTCATATCATACAAGGTTTTCAAGTACGTACTCGTCACTTCCGTTTCCCAATACGTCGCTTCTCCTCTAAAAATATCTAGATTGGCAAACGAATTATACAATAGGCTTTCATAATACCGTTGATTCGTTTGCGAATAAAGCGCCATAACTCTGTCCTCTTTCACAAGTAACAGGTTGCGACCATACCCTCTTCCCGACTTCGGCATTGGCTCAACAGTTGTCGCCATTTTATTATATGGGCCTTGTGCTGTATACCACTTATTGCGTTTTTTATAATTCACTGCTGACTCTAACATCCACGCATCCAAATGCTTTCGATCTTCAAATAATCGTTCCGCCGAAGACAGCAGCCACTGATCGACTACGTCAAAACCTCTTGACTGCAATCGGTAAATCGACAGCTGTGTTTCCCCAAGTCGCGCACCACTAAATGCTTCGTTTTCCAGCAACAATTCCCTAGTGTGACTTTCTGCACCTGTCGGATATTTCTGGTATAACTCTGCTGAACGGTACGCCTTTCCAATCATTCGTTGGGCTGTTTTACCGTTAACATCTATTTTCTCTAAGATTCCTGTTGGATACGTTGTAATGTCAAAGCCAAACGTCTCATCGACATTTTTTTTGATTGGGAATCGGCTATATTCATGGAGAACGACTTTCTCCAAACCAACCTCCGTCTGAATGATATCAACCGTAATCGGCATACGCTGAGGGTTTCTTAGTTCAGTAAATAAAAAATAGTCGCCATTCGGCAGTTCTCTCTTCGTTAACGTTACCTTTGCAGGTGACAAACCGACCACACTATACGTATAGACAATATCTTTGGCATGCGAATGTTGCACCGTTTTCTCTCCTGCAAATTGCATTGTATAATTCGACCGTAGATAAGTTTTAGCAGCTGTTGAAATCGGTACTTCTACAAACTGCTGTTCATAGCGAATTGGCTCATACTGCCCAAATGTCGTAGGCGGAATGAAAACCGTCGCTGGTAATTGGTCAATCATCTCGGTCAGAATCATCGCACGATGCATAAAGACCACGAACGAGGCACGATTCACAGCCCCTTTTGGATCGAACGTCCCGTCTTCTTTCCCACTTGTAATATCATGTTGTGCAAGTACTTTCACGCCGTACTTATGCTCTTCACTAATTTCTGCATCATCTTTAAAATGAATTTCTTCTCCTGTATCTTGTAACTTGAAAGCCCGAACAATAGCCGTTGCCATTTGCTCACGCGTCAGCACATCACCAACACCGAATGTACCATCCGGATTCCCTGTAAAAATCCCTGCATCCGTTGTCGCAATAACACCTTTCGCATGGGATGATTTCGCATTCACATCTTTATAAATCGGTTTGTAAGCTGTATACGGCAACTGCAAGGCATTGGTCATCAAATTAGCTGCCTGCGCTCGTGATACTTCTAAACCAGGTCTGAACTGCTTGTCCGGGTAACCGTTAATAACGCCCAAATCGACAAGTTGTGTCACTTCATCTTTTGCCCAAAATTCATTATGTACGTCTGTAAAGCTTTGATTTATCGGATTCGCCTGGACACTCATACTCATGATACCAAAACTAAACACTGAAAGAACAACGGCTACTAAACCAATTTTCAGTGAGCCCTTCATTTTTCTATTGCGAAACATGTATTGATTTCCCCCTTGCTTGCTTATCTTACTTAATTTGTACAGTTATCTTTCTATAATACCATAAAAAAATATCGAAAAGGCCTCCCATTTACTAGGAGACCCACTCGTTACTCTATTGTTTTCCCAGCAAAGGTTTCTCCACTTTTGCGGGCTTGTACATCGATTTGAAGGTCTGGATAATTTTCTTTTGACGCTTTAGCAAATTGATTCGCCAATTCTTCTGCCCGTTCCTTTTCCATATCCGCTACGACTTCGAAGTCGACCAAGACAAATCCACCGCTATCCTCTGTCACGATAATATTGACCGAAGAAACGCCTTCTTCTTCGGCAAATAACTCTTCCAAGTTATCGTCCGATTTTGCCGTGTCTGACTTATCAACGACACCTTGCTGTTCAAGGTGATTTTCAACTTCTTCTTGCTTCACTTCTTCCTTTTCGGCTTCCTTTTCGGGTTCATCCTTGCTAGCTGACTCCCCACAGGCTCCAAGTAAAAGAGCTGTTCCTAACACTGCGACGAACAATGCTGACTTTTTCATATTAGGTCCTCCTCCTTCATTTGAAATCTGTTTTATCCTAACAAAAAAAAGTGCGAGCTGCAAGGCTCACACTTTTTGGTTCGTTCGTTTTTCAGCATTTTGATCAAGTTGGTCGAACAACAAGCTATGCGCTGCTGTCGCTCCCAATTGCTCTCTTTGCTTAAATAATTGTTCGACAAGCGTTGCCGTACTAAACTGCTGAACAATCTGATTGGCTTGCTGTGCAATCGCATCACTGACGGCTGCTTCAATTGCTTGTTGGGCTGCTGCTACTACGCTTTCTTTTGGTGTATATGCCATGTCCTTTTCAGCTTCTTTTACAGTCTCTTCGATGACAGTTGCTGCAATAGATTGCACAGCTCTTGCTGTATAGGAAGTTGATGCAATATTACGCTCATAAGCACCTTTATTAATCTCAGCAGCTAGTTTAGCTATTGCCGGTCGCAATTCCTGTACCGCTTCCATCGCAAACGTCAATTCCTTTGGATGGTCAGCAAAATACGGATTATCGTACCAATATTGCTCTTCAAATTTACCTTGTGAAGCAGCGATGGCATTGTTATAAGGTGAATTATACCAAGCATTCGCTGGCTTGCCGATTCCATGCTTTGCTGCAAGTGCCGGGTCCGTAATAAATGCAGTAATATGCGGCACTTCACCCGGAGCTTTTTTAAAATCTGCAATCAGCTCATCTAAACGCCCTTGTCGTTTCACGATTTCCGTTTGATCGCCCGACTGAATGGCCTCTTTTAATGAACGGTGTTGTCCATCGATCAAATTTCCATAATACATCTTGTTCTGTTTAAATTCACCATTAATCTTATCGTACCAAGCAGGATGCTGTTTCGCCTGAAAGTTATGATAATCAGACCAATCATTCGTACGAATCGATTCAAGAATTAAGTTATTACGTCCGTGATTGACAGCTGCCAAAGGATTGATGGCCGCTGCTTCCTTGCCCCATACTTTTCGCCACGCGTCATCTGATGTACTACCTGCATCACGGACTTGCATCGAAAATGATCGTTCATTATTTAATGCAGAAACAAACACATGTCCACCTCTTTTCTATATTTTATTGCCTTTACATACATATATCTATCTTATCTGAGTTTCGGCATAATAGTAAAATTGTTTAGTTCCTTTTAGAAAAAAAGTCAGTAATCGTAGTTGGATTATTACATTAAGGTAAAAACAATGTCCATTTTCTCGTCTTGGATAGTAGTCCGGGTGTAAATAAGACCATTTTATTCATCCACAGTTGGCTATTTAATTATAAATGGCATAGAAATATCCATCATACTGCCGCTAATTCCATTGACAACATCTGCGCTAGCACACTTTGTCTTTCTGCATATATATAGTGAGAATGTTCGGAGGGATGAAAATGATAACGATAAGTTTATGCATGATTGTTAAAAATGAAGAAAAGGTCATTGGAAGGTGCTTAGAGTCAGTTAGCAGGCTAGTAGATGAGATTATTATTGTAGATACGGGGTCCAGTGACCGCACAAAAGACATTGTGAAAAACTATACGGACCGCGTTGTTGATTTTCAGTGGATTGATGATTTTGCAGCAGCACGCAATTTTTCATTTCAACAAGCTACGAAGGACTACATTCTTTGGCTGGATGCTGACGATATCTTTACAAAGGAAGATCAGGAGAAGTTCACATCGCTGAAACAGTCATTGTCTCCTTCAACCGATGCCGTTTCATTGAACTACCATTTAAGTTTTGATGAGGAGGGAAATGTAACTTCTCTATTGAGAAGATATCGCTTAGTTAAAAGAGAAAAGAATTTTCAGTGGATTGGAGTAGTACATGAGTTTCTTTCTGTGTCAGGAAATCTAGTTGATGGTGATGCCGCTGTCACCCACTCCCCTTTAAGCCATGATCGCGAGCGTAATCTTAGAATTTATCGCAAGTTGATTGATTCAGGAGAGACACTTTCCCCACGAGATACATTCTATTATGCCAATGAATTAATGGATCATAGTCTTTTTGAAGAAGCCAGCAATTATTATAAGAAGTTTCTAGATTCAAAGTTAGGCTGGATTGAAGATGAAATTCGAGCATGCTTGAAGCTTGCCAATTGTTATTTCGAATTAAATGATAAAGAAAGTGCATTGCACGCAACCTTACAAACCCTTATCTATGATGTTCCACGGCCCGAAACCTGTTGTCGACTCGGTTATTACTTTATGGAGCAAGGTAAAAATGAAGCTGCTATTCACTGGTATCATCAAGCGTTGCTTTATGAAGTGGACCAACATCTAAGTTTTCAAAACATCGCATTTTCTACTTGGGTACCTCATCTTCAATTATGTGTCCTCTATGATCGATTGAAGCAATATGATAAAGCCTATCATCATAACGAGTTAGCCCGGAAGTATAAACCAATGGACGACAGGATCGTAGGTAATAAAAAGTATTTGGAGGATATATTGAAGAAGGTAAATATTAAGTCGATATGAATCCGCCAAAATGCTAACTGATGGCCCACCTCGTTAGGTTCCTTCATACGGTTCGATATGTTCTTTCAGTTAATTAATAGCTGTTGTATTCGGCATTTATATATGATTGTATTCCGCTATTTCCTACATCATAAATTCTAATACCTTGTCATATTTCATTTAATTATTTCTAAGACAAGTAGTTGATTGCCCGTCACTCCGTCTACCGCATGAATAGGATGTTACGGAAAGGAGCGGTAAAATGAATTTTTACGATTATGTAAGACAGCAATCCAATAAATGTGACGAATCAAGTAATTGTTGTGAGTGTAATGAGTTTTGCGGATGTAACAATTGCTTATGCTGTTGTCCAAATGAATGTCAAGGAGCTACTGGGCCGACTGGACCTGCCGGACCGACTGGCGCTACAGGGAACCAAGGACTTCAAGGACCTACTGGCGCTACGGGGGCGACTGGTAATACCGGGGCTCAAGGACCACAAGGCATTCAGGGAATTCAAGGAGTACAAGGCGTTACGGGTAATACTGGACCTCAAGGACCACAAGGCATTCAGGGGATTCAAGGGGTACAAGGCATTACGGGTAATACCGGACCTCAAGGACCACAAGGCATTCAGGGGATTCAAGGGGTACAAGGCGTTACGGGTAATACCGGACCTCAAGGACCACAAGGTATTCAGGGGATTCAAGGCGTACAAGGCGCAACGGGTAATACCGGGGCTCAAGGGGCAACTGGACCGCAAGGCATTCAGGGAATACAGGGCGTCACAGGTGCTACGGGAGCGACTGGGGCGACTGGACCTCAAGGGCTTCAAGGAGTTCAAGGTGTTACCGGGAATACTGGACCTCAAGGTTTAATGGGGGTCACCGGGGCGACGGGCACAACTGGAGCGACTGGACCTCAAGGGATTCAAGGAATTCAAGGTGTTACCGGGAATACTGGGCCTCAAGGTTTAATGGGGGGTACCGGGGCGACGGGCACAACTGGAGCGACTGGACCTCAAGGGCTTCAGGGAGTTCAAGGTGTAACCGGGAATACTGGACCTCAAGGTTTAATGGGGGTCACCGGGGCGACGGGCACAACTGGAGCGACTGGACCTCAAGGGCTTCAAGGAGTTCAAGGTGTAACCGGGAATACTGGACCTCAAGGTTTAATGGGGGTCACCGGGGCGACGGGCACAACTGGCGCGACTGGACCTCAAGGGATTCAGGGAGTTCAAGGTGTAACTGGGAATACTGGGCCTCAAGGTTTAATGGGGGTCACCGGGGCGACGGGCACAACTGGCGCGACTGGACCTCAAGGGGTTCAGGGAGTTCAAGGTGTAACTGGGAATACTGGGCCTCAAGGTTTAATGGGGGTCACCGGGGCGACGGGCACAACTGGCGCGACTGGACCTCAAGGGATTCAGGGAGTTCAAGGTGTAACTGGGAATACTGGGCCTCAAGGACTTCAGGGAATTCAAGGGGTACAAGGCGCAACTGGGAATACCGGGGCTCAAGGGGCAACTGGACCGCAAGGCATTCAAGGAATACAGGGCGTCACAGGTAATACTGGAGCACAAGGACCACAGGGGATTCAAGGGGTAACCGGTAATACTGGGCCTCAAGGATTAATGGGCGTCACAGGTGCTACGGGAGCAACTGGACCGCAAGGCATTCAAGGAATACAAGGTGTTACAGGTAATACTGGAGCACAAGGACCACAGGGAATTCAAGGGGTAACCGGTAATACTGGGCCTCAAGGGGCGTCACAGGTTAATGGGCGTCACAGGTGCTACGGGAGCAATACTGGGGCAACTGGACCGCAAGGCATTCAAGGAATACAAGGTGTTACAGGTAATACTGGAGCACAAGGACCACAGGGAATTCAAGGTGTAACCGGTAATACTGGGCCTCAAGGATTAATGGGCGTCACAGGTGCTACGGGAGCAACTGGGGCGACTGGACCGCAAGGCATTCAAGGAATACAAGGTGTTACAGGTAATACTGGAGCACAAGGACCACAGGGAATTCAAGGGGTAACAATACTGGGCCTCAAGGATTAATGGGCGTCACAGGTGCTACGGGAGCAACTGGGGCGACTGGACCTCAAGGCATTCAAGGAATACAAGGCGCCACAGGTGATACTGGGCCTCAAGGCATTCAGGGAATACAAGGCGTCACGGGCGATACTGGACCTCAAGGTATTCTCAAGGCATTGGACCTCAAGGCATACAGGGAATACAAGGCGTCACAGGTGGCGTCACGGGCGATACTGGACCTCAAGGCATACAGGGAATACAAGGTGTCACGGGCGATACTGGACCTCAAGGCATTCAAGGAATACAAGGCGTCACAGGCGATACTGGACCTCAAGGCATTCAGGGAATACAAGGCGTCACGGGCGATACTGGACCTCAAGGCATTCAGGGAATACAAGGCGTCACGGGCGATACTGGACCTCAAGGCATTCACAGGGAATACAAGGCGTCACGGGTGATACTGGACCTCAAGTCACAGGGCGATACTGGACCTCAAGGCATTCAGGGAATACAAGGCGTCACGGGCGATACTGGACCTCAAGGCATATACTGGACCTCAAGGGAATACAAGGCGTCACAGGTGACACTGGACCTCAAGGCATTCAAGGAAGGCGTCATACAGGGAATACTGGACCTACAAGGCGTCACAGGCGATACTGGACCTCAAGGCATTCAGGGAATACAAGGCGTCACAGGCGATACACCTCAAGGCATTCAAGGAATACAAGGCGTCACTGGGGATACTGGACCTCAAGGCATACAAGGCATACTGGACCTCAAGGCATTCAAGGAATACAAGGCGTTACAGGCGATACTGGACCTCAAGGCATTCAAGGAATACAAGGCGTCACTGGGGATACAGGACCTCAAGGTATACAGGGAATTCAAGGTATTCAAGGAGCAACGGGTCCTACTGGTCCCACAGGCTCGCAAGGTATTCCGGGCGTTAGCGCGCTAATTCCATTTGCTTCAGGAACTTCAGTCGTCACATTAAACACACTAGCTCTAGGATTAGTTGGTACTCCAGCCCTTGTAGGATTCGGGACTTCTATGGCCGGCGTTTCTATTGCTGGTGGTTCATTCACACTACCCGTTTTAAGTAACTTAGCCTTTAATGTGCCTCGTACAGGAACACTAACAAGCATATCGGCATTTTTTAGAAGTTCTATTGGGCTGAACCTCCCATTATCCACAATGACCGTTCATGCGGAGATTTATCGTGCAACAGGTAATAGCAGCACCTTTAGCGCTACTGGCGTCACTGTCAGTCTAGTGTTCCCTAGCACAATCTCGATTGGTACTGCGGTTGCAAATACTGCAAGTGGCTTCACATTCAATGTCAATGCGGGTGACCGTTTGCTAATGGTGTTTTCTGCAACTGCCAGCGGCATTAATCTAGTAAACACATTGACAGGCGAGGCAAGTGCAGGTCTGAGCATCAATTAATAAAAGCACATGCAAAGAGGCTTTATTAATTGATATACAAGAGCAAGATTCTATTCTGAGAATCTTATAACAAGTAGAAGGCTTTGCCACTTCGATGAGCGAAAAGTCCTAAAATGACGATAACTCTGCTGAAATGATCGATAACTCTTGGCAATTGATCGATAATGACTCCAAAATGATTGAAAACCTTCCCATAATGCTTGTCGAAGTATAGAAAGCAATATTTTGGTAGTAAATAAAAAATTGGGGCTATCTAGGAAGTTAGTTTACATTAACTTCC
Organism: Sporosarcina sp. FSL K6-3457; assembly: GCF_038007285.1. Classification (GTDB taxonomy): domain Bacteria; phylum Bacillota; class Bacilli; order Bacillales_A; family Planococcaceae; genus Sporosarcina. The sequence goes on from NZ_JBBOWX010000001.1 coordinate 3,588,521, forward strand.
TAGATAGCCCCTTCTATTTATACTGACTGTTTCACTCGCTCTTCGTACTTCGCAATATGCTCTTCATATTGGAATGTCAACGAGATTTCATCCCAACCATTTAACAACATTTGTTTATAATACGGGTCAATGTCAAATGAATACACCTTGCCATCCTGCCCTGTCACTGTCTGCTTCTCTAAATTAACTTCTACAGAATAAGCCTGTTGTTGACCATTTGCCAACAACTCCTCTACTTCTGCAACCGTTAATCTAATAGGTAGCAAGCCATTCTTCATGCAGTTATTATGAAAAATATCCGCAAAACTCGGAGCAATGACAACATTGAATCCATAATCCAAAATCGACCATGGCGCATGTTCCCTAGAAGAACCACAGCCGAAGTTTTCATGAGCAACTAAAATTTTCGAGCCTTTGAATCGCTCATCGTTGAGGACGAAATCTTTCACTTCACTACCATCCTCGTTAAAGCGCCAATGATAAAATACATACTTGCCGAAACCTGTGCGTTCAATCCGTTTCAGGAATTCTTTTGAAATAATCTGGTCTGTGTCAACATTTTTACGATCAAGTGGCGTCACTACACTGACGACTTCATTAATGGGTTCCATCTGCTCATCTCCCTCCGTTATGCATTCTGACTTTGCAAGTCTCTAACATCAACAAAATGACCTGCTATCGCAGAAGCAGCAGCCATCGCCGGGCTCATCAGATGTGTACGGGCACCAGCGCCTTGACGTCCTTCGAAGTTACGGTTTGACGTTGAAGCACAACGTTCTCCAGTTGGTACAACATCGTCATTCATAGCCAGACACATACTACATCCTGACTCCCGCCATTCGAAACCTGCTTCTAGGAAAATAGCATCCAAACCTTCATCTTCTGCCTGCTTTTTAACCGTACGTGAACCTGGTACGACAATCGCCGTGACAGAGGTATGGACTTTCTTCCCTTCAATCACTTGGGCAGCAGCGCGCAAATCACTTAATCTCGCGTTTGTGCATGAACCAATGAATACATGTTGAATATCAATAGAAGTCAAAGGTACCCCTTCTTCAAGGCCCATATAAGCAAGCGCTTGTTTCAACGCTTCTTTGTCCGACTCTGATTCAAAATCCTTCGCATACGGAACATGCGCTGTAATGCCAGATCCCATTGCTGGATTCGTTCCCCACGTCACAAATGGTTCAATTTCATCCGCATCAATTTCAACAACTGTGTCATACGTCGCGCCTTCGTCTGATGCAAGGGCTAGCCAAGTTGCTGCCGCTTCGTCGAACGCTTCCCCTTCTGGTACATACCTGCGACCTTTTAGGTAAGCAACCGTCGTTTCATCTGGACTGATTAAACCCGCCTTCGCGCCCGCCTCAATCGACATATTACAAATTGTCATCCGTTCCTCCATCGTTAGATTTCGGATAGCTTCACCTGTATATTCAGCGATATGACCTGTCCCCATATCAATACCGAATTTCGCAATAATCGCTAGAATAATATCTTTTGCTGTCACACCGAAGCCAAGTTTACCATTGACACGAATTTCCATCGTTTTCGGTTTGGCTTGCCATAGTGTTTGCGTCGATAGAACGTGTTCCACTTCACTTGTTCCAATACCGAATGCAATTGCTCCAAACGCTCCGTGTGTTGACGTGTGACTATCTCCACAGACAATTGTTTTTCCAGGTTGTGTCAGCCCAAGTTCCGGCCCAATAATATGGACAATCCCTTGATCTGGATGATCCATATTGGCAAGCTCAATGCCGAATTCATCACAGTTAGATTGCAGAGTATTAATTTGCTTGCGAGCAATCGGATCCTTAATCGCATTTCTGTTACGCGTTGGCACGTTATGATCCATCGTCGCAAAGCACAAATCTGGTCGACGTACAGTCCGATTAGCCAATCTTAGCCCTTCAAATGCCTGTGGAGAAGTCACTTCATGCAATAAATGAAGGTCGATATAGAGCAAATCTGGCTTCCCCTGTTCTTCGTATACGACATGCTGATCCCAAATTTTCTCAATAATATTTTTAGCCATGCGTGCTTCTCCTTCCTGTGTAGATATTTATAAAAAATCTGAGAGGGTAAACAGGCATTATGCCCGTTCCCTCTCTCCTAAAGATCAAATCCGCCAAGGCCTATTTGCGTTCAGATTTTGAATTGAGCATGGGGCCTACAGGATGTAGGTCATGCAGTGGGGAAGGATTGAACTGCATCCTTCCTTGTTGCGACAGGACTGCCTTCCTTAACTCCTTTCAAAATCTGTGACATCCGCCGGAGGCCTAATTTAATTCAATCAAACGTATGAAAACATAATACTATTCGAAACAAACTGTGTATCTAACTCATCCACAACTTTGTCCGTCCATTCTTTAGTCGATAAAACCCGTTGTCCTGGTGATGCAAGATCCGCTGTGAAAAAGCCATCTTCGAATACCGTATTGACCGCTGCTTCAATAGCTGCCGCCTCCGTTTTCAAATCAAAAGAATATTTCAGCATCATCGCAACTGATAAAATCGTAGCAGCCGGGTTGGCAATGCCTTGACCTGCAATTTCAGGTGCAGAGCCGTGAACTGGCTCGTATAACCCAAAATTATCTCCATTAATGCTTGCAGATGGTAATACACCAAGTGAACCTGTAATAACAGATGCTTCATCACTTAAAATATCACCAAACATATTTTCTGTAACGACAACATCAAATGTTGCAGGATTCGTAATCAGTTTCATCGCACAAGAGTCGACTAGTGCGTGCTCCACTTCGATATCTGGGTACGCTTTTTTCTTCTCTTCTACTACTTCACGCCATAACTTACTCGACTCTAGTACGTTTGCTTTATCAACAGACGTTACTTTTCCGCGACGCAATCTAGCTAATTCAAAGGCTTTTTCCACAATGCGTTCAATCTCTTCTCGTGTATAAACCAATGTGTCCACAGCTGATTTCTCTGTCCGTCTGCTTGGTTGACCAAAGTAGAGGCCACTCGTTAATTCGCGAACAATCATCATGTTGACGTCTTTCGCCACTTCTTCTTTAAGAGGAGAGGCATGGAGCAAAGATGGTACAGCAGCTACTGGACGCAGATTGGCAAATAGGTCAAAATGTTTTCGAATCGCAAGCAAGCCTTTTTCTGGGCGTAGCTCTGAAGGATTTTGGTCCCATTTTGGTCCGCCTACTGCTCCGAGGAGAACGGCATCACTCTCTTCACAAAGCTTAATTGTTTCTTCCGGAAGTGGATTATTATATTGATCAATCGCATTGCCACCGATTGCCCCGTATTCAATATGAAAGGTATGACTAAAGCGTCTTCCAATCGTTTCTAGCACCTTTACTGCTGCTGCCGTCACTTCTGGACCGATTCCGTCGCCTGGTAATACTGCTACTCTTTTTTCCATAGGACTTCTCCTCCTTGTTTTAATTTATCTCAGATACAGCTGTTCTCACTGGATTTGCTATTTTCATCAAATGTCTATTAATAGCATTTAAATAGGCTTTAGCAGAGGCTTGCAATACATCTTGCGCAACGTCTCGCCCAATCGAAACTTCACCATCAATACTTAAATTGACAACGGCTTCACCAAGTGCATCGCGCCCTTTACCGATAGATGTGACACGATAGTCGAGGATATGAACTTCTCCTATGACAAGCTGCTCCAGTGTATTAAAAATCGCTTCGACTGATCCAGCGCCTGTTGCCGCTACAGTAATCGCTTCACCACTTGGTTCAACTGCTGATACTGTCGCTGTCGGAACATTAACCGTGTCATACTGCACTTGAACATTCGTCAATTCATAGACAGGCGTATCTTTATATTTAATTTGTTGATCTGTGAATAAAATGAACAGATCATCTTCAGTAATTTCTTTTTTACGGTCTGCCAGCTTTTTGAACTCGGCAAACGCTTGATTTAATTTCTCGTCATTTAATTCAAAGCCCATTGTAGTAGCCCGGTCTTTGAAGGCATGGCGTCCAGAGTGCTTACCAAGTGCCAGCGGCTCCGTTTTATCACCAATTAATTCAGGAGTAATAATTTCATATGTTTGACGATTTTTTAAGTAGCCATCTTGGTGAATACCTGATTCATGTGCAAAAGCATTTTTTCCAACAACTGCTTTGTTCGGCTGGATAACAACACCCGTTAATTGGCTAACAAGCTGACTGGTGCGTTTAATTTCCTGTAAATTGATGCCAGTTTCAAAACCATAAAAATCTTTACGGATATGTAGTGCGACTGCAATTTCCTCAAGTGCTGCGTTACCCGCTCGTTCACCGATACCGTTAATCGTTCCTTCAACTTGTTCCGCACCGTTTTCAATCGCTGCGATGGAGTTGGCAACAGCCATTCCTAAGTCGTTATGGCAATGTGCCGACAGCTTAACCTTGTCGATACCCGTCACATTTTCTTTTAAGTATTTGAACAGAGCACCGTATTCTTGAGGCGTGGCATAACCAACTGTATCAGGAATATTGATAACTGTTGCACCCGCTACAATGACTTGATCGATAATGCGTACTAGAAATTCGTGATCTGAGCGAAATGCGTCTTCCGCAGACCATTGTACAGTCGGGAAAAATTTGCGTGCATATTTAACAGCTTCCACTGCAATATCCACCACTTGATCGGGAGTTTTTTGCAGCTTGTATTCCATATGGATGGGTGATGTTGCTAAAAAGACATGTAAATGAGGTTGTTCCGCACCACGAAGTGCTTCCCACGACGTTTCAATATCGCTTTTCATCGCCCGAGCAAGACCTGTCACTGTCGAATTTTTTACCGTATTCGCAATGCGTTGAACCGCTTCAAAATCACCCGGGGATGAAGCAGGAAACCCTGCTTCAATAATTGTTGCCCCGAATTTTTCAAGCTGTTTTGCAATTTCTAACTTCTCAGCCGTATTTAGATTAATGCCAGCTGATTGTTCTCCGTCCCGAAGTGTTGTATCAAATATGTCAATTTTTCGCACTACCCACCACTTCTTCCTCTTTTGTTTTTGCACCTTCGTTCACAAACGGCATCATTGCACGAAGTTTTTGACCTACTTCTTCGATTTGGTGCTTCGCTTCTGCTTGTTCGATACGGTTGAAGTTTGGACGACCGTTTTCGTTTTCTTCAATCCATTCTTTTGCAAATTTACCTGATTGAATATCTGTTAGAACATCTTTCATACGTGCTTTTGTATCAGCATCTACAATACGTGGACCTGAAACGAAGTCACCCCACTCAGCTGTATCTGAGATTGAGTAGCGCATGCCTGCCATGCCGCCTTCATACATCAAGTCAACGATTAGTTTTGTTTCGTGCAATGTTTCAAAATAAGCAAGTTCAGGTTGGTAACCAGCTTCTACAAGTGTTTCAAATCCAGCTTTAACAAGTGATGTCAAACCACCACAAAGAACTGCTTGCTCCCCGAATAGATCCGTAACCGTTTCTTCTTCAAATGTTGTTTCAAGAACACCACCGCGTGCAGAACCGATTCCTTTTGCATATGCAAGTGCAACGTCTTTGGCATTGCCCGATACGTCCTGATAGATGGCGAACAATGCTGGTACACCTGCGCCTGCTTCAAATGTTCTACGTACGAGATGTCCTGGTCCTTTTGGCGCTACTAGGAATACGTCAACATCTGCTGGTGGTTTAATTTGACCGAAGTGAACGTTGAAACCGTGTGCGAATACAAGTGATTTTCCTGCTGTAAGAGCTGGTGCAATTTCCTCTTCATAGACTTGCTTTTGTCTTTCATCTGGCAATAGGATCATGATGAAGTCTGCTTGTTCTGCAGCTTCTTTAACTGTTTTCACTTCAAGTCCATCTTGTTTTGCTTGGTCGAAAGATTTACCTGGACGTACACCAACAACAACGTCGAAACCTGAATCTTTCAAGTTACGAGCATGTGCGTGACCTTGTGAACCGTATCCGATGATTGCGATCTTCTTATCCTGTAGAACTGCCTCGTTGATATCTTGGTTATAATACATTTTTGTCATAATAATTTCCTCCTAGTGGGTTGTTTGTTTTTTTTATAGAATTATATGGGTATACCATGAATTCTTTTATCTGTGCCAGATAGTGGTAGGCAACCTAAGTGCGCCACATCCTGTGGCAATGGTTGCATGATCGACATCCTGTCGACCCGCGGATGTCACCGATTTTCAATGGGAATTACGCCAAGGCGTAATTGATTATTGTTTCAAAATCGATAGCTGTGGTGATTGGATCTTTTGCATATCGCGTGTCATCGCTGTTGCACCTGTTCGCGTTAATTCCTTAATGCCATAAGGTTTCAGCAATTCAATGAATGCTTCAATTTTCTCTGGATGACCGACAACTTGATAGGTAACCACGCTTTTACTAGAATCGAGAATTCTCGCCCGGAATGGCTCGATGATGCTGTTCATTTCACTTCTAACATGAGGCGGTGAAATGACTTTTACTAAAGCAAGCTCCCGCATAACAATGGATTTGTCCGTAATGTCATTGACTTTCAGGACATCTATTTGTTTGGATAGCTGTTTAACAAGTTGCTCAATTTTCTGTTCATCATCCACATTGACGATGAATGTCATTTTTGACCTGTCAGGCTGGTCTGTGTGGCCGACAGTAATACTTTCAATATTGAACTGCCTTTTCATCAATAGACCAGTCACCCGGTTCAATACACCACTTTGATTAATAACCGTTACAGTAATAACTCTTCTCATTTCGGGCTCACCCCAATCATTTCATGATTGCCTTTACCTGGCGCCACCATCGGATAGACGTTTTCCAATCGTTTCACCCGACAATCAATGAGAACGGGTTCATCCGATAAAAGCGCTTCTTGGAACACTGTTTCTGCTTCTTCCAATGTATTAATTCGATACCCTTTAATGTCATATGCTTCCGCCAGTTTGACAAAATCAGGCTGGACGGGAATCAATGATTGTGAATAGCGCTCTTCGTAAAACGTCTCCTGCCATTGGCGAACCATGCCAAGCGCTTCGTTGTTTAAAATAACAACTTTGACCGGAATACGAAGTTCTTGTAGTAAAGATAATTCCTGCGCAGTCATTTGGAAGCCTGCATCTCCAACAATAGCGACAACGCGTTTATCTGGCTTTGCAATTTGAGCGCCGATTGCCGCTGGGAAGCCGAAGCCCATTGTTCCAAGACCTCCAGAAGTTACCCAGTGATCTGGATTGTTGAGCGGATAGTATTGCGCCGCCCACATCTGGTGCTGACCAACGTCTGTTGTGACAATGGCATCCCCTTTTGTCACACGGTGGATGATTTCGACCGCTTGTTGCGCAAGTAGAGCACCGTCATCGCTGTTGTACCATAGTGGATATTCCTTCATAGACTCCCTCAAGTACGTCAGCCAATCAGCTGATTCTGTTACAGCGATTTCCTGTTTTAATAGTGCTTGCAAGGCTTCTTTGGCATCTGCTACAATCGGAATTTCCGTTGGAACGTTTTTGCCGATTTCAGCTGGGTCGATGTCAATATGGATTACTTTTGCGTTTGGCGCAAATTGTTTTAGATTTCCGGTCAGCCTGTCATCGAAACGTGCACCAATATTGATAAGCACATCACATTTATAAAGTGCCATATTGGAAGTGACCGTTCCGTGCATACCCGCCATTCCAAGGAATAATTCGTGATCGCCACGGATACCACCTAGCCCGAGAAGCGTATTCGTCACCGGGATTTGATGTTTTTCTACGAACTCTTTCAATTCGTCCATTGCTTGGGCGTGGAGAATACCGGCACCTGCAAGGATAAGCGGTTTTTCCGCTTGCGAAATGGCTTGTGCTGCTTTTTGTATTTGTAAAAAGTTTGGAGTCGTTGTCGGCTGATACCCCGGTAAATTGACTTCCGTCTTTGTATCTTCAACTGGTACGAACAATCCAGTTGCAATGTCCTTCGGGATATCGACTAAAACTGGACCTCTACGCCCCGTTGACGCAATATGAAATGCTTCTTTTATGATTCTTGGCAAATCTGCCATGTTATTCACTTGGTAATTATGCTTCGTAATCGGTTGTGTGATACCAATAATATCTGCTTCTTGAAATGCGTCCGTTCCAATAACCGAACTTGCAACTTGACCTGTGAAAACAACTAGTGGCAATGAATCCATCATCGCATCCGTAATGCCCGTCACTAGGTTCGTTGCTCCTGGGCCCGATGTTGCAATGACAACGCCAGGTTTTCCAGAAACACGAGCATAGCCCTCTGCCGCATGAATCGCACCTTGTTCATGACGAGCAAGTATGTGAGAGATAGGGTTTTTATACAACGCATCATAAATCGGTAATACAGCCCCGCCAGGATAGCCGAAAATCACTTCGACACCTTGGTCCTTCAACGCCTGAATAAGAACAGCCGACCCATCTTTCGGTTGGTTTGTTTGTTGTTCAGTCACAGTCTTCGGTGCGATTTCCTTTGCAGCTTGCTTCGCTTGAACGCCAGCATTCATCTACAAACTCCTCCTTACTATTTGTTAGTTATATAGTTATTGAATAGTTAATTAATTCTTCTTGTAATCAATTATGCCTTGACATAATTGCGTCCAGCAGGAACTTTTTGCTGGATGAATATAAAAAAGCTTTTTCATCCACGCAAAGAAATATCCTTCTTTACATAGGGATGAAAAAGCTTTTCATGGTACCACCCTTGTTCGTAGCAAATTCGCTACCTCATGAATAGACGAGTCTATTCGTTGCTAACGAGCACAGATTTCTCTACGCCCGAGATTGCCTATTGTTGCATTAGTTTCAGCAATCCACTCCGAGGGGATGTCGCGGTTGGTTGTATTACCGGTTTTCAGCACCACCGGCTCTCTGTGAATACGAATTCCAACCACTTTTACCTCATCAACGAGTTATTATATTCAATTTCGCCTCGGCGTAATTGCGTCCGGATTTTGAATTGCGCTTGCGCAATTAACTCCCTTCAAAATCTGTGACATCCGCCGGAGGCTTTAACTTAATTCGGCAGAATTAAGTTAAATTTTCATAACACCACCAGTACTTGCAGATGTCACAAGTGCTGAATATCTAGCTAACCAGCCTTTTTTAATCTTCGGTTCGAACGGTTGTAATTTCGATTTTCGTTCTGCTAAAACTTCATCGGCAACCTCGAGCTCAATTGTTCTATTGATCAAATCAATCGCGATGATGTCACCATTTTCAACAAGTGCGATTGGCCCACCATCAGCAGCTTCTGGTGATATGTGTCCGATTGAAATTCCGCGAGATGCTCCTGAGAAACGTCCGTCAGTAATGAGGGCTACCTTCGTGCCTAAACCGCGTCCTTGAATTGCGGATGTCGGCGCAAGCATTTCTGGCATTCCAGGCCCACCTTTTGGTCCTTCGTAACGAATGACCACGACATGACCTTCGCGTACAGTACCATTATCGATGTTCTCTTGTGCATCGTCTTGTGATTCGAAGACAATCGCTTCACCACGGAATTCTTTAATAGATGGATCGACAGCACCGACTTTAATGACACCACCGTCTGGAGCGATGTTTCCGAATAGAACAGATAAGCCACCGACCTTGCTATGAGGATTATCTTTCGTCCGAATGATTTTGTCGTCGAGAATCGGATAATCTGCCACATCTTCGCCAATCGTTTTGCCTGTTATCGTAATACGGTCAGGGTGAATAGCACCTGGTATTTTAGTTAATTCATTAATAATCGCACTTACGCCGCCTGCTCTAAAAATATCATCCATTGAGACGTCCGAAGCTGGCATAATTTTCGCTAAATAAGGAACTCGCTCTGCCACTACATTAATATCATGAACGTTATAATCAATTTCTGCTTCATGTGCGAGGGCTAGCGTGTGTAGTACTGTATTTGTTGAACCACCCATTGCCATATCCAAAGCGAATGCATCATCGATTGCTTCTTTTGTAACAATGTCGCGCGGCTTAATATCTTCTTTCACCATTCGTACCAGATGTTTAGCTGCTTCTTTAATGAGTCTATGACGTTCATCTGAAGTTGCTACAATCGTACCGTTTCCTGGCAATGCAAGACCTACCATTTCCATCAAGCAGTTCATAGAGTTTGCCGTAAACATTCCTGAACAAGAGCCGCATGTTGGACAAGCGTTGTTTTCGATATCCAGTAGTTCTTCGGCTGTCATTTTGCCTGCCTTGTATGCACCGACTCCTTCAAATACTGAAGTAAGTGAAAGTGCCTTCCCATCCGCCGAAACACCGGCTTCCATTGGGCCACCCGATACAAAGACGGAAGGGACATTTGTACGAACCGCCGCCATCAGCATACCCGGTGTGATTTTGTCACAGTTCGGAATATAGAACACACCATCAAACCAGTGTGCATTGATGACAGTTTCTGCTGAGTCGGCAATGAGTTCACGGCTTGGCAATGAATACCGCATACCGATATGTCCCATCGCAATTCCGTCGTCAACACCAATGGTATTGAACTCGAATGGAACCCCGCCTGCTTCCCAAATGGCTTCTTTTACAATTTCAGCAAATTTGTTTAAGTGTCTGTGTCCCGGAATAATATCAATATATGAGTTACAAACGCCGATGAACGGCTTTTCTAAATCTTTGGTTTTAATACCAGTCGCATAAAGCAAACTTCTGTGAGGTGCGCGATCCACACCTTTTTTGATCATGTCACTTCTCATAGCACTCTCTCCTAATCAAATCACTCACATATTAAGGAAGAATGTAATTCAATTCTTCTCTGAGGAAGGATGAAGTTCAATCATTCCCTGTTCGCTTATTTTGTGACTTTACTTATTTCTGTCTTATAGTTTGTGATTTGAATCACGAACTAATATTGGATTGATGCCATCATATCTTGGATTCCTATTGGAGTCAACAGTCTTTTTTTAATTGTTAGCCAATTACAAATAGTCAATTTGGTTGAATGCGCTTACAAATCGCAATATAGCGCGATATATTGCATACAAGTTATTTATGAACAACTTATAAATATTTTTTGACACTCTATTTTTCAGCGTATCGGTTTCGAAATTGTTAGGGCAATTCGAGGAACTGTCAGTGTAAATCAATAAACTGTCAGGGTAATCCAGAGAACTGTCAGCACACCGCAAAAAGACACCATCTCTATAAGTGCGATGGTGTCTTCCTATTTAAAATCATATACCTACGGGAACAATATACATTCCCGTCTGCTCATCTGTTTTTACAATAACGTCGACGCCGTAAATCTCTTTAACCGTTTGCGCTGTAATGACTTCGCTTGGCGCACCTTTGACAACAATTTCACCGTTCTTCATCGCAATGATGGTGTCGCTATAGCGGATGGCTTGGTTAATATCATGTAACACCATGACAATCGATATGCCATGTGTGCGATTTAAGTTCTTGATTAATTCCAATAGTTCATATTGGTAATAAATATCGAGATAAGTCGTTGGTTCGTCTAAAAATAGAAATGGTGTTTTTTGGGCTAATGCCATCGCAATCCAAACGCGTTGCATTTGACCACCTGACAATTCGTCGATTGGGACTTTTCTTTTATCCGTTAAGTTTGTACTTGCAAGTGCCCACTCCACCGCTTGCTCATCTTCTTCTGTTGTTGATGAAAATAGATTTTTGTATGGAATTCGTCCATAGCTCGTCAACTTTTCGACCGTCATATCAGAAGGTGCGTTATTTTGCTGATGAACAACAGCTAGTTTTTTCGCCAGTTCCTTCGGTTTAAAATCCGTAAGTGCCTTGCCATCTAATAGAACTTGCCCACTTTGCGGAACATTATTATTTGACATCACACTTAAAAGCGTCGATTTCCCGCAGCCGTTTGGTCCGATAATCGTTGTAATCTTTCCGATATCAATCGTACTATTGACACCATGTAGCGTATTTACTTTTTTATCATACGAAAAAGTAATATCCTTAATGTCCATAAATACGATCACTCTTTCTCAGTAAGAATATGAGGAATGGTCCCCCGATGACAGCCATGATGATAGATGCGGGTATTTCATTCGGTGCGATAATCGTTCTACCTAATGTATCTGCTGTTAAAATCAGCAACGCTCCCGCCAATGCAGAAAATGGAATGAGTACCTTATGATCTGTACCAACTAGTGAACGGCCGATATGCGGGACCAGCAAGCCGACAAATGCAAAAAGTCCTGCAACAGATGTCGCAACAGATGCCAGTAAAACTGCAACTAACGAAATGACAAAGCGTGCCAAATTGACATTGACGCCTAAGTTTTTCGCTGTTCGATCTTCTAATGCCAAATAATTACACCATGCGTATACACCAAACGATAGTACAAGGCCAATCGTGCCGTACAAAACGATGACATCGACATCACTCCATTTTTTCATCGTTAACGTCGAGGTCATCGTCTGACTCATGGATTGTGTCAGGGCGCTGCCACTAAACCCAAGCCCCTGGCTCAGTCCCGTAAACAAAGCATTGACCGCAATCCCAATTAAAATCATACGTAGCGGATCGAGTCCCGATTTCCAGGATAATGAATAGACAAGGAAAAACGCTAATGCGCCACCTAAAAAAGCAAACAAGGGCACAAAAAAATACAACGTTGGGAATAAAGCCACAACCAGTATAGACATAAACCCTGCGCCTGCAGAAACACCGATAATGCCCGGGTCTGCTAAAGGATTGCGCATGACAGCTTGCAATAGCACCCCCGCTACTGATAAAGTTGCTCCTGCAAATAAAGCAATGATAATACGCGGTAATCGCAAATCTTTAATAATCGCTACATCATCGTTTGTACCCGTGAAAAGCCCTTGAATTAATTCAAATGGCGTTACTTTTATGCTACCTGTAATGGCTGATTGAATAATAACAACGACCAGTAGTGCAATGACGCCGACAAAACTAAGCATTTTTTTGTTTTTTGCAAACATCCTTTTCCCTACCTTTAATTATGGATACAACATTTTTTGCAATTCATCCAACGCTTCAACAGCTGCAAGATTACCCGTTGTTCCAAATAGAAGTTCGTCCAAATCATAGACGCGATCATTTTTTACAGCCTCAAAATGCTTCCACACATCATTCGTGCGAAATTCATCATCAAACATTTTCACAACTTCGTCAGGCATACCATGTGCCGCTCTTAAAATGATATCTGGTTTAGCTTGCTGTAAATATTCTGTATTGGATGATAAAAATTCGACATCTTCCCCAGTGATGACATTTTTCCCACCACTGCGCTTCACGAGGTCACCGATATAAGAATGCTCGGTTGCCACAAGATAACTGCCCGGTATCCCCATTAAAATAAGGACAGATGGCTGCTCTTTTCCTTCTGCTAGCTGTTCAATCTCTGCCGCTTTCTCTTCAAATTGGTCGATAATAGCTTGCGCTTGTGTTTGACGATCATATTTTTCACCCATTTTTAAAATTTCACTATGCATCGCATCGATACTTTCCAAATTGATATAGGTCATATCAATTTTGCGCTCATCAAACATCTCTTGCAAATCATATTGTAATGTTGTGACGGATAGTATTTCCGTCGGTTTCAACGAAAGCAACATTTCCATATCAGGGCCCATCGGATTCCCCACTTCTTTGGCGCCTTCATAACGCTTCGGTAAATCCTTGTAGCTCGATGGAATACCGACTAAGTCCAATTCAAGTGCATCCATAATTTCCGTCAAGGCGACTGTTGTAGCAACAATTCGATCCTCTGTCGGATCAATGGGTTCTTTCACAGATTGCTGTGATGAACAACCAGCCAACACAACGATGATAAGCATGCACAGCATATAGCTTGTTTTCCGCATATTTTATGCTCACTCCTTAAAGAAGGGTCTTGATAGTACATCAAGACCCAGGTTAATTATGATTTTCGTTTTCTTATGAATAGTAATCCCCCGCCTGCTAGAACAATTACAATCACAATAATGAACCATACGGGACCAGCATTCGATGTTGAATCGGCTTCTACTTCACCAACTGCCTGTTCTTCCTTCACTTCAGGTTGTTCATTAGATACTTCTTCAACTTCCAGTTCTTCCTCTTCCGCACTCTCTTCATTGATTACTGCTTCGGTAACTTCGGCTTCAGTGTCCGCAGGTTCAGTTGGCGCGACTGGTTCAATTGTTTTTTCTACAGCCGGCTCTTCTGCTTTCTCACTAACGGTCTCTTCTTTAGAGTTAGAGGCTGCCGATTTTTCTTCTACTTTTTGTGTTACTTCTGGTTTCTTCTCTTCTTTCGTCTCTGCTGGCTTTTGCGGTGGTGTAGCCGTCGCTTTTTCTGATTCAGTAGGTTTAGTTGTTGGAGTAGGCTCCGGCTTTTCAGCAACCGGTGCTAAAGGGATATTCGAGCTGTTAAATTTGAAGCGGATATCGTATTTATTATCATAAGTAAAACCAGGAATTCCCGTAACAATGATATGAATCTTAGCATTAACCAATTGATCGAGGTCTTTCACTTCAAACTTCACAATACGCTTGTCATTTGCCGTGTCCTCACTGACCACTTGTACTTCAGCGCCGTTCACTTTAAAATACTGCCACCATGAGCTGTTATTCAATGTCATGACTACATGCATTTTGCCGTTTTGGACGATTAGTTTTGCTGGGCTAACGACATATTCCGCTGTTGCTGATGTTTCACTACCCGTATCCTTCAACACGTTAAATGGCACCGTATACTCACCATCAGCATAGGGTGAAGCTGCTGCGGCTTGCTGCGGTGCAAGTATTGGGAGTATAAGCGTTGCGATCATGGCAACTAAAAAAATAATATTCTTCTTCAAATCAAAATCTCTCCTTTATTAAGGAACTTAATTCTTGAGCAATCGCTACAACGCCGGCTGTCACTGAAATAGTGACGCCGGCATTGGGATTGCTATTCATATTATATACATTGAATTAAATAATCCGACTACCCGCCGATTTCCGTTACGAGCGGACGCTTTCCGCGGGCACGGCTTCAGCCTCCTCGTCACTGCGTTCCTGTGGGGTCTTCAGCTCGCGCTGTTCCCGCCGGAGTCGCCGCTCTTCACTCCAATCGGCTGGAGAAAAATTAATTCAACTTATATAGTTAATAATTATTGAACTTTTTCTAATAGGAAATAAACCATTTTAACAGCATGTGCGCGAGTTGCGTTTGCTTTTGGTTCAAATACCTTTTGACCTTTTACTTCTTTTCCGCTGATGATGCCAAGGCCTGCTGCCAAGTCAATTGATTTTTGTGCATCAGCAGTAATGTTCTTTGTATCTGCAAATGAAACAGCGTTTGTTACGCCCTCTAGTACAGTCGCGTCCTTGAATTCAATTGCACGGATAATCATTGTTGCCATTTGTTGACGTGTGATTTTTTCGTTCGGATTAAACTTGCCTTCATTTCCTTTAATGATACCTGCACGGCTTGCTGCTTCAATATCAGCTACAATTCCGTCCATTGCTTCTGTTACGTCAGAAAATGTTCCTTCGAAATCTTGTTTCGGTAGCTCAAGTGCACGTGACAACATCACTGCGAATTGCGCTCTTGTAATATCTTCATTTGGAGCAAACGTTGTCGCTGTTTTGCCTTTAACGATTTGTTTAGTAGCAAGTGCTTCAATATACGGTTTTGCCCATGATTTATCGATGTCTGTAAATGTAACCGTTTCTTCAACTTCCGGTACTTCTTCTACCTCTGGTACCTCTTCAGTTGCTACTGCTTTGATGCTATCTTTATCAAAAGCAAGACGAACTGTGTAGTTACCCGTGTGGTTTGCAGCTGCTACAAATACTGTTACTTTTGCATTAACGATTACAGATAGATCCGCTACTTCAAATTCTACTACACGTGTGTTTGCTTTTTCGTCTGTGTTAATAACTGTTGCGTCGACGAATTTGCCATCTTGTTCTACTTGGAATTCTGTAATTTGTTCGTTGTTTGTTAATGTAAGTGCGACAAGATTTTTACCATCTTTCACTGTAAGTGCTGCCGGCGTTTCGATATATCTTGTCATAGAAGATTCTTTATCTTCCTCTTCATGTAAAGCTTTAAAGTCGATTGTAAATGCACCGTCTGTTGCTACTTCTGGTGTTTCTTCAACTTCTTCGGCTGCTACTGCTTTGATGCTTTTTGAATCAAATGAAAGGCGAACGACATGGTTGCCTGTATAGTTTTGGGCTGGCACAGAAACTGTTACTTTTGAATTCATAATAGCTGTAAGGTCTGCTACTTCAAATGCAACAACGCGTGTGTTCGCTTTTTCATCTGTGCTAACAACTGTTGCGTCGACGTATTTACCGTCTTGCTCTACTTGGAATGCTGTGATTTGTTCGTTGTTTGTTAATGTTAACGCAACAAGGTTTTTACCGTCTTTCACTGTAAGTGCCGCTGCTGCATCGATATATCTAGCCATTGAAGAGTCTTTGTCTTCTTTTTCGTGTAATGCTTTAAAATCGATTGTGTATGCGCCATCTGCTACTGCTTCTGCTTCTGGTTTCACTTCAGGTGTTACTTCTGGTGTTACAGGAGCTTGGCTACCGTCAAATTTCAAACGAAGGTCATAGCTATGGTCATACTCACCAATTCCTGGGATACCCGTTACAATAATATGTGCTTTAATATTCAATACTTTTGTAACGTCTTGGACTTCAAATTTAACGAGTCTAGTATCTGCTTTTTCATCTTCACTCACTACAACTGCTTCTACAAAGTTATCTTCTGTAAAAGTACCTGGTTGTGTTTTCTGTACTTTTAGTGACTGCCAAAATTTCGCTTGCTCTAGTGTCACATATGCATAAGTCTTACCATCTTCAACAACAATTTTAGCTGGGCTTGTCACAAAGTCTCCCGCAGTGGACTTATCATCGCTATCTGCTTTTAATACGTCAAATGTTACCTCAACTTCTTGCTTCGTCACTTCTGCGGCTTGAGATTGAAGTGCTGGGAATACTGAAAATACGACAAGTAATGCTGATAACAACATCATAATTTGCTTCTTCATTCGTTTCTCTCCTTTAATAGATCGTTATTTTTTAGATGAACTAAATTTGCGCGCAATTATCACAATAGCTGCGGCAAGTACTGCAATAAGTATATATAGAATTACATTGTTCCCTATTCCCTCATCTGTTGTTGATCCAGAATCAGATGAACCAACGACAACAGCAGGTGCGTCTGTCACTTGCATTGTCTCCAAATCAAAATTCAAACGAACGGTATACTTATGGTCATACACTGGTACCATATCTTCAATCTTTACGTGCATCTGCATCAACACGGGCTGTGAAATATCTCCATCCACCTGAAACGCAATGACACGCTGGTCATTTTCTGTATCCTCACTCACAACATCCACGTCGACAAATGACTCACCATTCGTAGCTGTCAGAACCTTAACCCACTCACTGCGGTTAACCGTGAATTGTATATATTGAATCCCGTTATCGACGGTAAGTGTTGCTGGCTTCTCAAAATAATCATTTGCAATAGATACAGAATCACTATCTGCCTGCAACATCTCGTACTCTACAACATATGTACCGTTTGATAATTCAGCAGCAACAGCTTCTGGCAATTGGAAGACAAACAGCAAACACCCCAGTATAGTCGCGAAAAACGATCTCGCTAACATTCTTTTCGCAAACGATACCTTTTTGCTTCCAACAAACTTTGCAGTAGGCAAACTCCCTTCTAACTCCCTTCTAATCATAAGTATTTTTTTACATTCAACCTATATATTGAGAATGATTATCACTACGTGTCTCTTTCTAATAATAACTGATAGAATACTAATGTCAACGAGTCATTAGACCTTTCACAAACTGTTCACATTTTTTATTAAAAAGTCGTGTCAAAGAGCCCATTGTACGATAATTAATTCAAAAAAATGCCTATACAATTTCACGGAAAGGTTTTTGAATTTAATAAAAAATTGCATGTCATATACGCATATTCACACGAACAACTTCAACTCAGGAAAAGAAATCACAATTCCAGCTGATGTTATCCAAAATGCAATCAGCCTGGAAGATTTCTTGAAAGCACTGGAAGCAAAAAAGTGGAAGAGGCTAAGAAATAAGTACTTTTGAAATGGAATAAGATCCTCTATGAGCCTATTCCATTTTTTATTTTTGCTATTTTAAAAGAAAAATTCAATAATAACTGAAACCTTTTTGGCATATATTCGTATTTGTAGTATACTTACTTTGTTGTAAGTATTTTTTTCCAAAAGACAATAGGAGGTTTTATCAGATGAAGAAGTTAGCTACATTGGTTATTGCGCTTGTTTTTGTACTTTCATTCGCATTACCACAAGGTTCAGCATTTGCACAATCCGACGCAGTAACAGTATACGTCGATGGTGTCGAAGTTAAAGGGTACGAGCAGGCATTTGTGTCACACGACCAAGTTCTATTGCCAGTCGAAGATCTATTTAACGAAGCAGGTTTCAAAGTTTCAAAGGACAGTAAGTCAGGTGCAGTAAACGTTTCAAATACTTACTTGACGGTTGACTTCAAAGCAAGTGCTAGTACGATTGAAGTAAATGGTAAGAAAGCAGATACTCAATTCCCACTAACACTACAAAACTACGGAAACTATATTTCTGGTGAGTTTTTAGCTACATTAGAAGGGTTTGAGGTTGAAGTTGCTGAAGACCAAAAATCAGTAAACGTTACAACAAACCGTCTAGCTGAAGAAGAGGTTGCTGCACTTTTGGCAAAATCAGCTGCAGTTGAATTGGACAGCTTTTCAACAAAAATGACAATGGATATGAAAATGGAATCTTCACTTGAAGAAGAAGCTATTGACATGAAAATGGACATCACAATGGACCAAATCATGGATCCAATGTCACTTTACACATTGACTAAAATGTCAACAAACTTCGCTGGTGAAAAAATGGAAGAGACTTCTGGTATTTATCTTACAGAAGAAGGTTACTTCCAACAAATCGGTGATGTTTGGGTAAAGTATGAAGACGAATTAACAGAAGGCTTACTAGATGTTGCAGGTCAAGAAGATTTACTTGCACAATTAGAAGCGTTACAAACGAAATTCACAAAAGGTCTTAACATCTACGAATACGACGATGTATACGTAATGACACAAACAATTTCAAATGAAGAGTTTAGCGAAATGATGGACGAAGTTATGTCTTTACTTTTAGGTTCAGGACTAACTGAAACTATTGCTGTTGATACAGAAGCTACTGAAGTAGAAGCTACTGAAGAAGTAGCTACTGAAGAAGAAGCTACTGAAGAGGCAGCTACTGAAGAAGAAGCTACTGAAGAGGCAGCTACTGAAGAAGAAGCTACTGAAGAGGCAGCTACTGAAGAAGAAGCTACTGAAGAAGTAGTTATTGAAGAACTAGATTTTGAAGGTCTTTTTGATGGTCTTGAGTTCAACATCGAAGAGTTCTATATCGTTTCTACAATCGATAAAGAAACATTATTCCCACTAGATGTATCTGCAGTTGCTAACATTACAATGACTATGGACGAAGATACAATCACAATCAGCTTGCTACTTGATGGTACATTCAGCGACTTTAACGCTGTAAAAGAAATCAAAGTTCCTGCTGAAGTTATCAAAAACGCAATCACTATGGAAGAATTCATGAAAATTCTTGAAGCTGAACTTGAAAAAGCATTAGCTGAAGAAGTAGCAGCATAATAAGTATATGTAAAAGCGGAACAAGCTCCTGGCGAGCTTGTTCCGCTTTTTTGTGTGCATAACTTTATTCAAGTGCCTGCACCGCTGTCATTCGATTATTGAGTTACTGTAATTAATTTAAAGTTTAACGGGTTATTCACTACATCTAATACATTTTTCTTATCAGCTAACTTAACGACTACGCCTGCTTTCATATCTGCATCAGTGAATGTAGTTTTTTCACCTTCTAATGAAATCACTACTTCTTTAGCACCTTCACCTTTTACTTCCGCTACAGAAGTACTAATAGCAGTAGTTGAATTACCAATAAATAATTCAAACGCATCAGCATCCACTGTCACACTTTCACTGAATGTTAATGTGATTTTGTTGTCAGCCGTTAACACTGCTTTTGTTACTGTTGGTGCAATATTTTCGTTAAGTTTAACTGTTCCTTCGTATTTGTCCATAACCACGGAAGAACCTTTTGCTTTTACATTTTCAATAACGACATTACGCTCGCCAGTAAAATTGTTTGAACCAGCCTTCAATTTAAGTGTTACTTTGTTTAAAGTACCTGCATTTACAGTAGCAGATTCTACTTCTGCATCAGCAATTTTATAGTTAGAAGCAATTGTTGCCGTTGCAGCATCTACTTCTTGATCAAAAGTAACGACAACTACGTTGTTATCAGTTCCAAGTTGGTTTACACCATTTTTTTCAACTTTAATTTTCTCTTCAGTTGCTGGTGTACCATCTTCACCACGTGTGAATGTTACTACTTGGACGTTTGCTGCTGTTTTATTAGTTTCACTTACTACACTTGTGAAATCAAGGTCAAGTTGGTATGCTGCACCCTTCTTATCAGCCTTTCCAAGTAGATCAGTAAGTGCTACACGAACAACTTTTTTGTTGTTATCGTCTTTGTAATCAAGATCTGCCGCAGATAGATCAGTAACATTATGAGTTACGGAATCTTTCACGTATGAGCCTGTAGCTTTAACTTTAGACACTGCTTTTGTAAGCTTAACATTTTTGTCAAAAGTGATTTCTAGGTATTCTTTTTCTTTATCAACAACAACTTTTGTTGATAGAACTTTTGGTGCAACAGTATCTTTAACAAATGATACTACTTTACTGAATGTTGCTGTCTCACCAGATAGATCAGTAATAACCTTGTTAGCAGCAGTTGTTACTGTTGTCAAACCATCAAGGTCATTTGCAACTGTTACGATATAAGTTGTCGGATCTTGCTGATCTTTTTCAATTAAAGTAACAGCATTTTGTGTTGAGCCAGCTGAAACATTAATTGCGTCATTTGCTGGTGTTTGGATTTCTTCAGAGAATTTGATTGTAAATTTCTTCGGACCCACTTGTACCATTTCAGTAACCGTCGGCGCTACTCCGTCTTTTGCACCTTTTTGGAATGTCACTTTTGCTGGGTTTGGTGTAATCAGATTACCAGCCATATCTTTTGCACCGATGAATGTTGCAGTGATTGCTTGACCAACTTCTGCAACAGAAAGATCATAGATCACTTCTTGTGCTCCTGTTGAAAGGTCACCTGTAATTCCAGTTACTTTTGTTCCATCAGCAAGTGTAAATTGAACACTAGAAGCAGCGATCGCTTGCATCGGTTCAGAGAAACTTACTTTAACTTTAGATGCACTGACATTCGTAGTTCCCAAAATTGTAGGAGCAGTTTTGTCTGCAGCAATTGTAATCGTTGCTTCATATTTATCGATAGTAGCACCAGTTACTGATTTCAATCCATTCACTACAACATCATAGCGTTTTGAAAGAACATTTCCAGCTGTGATTATCAATGTTTTTCCATCCTTGCTAAGTTCACCTTTAAGTGATCCAGCAGGTACTCCATCTAAAGAAGTTAAAGAAATCACATTAGTTTTAATGGCACCATTAGTATCTAGTACTGATTTTGCATCTACAGCTGTGCTGAATTTAACTTCAACCTGTGTAGCATTCAGAGCATTCACTTCAGTAACAAAGCGATCTTCTGCTGTAAAGTTAAATGTTACAGCAATTGTTTTTTCTACTTTTTCTTCGCCTTTAGTAAGTGTAACAACGTAGTCTCCTGCAGTTTTGCCTGCTGCTACTTTCGCTGCTACTCCTTCTTCTTTCACAAGACCATCAACATATGCTTGTACTGCTGCTAATTTGTTTGCATCCGTTGCATATTCGCCACGTGAAACTATTACTTCACCCGCTACTACTTGTTTAGCAGCCTCTTCTACTGCTACTAGGTCTTCATTCACTTCTGGCGCTTTCACAGCAGAGTAGTCTGTATTCATTGATTTATGAAGGAATGTCGCAAACTGTCCACGAGTTGTCGTGTTTTTAGGATTGAAGTTCGGTGCAATCGGGTTCGTAATATCGAAGAAATCAAGAACGTCGATAGCTGGACGTGCTTCAGCTTTCGCTTTACCTAGGTCAATAACGTCTTTTTTGAAATCTTGTGCTTTAACGTAAGTGACAAGATCCATATTGTGTACTTGATCAAAAGCACGAACAATGACGACTGCCATATTTTCACGCGTAATATTATCGCCCGCTAATAGACGACCATTGCTACCATTGAACACACCATTTTCTTTGACAACTGCAGCATATTGCAATAATTCATCATTTGATTTTGCTGTCAAATCAGCGAAACGCATATTAGTTTTATAGTCTGCTGGCACTTTATAACCTTCTGCTACAAGCCATTTCCCCATCAATTTAACAACATCAGAACGAGTCAATGTTTTGTTCGGTAGGAATGTACCATCGGGATAACCCGTGATAACCCCTGCATCAGATAGAGCATCGATTGCTGTTTCATGCGTATTTCCTTTTGTATCTTGGAAATCTTTCGCACTTGCAACTGGTGCTACCGCAGTCGCTACTAGGGCCGCTGACGCCGCACCTAGTACAAATTTTTTATATTTTGTTGATGAATAATTAGCCATTACTTCATTTCCTCCTCTAGAATAAATAGAAATGGTACAGCTTATGTACCTTGGGCGTTGCACCTTTTATAGTAGCATGATAGCAAGCCTCTATCAGCGTCCAATTTTTGGATGTTTGCTATTTACTAGAATAATAGGCGGAGGAGTTGTGTGACTTGCTTTGCGCGCAGGAACTCTCACTTTGCGCGCAGGAACACCCGCTTTGCGCGCAAGGTTCTTCATTTCAGCTTAAAACCCATATAAAAAACAGTACCCCTAGAATGATTATTCACTCCAAGGATACTGCTTATCATATTTAACCTTACAAACCAGTACGTGCCTTAACAGCTTCCACAACTTCTTCAGCTGTTCCCATCTGGAGTGCTTCATTCACAAGTTCAACCATATCGCTCTTCTTCAATTTCTTGATTTGTGTGCGTGCCGGTAAAATCGACGTCGCACTCATTGAGAATTCGTCGAGTCCTAAACCAATCAATAGTGGTACAGCGATTTCATCTCCCGCCATTTCTCCACACATACCAGCCCATTTGCCTTCTTTATGCGCTGCGTCGATAACCATCTTCACGAGGCGTAGGATTGCAGGGTTATAAGGTTGGTACAAGTAGGAAACACGTTCATTCATACGGTCTGCTGCAAATGTATATTGAATCAAGTCATTTGTTCCGATACTGAAGAAATCGACTTCTTTCGCAAATACATCTGCTTGAACAGCAGTCGATGGAATTTCCACCATGATGCCGACTTCGATATGATCTGCAATCGCTGTTCCTGCTGCTAGTAACGCTTGTTTTTCTTCCTCCAAAATTGCTTTCGCTTGGCGGAATTCACCGAGCGTTGCAATCATAGGGAACATTATTTTCAAGTTACCGAATGTACTTGCTCGTAACAGCGCACGCAGTTGCGTACGGAAAATCTCTTGCTCTTCCAAGCATAGACGAATCGCGCGGAAGCCTAAAAATGGATTCATTTCTTCAGGTAATTGTAAGTAGGACAGCTCTTTGTCTCCACCAATATCAAGTGTACGCACAACAACTGGCTTACCTTCCATTCCTTGCAAAACTTTTTTGTAGGCTTCAAACTGTTCTTCTTCTGTTGGTAGCTTGTCCCTGCCCATATATAAAAACTCAGTACGGTAAAGTCCAACGCCTTCTCCACCATTATTGACAACGCCTACCAAGTCTTCTGGCGTACCAATGTTGGCAGCCAATTCAACCTGATGGCCGTCTGCCGTCATCGTTTTTTCATTGACCAGCTTGGCCCATTCTACCTTTTGCTGCTCGAACTGCTCCTGTTTACTTTCGTAGTCAGCAACTACTTCGGCGCTAGGATTAATATGTATTTCTCCATTTAATCCGTCAACAATTACAAGATCGCCGTCTTGAATGAGCTTTGTCGATTCTTGTGTTCCGACAACAGCTGGAATTTCTAACGAACGAGCCATGATTGCGGAATGGGATGTTCTTCCACCGATATCTGTCGTGAAGCCTTTGACAAATTGGCGATTTAACTGCGCAGTATCTGATGGCGTTAAATCTTCCGCAATGACAATGACTTCTTCAGAAATCATGCTTGGGCTGACCATTTTAACATCTAGTAAATGCGACAATACTCGTTTCGTGACGTCCCGAATATCCGCCGCACGTTCCTGCATATACTCATTATCCATTTGCTCAAACATCGTAATAAACATATCTGTTGTTTCTTTCAAAGCGAATTCAGCATTGACTTGGTCCGTTTTAATCTTCTCTTCAATCGGCCCAATTAGCTCCGGATCTGTTAGCACTAGTACATGCGCATTAAAAATAGCTGCGTCATCTACACCTAGTTCTTTTTCAGCGACATCACGAATTGCTTCTAATTCGCTTTTAGAAATGGCGAGAGCCGACTGAAAACGTGCGACTTCAGTCGCACTGTCTTCAATCATTTTTTTACTAAAAGATAAATCAGGCTCAACCAAACAGTATGCTTTTGCAATTGCAATTCCACTCGATGCCGCAATTCCTTTTAGTAAGCTCATTATTCTGCCAATCCTTCAGTTTTCAATGTTTTTGCTAACTCATTAACTGCGTCCTGTGCATCTGCGCCGTTAGCATTTAGTTTGAACGTTTCGCCAAATCCAATCCCTAAAGACATAACACCTAAAATAGATTTGAGGTTAACATTTTTCCCACCATAATCTAAATTTACATCTGCTACAAATTTGTTTGCTACGCTTACTAACATTGCTGCTGGACGTGCGTGAATACCTGCTTTATCTGTTACTGTGAATTGTTGTTCTACCATCTTAATCAAACTCCTTCATTCTATATAATTTGTGTAGCGTTCCCACACCTACTACTACATCGATTTGCAACTGTAGATTTGCGTCAACTAGCTTAAATAGTTTCCCGGCGGAACGACACTTATCTAAAGTTTACATCCTTCTATATCATTTTACTAGTAATTCAACATGTTTTACAACATTTTCGACTGTAAATCCAAATTCTTCAATGACTTTTTCACCCTTTGCCGAAGCACCGAATGTGTCAATACCTATCATTACACCTTGATTGCCAACAAAACGTTCCCAGCCAAATGAAGAGCCCATTTCAATGCCGACACGCGCTGTAACATGTGGAGGAATGACTTCATTTTTGTATGCTGCATCTTGCACTTTGAAACGATCCCATGATGGTATACTGACGACATTGACATCGATTCCTTTTTCTTTCAATGCTTTTTGAGAAGCTACAGCCAATTGGACTTCAGAACCCGTCGCGATCAGCAGTGCATCAGGCATTTCTTTTTCACCTTTGCTGATAACATAGCCGCCTTTTTTCACACCTTCATACGCCTGTTCTTTCGTGCCTTCCAACGTTGGCAAACCTTGTCTAGTTAGCACTAGCGCTGTCGGTGTATCCGTTGATTCCAACGCAAGACGCCATGCAGCTTGTGTTTCATTGGCATCAGCTGGCCGGATGAGCGATAAACCCGGAAGTGTTCTAAGTGAAGCCAATTGTTCGATTGGCTCATGCGTTGGACCGTCTTCACCTACCGCGATGGAGTCATGTGTAAATACATAGGTAACAGGTACATTCATCAATGCTGATAAACGCATTGCTGGTTTCAAGTAGTCACTGAACACGAAGAAGGTGCCCGCATAGACTTTCAAACCGCCGTGCAATGCCATACCATTTAACGCCGCAGCCATCGCAAATTCACGAACGCCAAACCAAATGTTTCTACCCGCGTAGTTGTCACGTGAAAAGTCGGCTTCGCCTTTAATCATTGTATTGTTAGAGCCCGCTAAATCCGCACTACCGCCAATGAAGTTCGGGACTGTCTTCGCAATCGCATTCAAAATTTCACCGGATGATGCTCTTGTTGCTAATGTATCTTTACCCACTTCATAGACCGGCAAACCCTGATCCCAGTTTAAAGGTAGCTCGCCTTGAATCGCGAGTTCTAGTTGTTGTGCCAGTTCCGGATAGTTTGCTTTATAAGTTGCGAGCACTTCATTCCATTTGGCTTCCGCTTCCGCCCCATTTTCACCAATTTTTTTATTGAAATCTGCATATACTTCTTCAGGTACATGAAATTCTTCATGATTCCAATTATAAACTTCTTTCGTCAATTTCACTTCATCTTGACCAAGTGGCGCGCCATGAGAGGCAGATGAATTCGATTTATTCGGCGAACCGTATCCAATTATTGTTTTCACTTCAATAAGTGTCGGCTGATCTACATTCTCTTTCGCTTGTTGGATGGCATTTCTTAATTCATTAACATCATTTCCATCCTCAACGCGGATCACCTGCCAGCCATATGCTTTGAAACGTTGTTCTGTGTTTTCCGAGAAGGATTTATCCAAATCCCCGTCCAATGAAATATCGTTAGAATCATAAAGGGCAATCAGCTTTCCAAGTCCTAAATGACCTGCTAAGGAAGCTGTCTCATGGGAAATCCCTTCCATTAAATCGCCATCACTGACCAAGGCAAACGTGTAATGATCCACGATAGACAATTTGTCTTTGTTGAAAGTAGCCGCAAGATGCGCTTCTGCCATTGCCATCCCTACTGCCATCGCGATACCTTGTCCTAATGGTCCAGTCGTTGCTTCTACTCCATGTGTATGATTCACTTCTGGATGCCCGGGTGTTCTGGAACCCCATTGACGGAAATTTTTCAAATCATCGATAGTCACGTCATAGCCTGCTAAATGAAGCAAGCTATATAAAAGTGCTGAGCCATGGCCCGCGGAAAGTACAAAACGATCGCGGTTAAACCATTTCGCGTTTTTCGGATTATGATTCATAAAGTCAGTCCATAGCGTATAAGCCATCGGCGCAGCACCCATCGGTAATCCTGGATGACCTGAATTCGCCTTTTCAATTGCATCGATCGCTAATGTACGGATTGCATTGATGGACAGTTGTTCAACGAAAGTGTTTGTAGTTGTTGACATAATTATTTCCCCCTCAAATTATCTTAAAATACATTGGTGCCAGTTACTATCACAATTCACGTCCTTCGAATTGTGATAGTAACTGGCACCGTATGGCAAATATTAATCCAATTCAGGATAAAAAAGAACTTTTCCGAAAAAACCTTCGCGGTTAATGATTTTATTGAATATTTCAGGACCTTCTTCTAAGCCCAAACGATGTGTAATCATTGGTTTTACATCAATTTGCCCCGTGCTCATATAATGAACGGTTGTACTCCATTCTTTACCTGGGAATGGTGCAGAAATAGCATTCCATGAACCTAATACCGTCAATTCGTTTCGAACAATTTTCTCAAAGTAAAAGCGTTCAATCGGAACATCGCCATACGGAATACCCATATAGACCACTTCTCCACCTTTTTTAGGGAGGGCCAGTACTTGTGCAGATGTGATCGGTGACCCCGCTGATTCGATTGCTACATCCACTCCTTGACCATTCGTATGTTCTAGGACTTGTTCGTAGGCTGGCTTATGAAGCGAATTGATCAGCACATCTGCGCCAGCTTCCTTCGCCATTTCAAGTTTCGCATCATCGATATCGATAGCGTAAACCTTTTTAGCACCAAATACTTTGGCCCATTGAATCGCCAATAAGCCGATATTGCCGCAGCCCATAACCGCTACTTCTGCACCAGGTTGCATCGATGTTCTATTAAATCCATGAACAACGACTGCAGATGGTTCGATCATTGCAGCTGTATCATAATCGACATTGTCAGGAATCGGAACGATGTTTTCAGCTGGTAATTTCACATATTCAGCGTAAGCGCCAGGATGTCTTGCACCGATAACTGTCAGCTTTTCGCAACGCGCGAGCTCTCCCTTTTGACAGCTTAGACATGTTCCACAATAAAAGGTTGGGCATCCCGCAACACGGTCTCCCACTTTAATCCCTTCGACGCCAGATCCTACCTCCGCTACTTCCCCAGCAAATTCATGACCAAAGATCATTCCTTCTATATAAGGTCCGAGCTTATTGAATCGAGAAATATCTGAGCCGCAAATTCCAACGGCCTTCACTTTTACGATGACATCCTGTTCATGTGCAATAACTGGTTTATCGGCATCTTCGGATCGTAAATCTTGTACGCCGTAAAGTTTTAATGCTTTCATCATGATCGCTTCTTTCTAGATGTAGTTTTTTTGTTAGCTGACTGGTTCATTTTTCGCCTTTTTTTTCTTACTTGAGACGATTTTATATAATGCAATCCCTACGATAAGCGCGTTAAGGATCAACTGATTTTCAAAGTAAAAATTGCCGATTGATCGCATTGGTCCTAACATAAAGTCCAGAAATGTATCCATCATTTTAATCACCCTCAGTTCTGTTTATAGGATGAACGATTAAGTACCTGTACTTAATCGTTCATCCTGCTAGATATCTTAATAAGCAGCTGTTGATGTTTGACCTGAAATGATTGCGATTGCACCACTTGTCCCAATTCGATTCGCACCAGCTGCGATGATATTCACAGCGTCTTCATATGTTCGAACACCGCCGGCTGCCTTCACACCGAAGTCATTTCCAACAACTGACCGCAAAAGCTGTACATCTTCAACTGTTGCACCGCCACCATTGAAGCCAGTTGCTGTTTTTACAAAGTCAGCGCCTGCTTCCATAATGAGCTGACAAGCCACTACTTTTTCTTCGTTTGTTAATAGAGCTGTTTCAATAATCACTTTTGTTGTTAATCCTTCTGATGCCTTAACAACTTCAGCAATATCATTTTTGACAATATCAAATTCTTTTGATTTCAATGCACCTAAATTGATAAGCATATCAATTTCAAGAGCTCCATTTTGAATCGCTTCTTTTGTTTCTACAACCTTTGTTTTCGTTGTCGCACCGCCGAGCGAGAATCCGATTGGAACACCGACTTTGATGTGATGTGGAGAAAGTAGATCATACGCATGTTTAACATAATAAGGATTTACAAACACTGTTTTAAAACCATGTTCAATCGTTTCATTACAAAAAATAGTGATATCTTCTTTCGTTGCTGTCGGTTTTAACAGTGTGTAATCAATCATGTCAATAATTTGTTGTTTCGTCATTTTGTATGTCTCCTTCAAACTGATATTTTGTAGTATTATTTCACAGGTGTTAATAATACTTTGATGGCTTCCCCACTTTTAATAGCTTGATAGGCTTCATCCCATTGCGTAATATCGAATTCATGTGTGACCAAAGCTTTAGCGTTGACTAGACCTTCATTCATTAAAGCTAGTGATGGTTCCCAGTCGGCCGGTTTTTGACTTCTACTTCCGACAACACGAATTTCTTTTTGAATGATTTTTTCAAGATCAAACTGAATTTCCGGTTGAGCGAATAGGCCGACTTGGCAATACTGTCCTTTTTTACGTAGCAGGTCAAGTCCCTGTTTAGCTGCTGGAACCGCGCCAGAACATTCAAATACGACATCTGCGCCATAGCCATCCGTCAAGCTATTGACGAGCTCTTTAAGATCCTCTTCCTGCGTGTTAACCGTGTAGTCGATTCCTAATTCTTTCGCTTTATCCAAACGTACTTTATCGTTTGTTAAACCCGTGATAATAACCTTCGCACCTCGGCTTTTCGCCACTTGTGCAGTAAGAAGGCCAATCGGGCCAGGGCCGATGACAACTACAAGGTCACCTTCATGAATATCCGTTTTAGCCACCGCATGATGTGTACATGCTAACGGCTCGGTCATAGCCGCGGATTGGTAATCCACATTTTCAGGAAGATGATGGACACTTTCTTTACGCGCGATTAAGTAATTCGTAAAACCGCCATCCTGCTGATTCCCCAAACCTTTGCGGTGATTACAAAGATTGTAATCTTCAGACTGGCAATATTCACACTCGCCGCAAATATAGAAAGTCGTTTCAGACGTAACCCGGTCTCCCAGTTTGAATTCTGTTACACCTTCTCCAACTTCGACAACTTCCCCGGAAAATTCATGGCCTAATGTAACAGGCACGCCCACTTTGTAGTGCCCTTCGTACGTATGGATATCAGATCCACAAATTCCGGCATACTTCACTTCGATCTTTACTTGACCTTTGCCTGGAGTGGGCTCTTGTTTATCTTGAACCTCAAGATTTCCAAATCCATGATCCGTTATCACTAATGCTTTCATCTGAATTCCTCCTAGCTGCTGTTCGAACAATTTGGTTAATTAAAGATGCTGAATACTTTATAAATGATCCAGTTCACAATATTACCGCCTTGGTCAATACTTGAAATCATTGCTGAACCTTCAGGCATATTGAAGTCGCTCTGTACCGCCATTTCCGTAAACATTGGCGCGACATCTGTTGCAATGTATAAAGAAATCGCAATCATGATTGCTCCAACAATGACAGAATGGACGATATTCCCTCTTGCTGCCCCTACGATGAATGCAACAACGAACGGAATCGTTGCCAAGTCACCGAATGGAAGTACTGCGTTACCCGGTAAAAATACAGCCATCAGAACCGTAACTGGAACTAAAATCAAGGCCGTTGAAATGACCGCTGGATGTCCGAGTGCAACAGCAGCATCTAATCCGATATAAATTTCACGATCACCAAATCGCTTATTCAACCATTCACGTGCGGATTCGGAGACTGGCATAAGCCCTTCCATAAGAATCTTAACCATACGTGGCATTAGCACCATAACGGCAGCCATTGCCATACCGATTTCAATGACATCACCAACGCTATATCCTGCTAATGCACCGATTGTCGCACCAAGGAATAGCCCGATGAAAATGGATTCTCCAAAAATACCGAAACGTTTTTGAATCGTATCAGGATCTGCATTCAAGTTTTTCAATCCTGGAATTTTTTGCACTAATTTTACTAATAAAATACCTGGTGCATACGAAATTGTACTACCCGTTGCGATGGAGATTCCCGGTAGATCAAAGAATTCGCCCATCATTGGAGCTGTCCAGTCAGCCACTTTCAAACAGACAATTTGGAATAGAACCGCTGCGATCAACCCTTGGATAATGCTTCCCGAAATTGCATAGACCATTGCAGCCATAAACGTGTAGTGCCAGAAGTTCCAAATGTCCACATTCATTGTTTTCGTTGTTTTCGTTACAAGCATGATAACGTTTACAAGTAGGCCGAGCGGAATGATAAACGCTGCCACAACGGACGCCCATGCAATTGATGATGACGCAGGCCAACCAACGTCAATAACAGTTAGATTCACACCTAAGCGTTCAACCATGCCTTGTGCAGCAGGACCGAGGTTCATGACAAGCAAGTCGATAACTAAGAAAATTCCGACAAACGCAACCCCGATTGTCAAACCAGAACGAAATGCTTTACCTGCTTTTTGACCGAAAAATAGACCTAAGAAAAAGATTGCAACAGGTAGGATTACAGTAGCACCTAAAGCTAGAAAGCCTTGTAGAAAATCGACAAATCCTTGCATATTTAATTCCTCCTTATATGTTCAAAGTACGTCTCGATTTCCACTTAGGAAATCGAGACTATCAAATTGGGATTGTTTTAACTAAATTCAGTGGGGGTTCAAAACCCCGGCTGAATTTAGTTAAGCCTCCGGCGGATGTCACAAATTTTCAAGGGAGTCAATTGCGCAAGCGCAATTCAAAATTTGGACGCAATTACGCCGAGGCTTAATTGATTTATTTTTGTAACTCTTCTAGAATCTGTTTTTTTGTTTCTTCCATACCGATACCTGTCAAAAATGCGCGTGCGTTAATGACTGGGAATGGATATTCAGTCTTTGTCATTGCAGTAGTTACAAGTAAATCAGCTGAATCTACATGAGATGAAACTTCAGTGATTTTGATTTGAACTAAATTCACTTTAATGTTATTTTCTTTTGCCATTTCCTCAATTGCGCTATTGACAACTGTTGATGTAGCGATACCTGCTCCACAAGCTACTAATACCTTTTTCATTATTGGACACCTCCTTCCAATGTAAATTCTAATTTATTTGCTAGCAATTCAAGGATGTTTGTTTTCTCTTTTTCATTTGCTAGAAATTGTAGTGTTTGTTCATCTTGGAAAATTCGCATTAACTTTTGCAATGAGCTTAGCTGTGAATCTGCTTGATCCATTGCTAACATGAACACTAATTTAACAGGTGTCGTATCTTCCGGATCACCCATCACACCGAAGTCTACCGTTTCTTTTAGAACCGCAACGCAGATTGTTTTCCGGTTGACATGTTCGGGATCGGTATGCGGAATTGCAACGGATACACCGATTGTCGGCAAACCTGTTGCATACTCTTGTTCCCGAGCAATAATAGCATCCTTAAATGAATCTTTTACTAATCCTTGCTCTTCTAAATTCAAAGCCATCGCATGTAACACATCTTCCATCGTGCTGCCTTCCAAATCCAATAAAATAGTTGATTCATTAAAGTATAATTCACTCATGTTGTGCACCTCTTCGTTGTTATTGATCTATTGAATAACTCTTGATAATGTCATAAACATCTTCAATGGATTGCGCATTGATAATTGCCTGTCGATCATTGGCAGAACTCGCCAACTTCATCAGTTGCATAAGCGCCCGAAAATGTTGTTGCTTATCTTTGGCGGCGATAATTACAATTAAATGAATCAGATAATCTTCTCCGAACCGAACACCCTCTTGCAATCTGAGTAAACTCATCGACACATCGTTTACTCCTTCATCGGGAGCCGCATGTGGAATGGCCACATGTGGTGCAATGATAATATACGGATCTTCCTCACCTTGCTGGATAATTGCATCCACATATTTGGGCTCAATATGACCACTTTCCACAATCGGCTTGGCACTTATCCGTACCGCTTCCTCCCATGATCCAACCGATTTTTTCAACGTTATATTGTTAGGTGTGATTAAATCATTTAAATTGGCGGCAGCAGGCTCCAATTCGCGACTGATGATTGGTTCTCTATCATTGCGATTGACATACTCATACAATTCGTTTTCTAGCAACGATTCGTTTTCAATCACTGCATGTTTTTTCACAATTTCAATGATGTCCACTATATTTACTTCAAAAGGAATGTAACCCTGTAAATCAAGCATGACCTGTTTTCGTAAGCGATTCTTTTCTTCTCGTTCAAGAAATGAGCTGGCGAGAAATAATTTTTTCTCTGTCTCTAAGAACATAGGAGAGAATACGATGTCATACTCAAGATCATAGTCGTAAAACTCCCGGACCGATAATGAATCCAAAAATATAAATTCCGGAAACAATTCCCGCAACTCGCCAAACATCAAACGCGAAACGGAAACACCTTTCGGGCAGACAACAATCACCTTGACTTTCTCTTGAAGGCTATCCCCCTGTTTTCGTAGCCAACCGCCGATTAGCATTGTTAAATATGCCGTTTCATTTTCGGGGATATCCCGACCAATCAAATCCGCGAGCGGCTTTGTCGATTGACTAACGAGATGATGCAATTCTTTGTATCTACTTTGAATGAGTGTATATCCAAACTCATTCACCTCTGTCAGTTGATATTTTATCCTATAGTAGGCAGGCTTCATGTGCAGTAACATCTTATTCAATAATTGCTTCCGGTTCTGTAAGTAAATAGCTGTGCTCTTTTCAAATAAACGCAGCATCTCTTCCAACACTTGGACCAAATTCGGAAAGTCTTCTTCCACTACTGTTTCTGACCAATAGACATTCGCTGTCAAAAGATGTAATGTGATGAACAATCGTTCCTGCATAGGGATTTCTTCAAGATCAAATAGAATCTCCTCGGTTGCTTGATATTCTTTTGTACCCGATAATTCCTCATATTGAATAGAGAATGATTTCTGCATCACACTTGTTTTAACTCTGCGTAACACCAGTAAAAGAGTGAATGGTAACGTTTCTACTTTTTCATCAGTAAATTTCAAGCTAAGTTTATTCTCTATTTTTTCAAGTCGATTTTTTAAATCCTCTAGTTCCGCTACTTTTACATTCGCTAATTCTAAAATTCGCACCTTGCCATTGGGCATTTCCAATACCTTATAGATGATATTGATTAAGAGTCTTCGAATGGTGAACTCTTCACCCTCTAACAAATAACCATCTCTCCGTGAGTAACGAATCACTAAATCATAGTCATTCACCAATTTACGTGCTTCATTTAAATCACTCAAAACTGTATTCTTACTAACATCTAATTCACTTGTAAAATGTAGAAGGGAAAGTTCTTCTTGCTTGCTAAGGAGCATCAGTATAATCGTATACACACGCTGTGTTTCAGATATGATGTTCATTTCTGATGAAGCTACGATTTTCTCGCTGCTATAGTTTGAAATAATCGAGTGATCAACTATAAAATATCCTTGTCTAGTTCGTTCAATGATTGGAAGATTTTTAGCTTGCAGCCAGTCATTGATTTTCTCAAAACTATATCCTAGCTGCCTACGAGTGACGCCATATTTCTTTTCTAACCCTTTGCTTGTAGTGCTTGGATTACTCATTAATTCTTCAAATAGCGAGCGACTTCGACTATCAAGCTGCATACTTACCCTCCTTTCAACTTGATTCTAGCATGACAAATTTAAATATTGTACAAGATTTCGTCACAACTTGCTGGCCACTCATTGTACATCATTGCGTTTAACTTTATTTTTACGCATAATCCATATCCAGAACTTTGCTTGCTAGTTCACCTATTTCTCACTATCATATAGATAGATACAAGGCTGAAGGAGCAAAATGTAAATTGAAAAAATTATTCGTACTACTATTGTTATCCATCATGGCATTTCCGACTTTCACCGAGGCCTCTGCCATGAAATCGATTAAAATCACCGAAGCAACAGCCGTTTTTAATGAAAGTCAAAAGGTGGCCGTCTTTGAAAAAGGCACTTCACATACGGTGATGAAGGAATCGGATCGCTATTATTACACAGTGATTGGCAGTGATGAGGTTAAATTTTCAAAGAAAAAAGCACAAGTGACAAAGGATGAACCCGTAAACTGGAAGGGTACACATCCAGTCAGGGCGAAGACATCTGCCCAAGTACAAATTGTAGATCGTCCAACAACAAAGGCGGCCGTCATTGGACAAATTCAACCAAATATGACCATTCAAGTCCAGCGGTTAAAGGGTAACTATTTTCCTATCATCATGGGTGGTAAAACGGGGTACATACATAAGGATCAGCTGAAGATTGAAGCTGGTATTCCCGTCTTGATGTATCATGATATTTTGCGCAACAAAACAGACAACAATACATCTACCTTGGAAATTGAAAAGTTCAAAGAACAAATGGACTATTTGAAGAAAAATGGTTGGACAACGATTACTCCAAAGCAATTGGAAAACTGGGTAACCAAAAAGTCAACACTACCTAAAAAATCGGTCCTCATCACATTCGATGACGGCTATCAATCGACCATCGACTTGGCTTATCCCATTTTAAAAGCACATGGCTTCCAAGCAACATCATTCCTGATTACCAGTCGCATCAACCGACCAAACACCGTATCAGAGCTAGGCATGATTCAAACACAGGACGTCTATTCCTATCAAAACCATACACACGAATTCCATATGTACAATTCCTATACAAATATGAGCCTTCTCCAACAGGAATCGGAGGCTGCAATCTTTAATGATCTTGAACAAGCAAACAGCTCAATTGAGGAGATTCTTGGCCATGACCATCGGGTGACGGCACTCGCCTATCCATATGGTAAACGAAGTCCCCAAGCAATCCGTGCACTAAAATCCGCTGGAATGACAAGCGGCTATACGATTGACGAAGGCAACGTGTTTCAAGGCGACTCTCTGTTTGAATTAAAACGGCAGCGCATCCATTCCAGTATGACATTGATAGATTTTGCAGATAAGCTAGAAGGTATGTAAATTAAAAGTCACTATAACAACAAGCCCCCTCATAAAAATGAAGGGGCTTGTTGTTATATATATCTAAACCTCAACCAATTCAACATGTCACCCATGATAAAATCTCCGAAAATCGCAAGGCAAATGTAAGATAAGATACTGAAAACAACCATATAAACTACAACACTATACAATGGATCGAGCACTGATACGTCTTGTGTCAATAATTTTATGACGATGTACAGAGGAATAATAGATAGGACGAATAGAAGGGCAAATAGGAGTAATAGATTTCCGAGGGTGTTTACGTTTATTAGTTGGAAAATGAATGCGATAAATACGATGCAAGCAACCGGGATCAGATACGTCCCATATATGCCAATAAGTTTTTTAACGGATTGTTCAGGTCCTAAAAACATCGTTGTTACATACAGCGAACCAAGGACCATCACCGTACTCATCAAAACATAAGCTATGACACTAGCTATTACAGACAATGTGGTTGATTCAACATCCTGCATGAAGGTGAAAATGGTAAGCCCTACTAAAACAGCCAACAGTCCAATCGTTACTGTGCCATTGGTAAACTCTTTTTCACCCTCTTTAAATACTTCGCTAGGCCGCTTCAAGTACTTCAAACAATAATGCCCGTACCTTTTGAACAACGCTATCATCTGTCCAACATAATCATTCGATTGCCGCCGCCTGGATGTTACCACTATCGCTTCCACTATCCCGTTCAAATCATTCCCTAAAGCAGTGCCACATTTCGCACAAAACTTCCCTTCACTTTGATGGTATCCACACTGTATACAATACAAGTCGTTCCTCCCTCCACTTTTCCCACTTTCTTCAGAAAATCGTTCGACAAAATTCTCGCTTTTCTACAACTGTGGATAAGTTTATAAACATTATACCGACCATGCCCTATGTATCCACACCTTTTATAAACATTTTAACCACAGGTTATCCACCGACATCTGTGGATAAGAGAACGATTGTTCTTATGCTCGTTTTTTGATAGATTAAGAGTATATCATTATTACTTAACACTATATGCTTACACATTTTATTTTATAACAACATATACTGCAAAATTGGAGGTGAAATTTCAAATGAGTAAACTACCCGATGACTTGCTTATTAAATCCTACACGACAGCAAAAGCTTCCAACCTCAATCCCCTTTTTATTTATTTATTAGAAGTTGAAATGAACCGGAGATCTCTATTTTCTCAAATCCAAAAATCTTCTTGATAAACTCCTTAGTGCACTTACTTCTGTTACCCCGCTACAAAAAGGCAGTAGGCTCTCTACTTACCGAGACCCTACTGCCTTCACTTATTTCACTGTTATATCTACATAGATCCCTTGTTTCATCGAATGATTATTGGTCCCTTTCCAACGTGGATGGACAGCGAGCACGTATGACTCACCTGATACCAACGGCTTTGTTGGAATGACCGTTACTGTTCGATCATCTATTATTTCGATTGTTACTGAGCTTTCTTCTCCGCCTAATTGAATGAGCTGGATGGCGGCTTTGTCGAGATTATGCCAATTCATCGCTACATTCATTTCAACTTTGAGTTTCTTTGTTACGGGGACATTGGACAGTTTCGGTAGCGCTTTATAGCCCTTCCACTTTCTGATTAATTGAGCACGATGGGATGCTTCCAGCTCCGCTTCTTTTTTCGTGAGTACATCCGGCTTCACACCGACTTTATCCACAGCCTGCCCCCCCGGAGAATAAAACCTGGCAGTCGTCAATTTCAACACACTACCGTCCCTAAAGTCGAACATCGATTGCATCGTACCTTTACCGTAGCTTGTTTGACCATAGATAGTAGCTAGCTTTTGCTCCTTCACTGCCGCCGCAACCATCTCAGAAGCGCTCGCACTATATTCGTTCATCAACAAATGAGTGGGTGCTGACAATTTACTAGTTTGAGATATTGCTTTATAGGTGATTGGCTGACCATTCTTTTCTCGTAATTGAAAAGCCCCAACTGCCTTCGGGAAGAATCCCGTTATTTCCTGCGCAACCGTTATATAACCTCCACCATTATTCCGTAAGTCAACAATCCATCCCTCTGCACCGGGCAGTGATCGAATCGCATCATTAATCTCTTTGGCAGATTCCGTCGCAAAACTATTCAAACGAATATAGCCAATATTGCCTCCAAGCATTGTCGATTCCACATTCGCTATCGTAATGACTTCGCGCTTAATACGCAGGGTGAGTGGCGTTTGTTGACCATGCCTTTCAAGTGTAATCGCTACGACTGTATTTTCTGCCCCACCAATCCAAGATACTGCTGTCTGAACAGACTTGCCTATAAGGCTCTGCCCCTCAACATGTGTAATGATATCCCCCGGCTGAATGCCCGCCCGTTCTGCTGGTCCTTTTGGAATAACAGATGTTACCCTAATTCCCTTCGCATCTTCTTCAAGCACAACACCAATTCCAATAATTCGTTGCTCAATTCCATTGACAAAGCCTTGATATTCCTGCGCGCTCATATAGACAGAATAGGGATCTAAATGCTTAGTAATCTCTTGCGCCGTATCTTTCATCAATACCGATTCTGGCACATCATCGACATAATAATCACGGATGAATTGACGCATGTCATCCAGCGGTTCTGCTGACGCCGATGCTACAAATGGTAATAATACGAATAACATCGTAAATAACGGCAGTAGCCATCTACTATTTTTCTTCAAAATGACGAGCCCCCTCACTTCTGTTTAGCTATTTCCTTATTATACTATTCATTTCACTTTATTGAATAGTCTTAGCATACTTATGTGGGCGGTTATTCATACCCCGGATACGGAACTCGACTACCGAATTTGCGAACTCGGACACCTTTTGGGAGAACTGGGACACCGAGATGGAAAACTCGCACACCCCGCGGAAACTCGACTACCGAATTCGCAAACTCGGACACCTTTTGGGAGAACTGGGACACCGAGATGGAAAACTAATACACCCGCGGAAACTCGACTACCGAATTTGCGAACTCGGACACCTTTTGGGAGAACTAGGACACCGAGATGGAAAACTCGCACACCCCGCGGAAACTCGACTACCGAATTTGGGAACTCGGACACCCTTTGGGAAAACTGGGACACCGAGACGAAAAACTGGCACACCCCGCGGAAACTTCATAACGCTACACCACTTAGCAACGTTTAGACAAAATTCGACAAAGTTTTCCACAAACCTAACAACGTTCAAACAGAACTCGACTCCCCCCAAAAAAAAGCAACAGATTCTCAATAAGAACCCACCGCCTTTCATATCCATTTTAACTATTCCACTTTCTGTGATAATAAAATATCGTCACCAGCACAATCAGCTCGGATAGTGGTATCGCCAACCACACACCCGTCAAACCAAATAAGCGCGGGAGAATCATCAGTAAAATGAGTAAAATAACAATTTCCCTTGATGCTGTAATCCATATCGCCATACGAATTTGTCCGATAGATTGGTAATACGTCATCATGACAAAATTGGTACCCATGAAAATATAGGCGATGAAAAATAGCTTAATGCCTGGAATTGCAAGTGCCATTACTTCTTCTGGAAAATCGCCAAACAGGCTGACAATTGGACCCGATGCAAATAGTCCAATAAGGAAGAAAAACACACCAGCCCCAACCGCGGTTCCAATCGCCATTCGTACGGTCTTTTTCATCCTTACTTCATCTTTTGCACCCTTATAATAACTAATGAGCGGTTGAATGGCTGACCCCATACCTAAAAACAACAGCAACATGACACTATGGACATAGTTTAAAATAGTAAATGCAGACACGCCGGCAGTTCCCGCCATATGTTCGAACGTAATATTATGCGAAATAGTGAAGACTGAAATCCCGACTTCTGCAAGAAAACTGGGGAAACCAATAATGATAATGAGCACGAACAGTTTCTGATTGAACTGGAAGCGAACGAAACGTAGGTTACTTTTCTTACGGAAGAAATGTGTACTCAATATAATAAGTCCAACAAATGCGCCGATAATTGTCGCTACTGCCGCCCCCGTCACACCATAATCGAGCACGAATAAGAAAATATAATTCAACCCGATATTCACAACAGCTGAAGTGATTAAAGCAACCATCGCTAAATTCGGGCTTCCATCATTTCGAACTAATATACTGAGCGTATTTTCAACCGTGAAAACAAATCCAAACAGCAATAGAACATTCATATACTCCATAACATAAGGAAACGTATCAGCATTTGCCCCTAAAAAATAAGCAATTTCTGTCTTGAAATAATAGGCACATAAACCAATAATCATTGTGAAGGCAAATATAGCAATAATAGCATGTGAAAATATGACACGCGCCTCGCCTGGTTTTTTAGCACCCATCGCCGCTGAATACCGAGTCGCCGCGCCAATTCCAATCCACAGCGACATCGCTACAAACAAGGTATAAACAGGTCCTGCAATACCTACTCCAGCAAGGGCAGTCGGCCCCAAGCGGTTACCAACCATAATTCCATCGGCCACAATATTGATAGCCATCAGTAGCATCCCAACCATCGACGGAATTAAATACCTCACAAACGATTTACCAACACTATCAGTATCCAAACGATTTAAAGTTTGTTCTTTTTCCATAACGATTTCAAATCCTTATCTTTTTATCATTCTCGAAAAACGCTGAAACGATTTTAGTTTTTTGAGTTTTCATCAATCAAAAAAATAGACTGGCAACTAAAGTGC
This sequence comes from Sporosarcina sp. FSL K6-3457, assembly GCF_038007285.1. GTDB lineage: Bacteria > Bacillota > Bacilli > Bacillales_A > Planococcaceae > Sporosarcina. The sequence goes on from NZ_JBBOWX010000001.1 coordinate 3,629,120, forward strand.
CAGTATCCCTATCATTGTTCTGCTTGCACCATACCAGTTAATAAAATATCAATAATCGACTCAAATGCCTCCGTCATAGAAATACTATGCGCTAAAAAAAACTGGCGGTCCATTGTCGCATTAGTAGCATCAATAATTAACCTGATTAACAAATCAATATTGATATTTTTAATAATGCCCGTACGAATTCCTTCTTCCAGAAGCCCCTTCAGATCATCCCACTGATGTAACTCACGGTTGACACGTTCCCACTGCTCAGGATAAGAACGTTTCAACTGCTCTAAAATACGTAGGTCATAAAAATCATTATATTCCGGTACAACAACAATGACTTTACGGATTTTTTCCAATAAGGTAAGTTCAGGATTACTTAAAATACGACTCGTCTGCTCGTCAAACTCAGCAAGTGTCACATCAATAATCGAATCTAAAATATTAACTTTCGATGAAAAATGCTCATAGAGCGTGCGTTTACTAATGCCAAGCCGCTTTGCCAAGTCATCCATCGTAAACTTAATACCATTATTTCGTGTTTCTTCAATAAAAGCATTGATAATTCGTGCTCTCAACCTCTAGCCCCCTTGGAAACTCAAAACACACTTGTAGTTTTATCAGTTCAATTTTATACGGTCATATACCTATTTGTCTAGTATAACGGTTCAAAAAAAATCAGCCTATCTTCTAAATAAATAGAGGATAGGCCGATTTTTATCGTTCGCATGCGATGAAATCTTTATCACGGTCACTCTTTTTGTTAGCATCATAGATTGCCTGAGAGACAAAAGGCTTGTACTTTGTTTTACCGCCAACATTTTTAACAGTCGCTGAGCGTGCCACGCCGCCTTTGTAGACTTTGTTCATCTCTTTACAATTGGCGAACTTGACTACCTTCGGGCTTGCTGCTTCGACTTGCACGGAATTGAAGGAGAAGCTTAGGGCAATGGTTAGGGCTAGTAAAATGCCGAATACTTTTTTCATTATGATGATCTCCTTTCTAAATAACGCCTTCCATCTACTAACAATGGAAGGCGTCTTCAATCATTTGGACAGAATCATCGTTTCACAATGACTTCTTGACCTTGATAATCATTTACTTTTAGATTTTTAATATAGTTGGCATTCAAATTGAGTAATACTGAATTGTTTGGAGTTCCATAATCCACCACACTGATAACTTGATCTATCCAATCTTCAAATACACCATTATTATTAACATCGAAGTAGTGAACCGCATTTCTTCGAGTATTATAATAGATGATATCTTTCGCTTCAGACGCTTTAAGTTTAACGATAAACGAATTATTATTGTTAGACGGTGAAATTGAGGCAATTGAGCTCGCCTGAAGAACTTGGTCATTCAATGTAATTGTAAAATCATTTGCATTTAAAGAATACACATTTTGATTATAACTTAGGATAAGTGAAGTACCATCATAAGCATCAATTGCAGCGCTTCTTAATCCTAATCCATTTTGGTAATTGCTATACAAATAGATATTTTCGACTGCTGGATATGCAACATTGTTAGCATTATCCCGAATGTTATTAATTGCGAATTGGGCTTGTTTAGTCGTCGTGATTCCAGTGTTTGGAATTTCGATTGTGACTGTGACAGACGTATTCTTATCTGTTGACCTAGCATTCGTTGTCACACGAGTTCCATATGGCAATGCCTTTCCATCCCACGTATAGTTACTCAATTCCTGCACGGAACCCAAGTTTACTCCACTCTCATAATCTGTCACTGTATACGTTACTGTTTGATAAGTCGTATTTACCGTTGGGCTACTAGTAATCGGGCCAATCGTTGGACGCGCAGTATCTGTTGTTAATGAGTTTTGGACGGTAAAGTTCTGAAAGTCGATTGCATTCGGATTCGGTATCCCTGCCTTATCCGTCACTGTATAAGCAGGCAGATGCAATTGGTACGAACCATTCGATAAGTACTCAGTAATGGTTAATGTGTTATTCACAACTCCACTATTACTAGTCGTGAGAGCAATTTGTCTAGGTGTCCCTGTTTTTTGATCAATAATCGTCACTGACGTATTCAAACGCCCAATTGCAATGTCCTCCGTAAAGGTAGCAATGATTTTCCCATCTTTATATTCTACAAATGTCATAACTGGCGGTGTAGTATCCTTGCTCAATGTCACATTGGAAGAATATAATGCTGTGCTGTTGCCAACAGTATCTTTAGCGTCAGCATCAATGAATAGCACCGCATTATAGTTATTTACGCTAGGCAATCCTGTACCTGTCAAAATAACGGTTTTAGCATTTGAGCCTGCCGTTGCCGTCAAGTGTGTCACTGTTCCATTCGAATAGACAAGACGAGCTTTTCCAGCAAACGATGCTAGATTCATATTTTTATCGTATACAACTTCTACTTTATTTTCCCCTAACACATTTACTTGTGTCACAGTAGGTGCTACTGTGTCAGCTGAAATCGTAATCGTTGTTTCTGATGGGTTTGGTGCTAGTAAGTTTTGGTTGTAGTCCTTAACATTTAGCATTTTAATTCTCGCTATTGTTCCTGCTGCTACTTGTCTGCTAGTTGTAATGTCTAAACGGTTTGGATCTGTTGGATTGTTGGCGACAGTCGCTGCAATATCATCGACATAAGCGATAGCTCCCGCTGCACTCACAGGCTCATCGAAAAATACAGCAAATGTATTTGTCGATACTTTAGCAGTAGCTGACCCCGAAATAAGCTTCGGTGCTACTTTATCTCTTGCTTTGATGATGGCAGTATATTCTTCAAATTTTCCACCTGCAACAGATTGAATGGCATCCGTTGATTTGAATGCATATTCACCATCAAAAATCCAATTAGCTGTAACCGTTAATGTTTTACCGTCTTCTGATAATGAACCTTTGAGTTGTCCAGGGTTAACAGTTGAACCTGAAACCATCGTGAATGTAATATTTTGAACCTCATTTGAAGAGTTCAGCACACTTGTCTTCGTAACTGGCGTGGCAAATTTAATAGCCACCTGTTTAGCATTAATAGCCGTTACATCTGTCACAAAACGATCATCCGCTGCATTATTAAATGTCATCGCAATCGTTTTTTCTACTTTCACTTCACCTTTTGTTAGTGCCACAACGTAATTTCCAGCAGTCGTACTAGCTGTAACAGTTGCTTTGACCGTTTTGTCAGTCATTAGTGAATTGACATACGTTTGAACTGCCGTAAGCTTGTTAGCATCTGTTGCACTATTACCGCGTGAAACTGTGACAGCTCCCGCCGTTAATTTATTCGCAGCTGCGTCTACTGCTACCTTATCTAATTCGCTTTGCTTCTGCGGCACGCCCATGGCTTCGCTTCTATAGACGAATGCTGCCATTTGTCCGCGTGTAACAAGTGCATTCGGTGAAAACGTTGTAGACGTAGTACCTGTTGTGATTTTATTTGCATAAAGTGTCCGCACAAATTCAATATGCCATTGTCGCTCATTAATATCTTTAAATGGTAGATTGGTAGATCCTACATCTTCAAGCTCAAAGCCAAGTACAAGGATTTTAGCCATTTGTGCACGCGACAAATTATCAGTAGGTTTGAACGTGTTATCTTCATACCCCGTAATGATTCCCGCTTCTACTAGTGCTGCGATGTATTTATAGTTTGGATTTGTTTTGCTAACATCTTTAAACCCCGGATCCTTAACATTAACCAAATCCAGTTCCAATACGAGTGCTAACAGCTTTGCAGCATCCTGACGTGTAATCGCTTGGCCCTGTCTGAATGTACCATCTGAAAAGCCACTGATCATATCTTTGTCGGTATAGTGCATAATCGCATCATAGTGACTCGTTTTAGTTGTAACATCCTTAAATGTCGCCGCTTCAGTATTTACTGGCGCAACAGCTACAAAAGCTCCTGCTGCAACCGTTGTTGCTAACGTAGCTTTGAATATTTTTTTAGAAGTTAATTTTTTCATCTTCATACCTCCAGTTATTGTAGTCGTCTTTGGATATTCTCCATATATACTAGACGAGTAACCTAGCAATTAGTTACAAGACTAACAAAGGACAAATCATTACTACTACCAGTATAATTTAACTGGAATTTTAGTGCAACTCGTCCTAATTAAAGTTCTGCCAAAATTATTGACGAACCATGACTTTTATACTGAATTACTGTCAGAAATGAAATCATTCTTCACGACAATTTTTGCAACCCACAATTCTATCAAATTGCTCCGAAAATTTCCCACACTATATCACCTGCTTATCTAACATTTCTGACGTTCACTCCGATATACTAGATATAAACCTACTACTATACATAGACGTAAGCGACTAGTAGAAATCCACACAATGGAGGTATCACATTTGTTTAAAAACAACTTTTTCCCACTCGCTTTTCTTGTTTTACTATTTTCAAGTTTCTTACTAGCCAGCCCAGCCTCGGCTAATTCACTCGTTACAGGTACGTTTGTCAACGTCACGTATGACGAGGTACAGATTGACAAAAATGTAACGGAAAAGAGATTGAGCACAGTTACCATTAAGAACGAACAAGGTCGTACGATGACATTGTCCATCGACAAGTATGCGACCCTTTCCGTCGATTCCGTTCCGACGACCATTGATGCATTTAAGCTCGGGATGGAAGTCGAAATCGATGTCAATTTGCGCCGGGTAAAAGCGATGCGCGGTTCAACAGGAACAGCTCCTGCAAAAATCGATCACCGCGACAGAGTCGTCACGGGCACTGTCAATCAGATTGACCCAAACGGCGATTTCCTGTCGATTCGACTCGATAATGGACAGTCGAAAACGTACTATTTAAATAATCAAACGGAAGTTATCAAAGGAACGAATTTTTCAGACTTAAGCGTGTTGTACGAAGGAGATCGCGTCAAACTAACCTTCTCCGAATATAATACGAACACCATCCGTTCTATTGAAGCGAATGTACAGGGCATTAAAATCGAAGCCCTCTACAAAGGAACGATTCAGCGCATCGAACCGACAAGCAACAAGCTCATTATGAAAGACGAAAAAATCTTTTTAGACGGAAGATGGCAATCAAATACAAGACTTGGTGCCAACGGCCATAGCAATAGCAGTTACAGCTACTCAGCTAAAGCGCCTATCTATGTAGGTACTCAACCTATTCAAGCGGATCGCCTGCGACAATATGCCAACCATGACGTCTATTTCGTCACTGTCAGTCAATTTGGCAAAGAAGTTATTGAGAAGATGGTCATTAAAGAGAAGAATGAGCGTACTTTTTATGAGCCAATGACATCCGTCAACATAAATTCCAAATCAATCGGCCTGCAAACGAAAGGTACTGTTCGCTATCACGCAGGAACGATTTTAATTAGAAACGGTCGTTTGGTCGATGAAAATAGTTTACTAGCAAGCGGTACTGCCTTCGTCGCAACAGAGAGTAGTTCACGCAGTGAATTTGCCAACGTCGTGCATATTACGAATGATGGCTTCCAAAGCCCGAATTTAACAAATCACGCGATTTATTTTGGACAGATTCATACAGCGAATGCCTATGAACTCACACTCACGAACGCTATGATATTATCGAAAAATAATTACTGGCAACACGAATCAATGCCAACACTGTCGTTTAGTAATGATACGGTGGCCGTTGAGGATGCAAGAGGATCCGTACGCACAATTATTCCGCAGCAGGATGAAATGAAGAGATATGCTGGGAAATACGGGTATTTCTATGTAGAAAACAATCAAGTCGTGGCAGTCCACATCATTGAACCGACTGCACCAACTGCGACAATCGTCTCTACCGGACGGATTGAAGGCATTACACAATCCAATCCTGCCATCATTCGCATTCGCAATGTCAGCCAGTGGCAAGATGGTATGTGGAAAACTGCCGGGAATATTTCCAGGATGAACATTGAGCAAGCAACGATTATTAAAGATGGTAAAGTCATTTCTGTAAACGATTTACGCGTCAATGATCGTCTCTATTTACTTCATGAATCACAAGTAAAAGGTCGTATTCTGTTAGTCAATTAAATGATGTGGAATTGAGTGGGTGCCCGACACCCACTCCCACTAGAAAAGGATGATTCCCAATTACTATTTTACAATTTATCAAAAAACAAGCGATTATTCTTACAGCATTAGCCTTAACGTTCCTACTCGTCGCCCCCCACGCGGAGGCCAAGCCACCTGATTTCAATGGCGGTGTCCTCAACGAGTATGAGTATGAAGAAGTATTCTTTTTAACCGGCTACCCTATCAAATTCACTGGAAAAGCAACCGTTTCTGAAAAAGAAGGGAAAGGCATACTAACCTCTACCTACAAAGTAACCTTATCAAGTACCGCGGGTGATAAATTGACTCGCAGTGCTGTCTACGTATCTGATTTAGACAAACGGGAGGATAAAGGGCAAACAACTGCCCAAACGTCTGTTAAAAGTTTTTCCGAGAAAGTCACAGTTGGCACGACAACGTATACATTAGATGACTACCAGTTTTCACAAGGGGCTGTCAGCGACAATCGCCCCGCCTCCGACTATTACTCAGGCAACATTGTCGGACGCAAAATTTATAAAGTAACATCGAAGGATAAAGCAAAGAAGCCTGAAGAAATCACGGTTCATATTAGCGGACGCAATATGGGCTATGAAAACTTCTGGGGCGCAACAGAAACACAAATTATCGACAATGAAATTATTACGCAATATGGACAGGCTTTTGTCACAAGTAAAGTATCTGATAGCAAATCAAGAACTTTACAATACGAAGCACATAACCCTTCCCTATCTAGCTTTACGGGCGGACATGCTGTCGTTAGTAAGTCTAATATGATTGGCGAGTACACATACAATATTCCTTACGGTGTAGGGAAAGGTGAAATTCATTTATCCCAAGAAAACGTTCCTAAAATTGAACGACTCATCGTACCAAAATTCCGTGACTTATCGACGCATTGGGCCAAAGATAATATTGAACGCTTGTATTCTTTAGGCATATTTGATGAAAAGTCGCAATTTTTCTCACCTAATACGCCTATGCAACGTTATCAGTATACAATTGGTGTATTAAAAGCTGTAGATATTCGTGTGTTGGAGCAACCTAAAAAGAGTAAGACACCTAGAAAAGCCATTTTCAATGATTTAAACCCGAAAGATCCTGACTATCTTTATATTGAGAGCGCTGTGGAAAAAGGGATTATTACAGGTGTAACACCTGACCGATTCGATCCTGATGGTCCCATTACACGAGCGCAGGGTGTCGCTATTTTGATCCGCGCATTAGGCATGGAAGGTCGCGCACCAAGCCCGGGCTATAGAACCAATTATGTCGATAACCATAAAATCCCAAGCTGGGCGAAAGACAGCGTCTATGTAGCTACTGAGCTCGGATTTGTGACGGGAGATAACTTCAATCGTTTTAATGCGAATGAACCATTAACGAGAGCACAGGCATCTGCGTTGCTTGTACGTTTCCTAGATTTCCTAGAAAGTGATTTAAAACAAAACTATCGCGATGATATACTCTTTTTTGAGTAAAGAAAGGACGACGGTATATGACTCATTTCACTAAAAAGACGATTGCTCTTTTCTTTACGCTCGCGTTTGTTTTAGTCATTTCTCCTATTCTTGCCAGTGCAGCAAGTCCGTTTAAAGATGTCAAAACGAATCACTCGGCCTACTCCGCAATTGAATGGGCCTATCAACAAGGCATCGTGAAAGGCTATGCCAACGGTACATTTGCACCGGATCAAACAGTAACAGAAGCACAATTTGTCGATATGCTGATCCGATTTGATTGCTCAGCAGCAGATTCTGTTAAAACATCCACTGCTAACAATTATCGTTATTTACAAAATAAAAACATGCCTATCAATGGCGTAAGCAATACGCAAGCACGTAATTTACCGATTACAAAAGGACAGGTCGCACGCATTGCCGCCGCCTTCCAAGGAGTCGATTTAAGCGAAACACGTGCCGTTCAATATATGTATAAAAATGATTTAGCGAACGGCGCTACTGGTAAAAATGATTACAAGGATTATGGCGCCCATCTTTCTATGACGCGTGCAGATGCGGTTGTATTTTTACAACGTCTGTCGAATGCAGGGGATTGCGAAATGATTGGGTTAAGCAAGCGGGCAACCGGTAGTGACGACAAAACAATTACACTGCCACCCGCTTTTCTTGGTACAGGAACGGTGACATTTAATCCACCGACAGTGACAGCACAACCGCCTGTCGTGACCCAGCCCACTGTCCCCCCTGTGTCAAATGTGGCCGTCGAGGTTGATATTGATAAACCGAAATTGATTGCCAATGGGGTTGATTCGACATTTGTGACAGTGTCATTGAAGGGCTGTACAAATGGCGGCGCGATTGACTATAGTGACTCCATGTCATTCACGGTTAAGTCAGCACTGGGTGCACGAATTGATAGTGCGCAAACTACTATTCCACCGGCATATGATTTGAGGAAAGCTATAGACGATGCTGAGGCGGCTGAAGCTAAATTAAGAGCCGCAAGAAATGAAGTCGACTTGGCAGGAGCCAATTTAAAATACTGGGAATCTGTGTTGGATAAAACGAATGCTAATGGAACGATTATTGGTACAATCCAAGATGTCTTGAAAGCACGAGAACGCCTGACTGAAGCACAACGCTTAGCAACTATCGCTGAAACACAAGCAATAACTGCACGGGCCCATTTAGCAGCAGCGCAGGCCGAGGCAAACAACAGACCGAGCGGCACCAGCGCTGTGAACATGACAGATGGACCTGATATGATTGTCAAAGTCACTGCACCTTACCATACCCAATATCGCACAGACACTTTGACATTCCAGTTGAACCAGTCCAATATCAACTGCGATAACAAGCCGATTACGGTGAACTTGGATTATGCACCACAGGCAGAATTGCGACTTGAGCTAATTCCTAGCAACACGGCATTCAATGGCACGCTTCCCGCTAACGGGGCAACAGCCACACTGAAAGCAACAGTCGTCGCTCCAGGTGGACAAGTTCTTGATCGCTACAATGGGCGCGTTCGATTTAGTTCCACTCAAGGTACTACGTTAACAAATGAATATGTCTGGTTCTCGAATGGAGTAGCAACGACAACCATTGTCTCTCCGAATACGACTTACTCAATTGCGGATGAAATTACTGCAGAATTCGAGGTTATGGATCCATACTATAGAGATACACTAGCCGCTATAGCAAACACAACACAGCGTTTAAAAGTACTCTATGAGCCTACATTGCAAGCTGATACAACTTGCAGCTCAACAGTGCCAGAAGTTGCATTCATTCTTGATGCTTCGGGCAGTATGAGAGCTAGCGATCCATACTATGCACGTGTGACGAAATCACAAGAGCTGATGACAGCACTCGCTGCACAGAGAAATATTGCAGCACAATTTAATTCAAGTGGTAAGTTGCTACACCGTGAAGCTGATACTGTACCAATCGTAAGACCAACATTGAGTAACGTAGGGCAATCAGGTGGCACCAATATTTTAAATGGGCTAAGAACTGCATTCAATAAGTTCACGCCTGGCAATGAACCAAAAGTCGCCATCCTGCTCACTGATGGTAAATCAAATGCCAAACAAACATTAAATATAGTCGCTGAAGCCAAGCAGAAAAACATCAAAATTTACACCATAGGCTTGGGCAATAAAAAGCAATTAAACGAAGAACTATTGCAGCAAATCGCTAAGGACACGGGCGGTCATTATTATCATGTAGCAGAAAGCAGTGAATTGGGTGCAGCCTACCAGTCCATCCTATCTGCCATTACATGTGACATCCCTCCGGGGCCAATTTGCGCGCTATCCAGCCAAGTATTTTCATCACCAACACTAGAAACAATTGGCAATGAATTCTTCATGAACACGTATATCAACGACAACTGTGGAGAAGTTACCCGCGTGGTCTTACGTTTCAATTCATCAGAAGGTAACATCGATTATGAATTAGCCAATCGAAATCGAGGTCAAGGCTACTTCGCGTTGCAAAAAGGAATTTATGAAATCAATAACTTCCACCTGCTCCAAGAAGGCGTCTTCCTTGCCTACAATGCTAAGGGTGAGTTGGTTGGAGAGCAAAATGTACGAATGACAAGACGATAATAGAAAAAGAAGTGCACCTACACTTGCGTTGTAGACTTGCACTTCTTTTTTTTCTTGGTGGTTTGCGCGGGAGGGCAACTTTTGTTGCGCGCGGGAGCTCTCTCATTGCGCGCGAGGGCTCCAACCATTGCGCACGACAATATGATTAAATAGCAAACAGCCCGGCAAACACATACAAATTGTATGTGCGCCGGGCTGTTCTTCGTATTAACTTGGTAGTAAATTTTGTGATTTTGTTTCGAGTACATTACCGTATTTATCTTTCAGTACAAGCGTAATGTTCGAACCACTTGGTATACCTGTAACAATTGAGCTATATTCATTATTGCCTTCATAATGCATATCTGTACCATTTATCGTCATAGCATATACTTCTGGCACCGTATAGGCGACGACTGTATGGAGATCTAAAAATGGTGACTTATTGATAATTAACTTATTAATGTAGTTTTCATTAACGACATTCACTTTAATCGTGATAGTAAATCCACTATCGCCAATCACCCCTTTGACGGTCTGTTCGCCAAGTCCAGTCGTATCGACTGCATCCCATGTCACTGACTCATAGCCTTGCACTTTATCCTTATATGTCACCAATACTCTCTCTGGCAGCTTTGCCTGTTCACCTTGTCTAACGTTAATCATGCCCAACTTCTCAACAGCAATAATATTAGAGTTAATGACGTCAACGGCAAATGCCCGTTCAGCTGTATTGCCAATCGCATCCGTTACGATAATAGTAAACGGATAATTTTTGGCAGTTTTTGCCACTCCAGTCAGTTCACCTGTTTGTGTATTTAATTTCACTCCGGAAGGCAGCGAACCTTTACTTTTAAATTCATAAGGTTCCCTGCCGTGCTTGGCCGTAATCTTTTCCTCATACTCACTGCCCACAGCCGCATTATCTAACTCCACTGTCTCAATTGCTAGGAATGAAGTCGTGATGCCTGCCAGATAATCTAATATCAACTGGGCATCGTCTTGGGTCAACTTACCATTGCCATCGACATCTGCCGATAACAACATTTCTTTCTCAGTGATTAAATTAGTTCCATCGACATGCTGTAAGATCCGCATGGCCGCAGCAGCACTCGGTCCATTATCACTAATTACTCCCCCGATTGGTAATTTCCGCTCGATTTTCCCGTGTAATGGATCGAGTAGTAAATCTGCACCTGCACGGGCTTTTGCCCGTATGTCACCAATTTCCAACTGGACAGTTTGACCCGCCTCAAATTCAGGCGTCAGCGTATAGGTGATGTACCCAACAACAGTTGGTTTATTTACCAATGTAGGTTCTTTTACTCCTTCGAATAAAAAGTCAAACTTCAATACGTTGCCTGTAATATCAAAGAGCGAACGATATTGTGTACCCGCAAAAATACCGGCTGGCTCAAAACTTTGCAATCGAACTCCTTTTTGATCTGCTGGCACCGTCACCGTCGCATTAACAGAAGTCAAATATGTTGTCTTGTAAATCGTAATCGGCACTCTGACTTTATCGCCTAGCGAACGAGTTTCACCCACTTCTAACGTCGGACCTGCCGCGGCATGTACGGTGAGTCCGGACAATACAACCAAGAACATCGCCATGAAGAATGCCCATCCATATTTCAAATGTTTCCTATTCATACTATCCCTCCTCATTTAACCGTAAATTCATGCCGCACAGGTTTGTTCAACTTACCACCACTAATTGAGCGAAGCTGATCTGTAATTTCCAGCGTATGCTTAACTTTAGTATACGGATTTTTCGGTGACACTTTGAATGTCGTCGCATCAATCTGCGTGATAATCACTTCAACAGCCACCGTACCCCTTTTGACAGTAACAGTTTGATTATTAAGCGTCGCTGGATTGTAAGGTGTGCTTAAACGAATCGTCCATTCCTTGTTCACATCAACAGTTCCCGGATGTTCTTTCACTTCACCAGTAAACGGTTTTACTTGCCCATCCAACACTTGCGCAGCTATTTCTCTCCCTTGTGCATCAAATAACTTAACATTTTTCAACGTTAGATTTATCGTGGAACCGATGCTAGCTGAAGGGACAGAAACGGAAAAATCAATGACAGTGCCTTTCATCGACACACCCGTTGTCTGCGCCCATGCCACAGCCACTTTGCCAGGCTCCGCACTATTGAGAGATTTCAACTGGTTAGACCACGCTGTCCCCTCTTTCACAGTCCTCATCGTCAATAATGTCGGATCATACACCATCTCAAAAGATCCACTCGCAATTCGTTCATCACTGTCGATAAAAACAGATAGATTAACCGTCCCAGTCTTTTCCACATAAACCGTAGAAACCCCAACAACAGGCTTGCTAATCGCATGCGCTAGTGTAGCCGGCAATAGCAATATAAACAGACTTAACATTATAAATACTCTTATACTTTTCATAAATAGAACGGGCATGACGAATCATGCCCCTTGCCCCCTTTTTTTTATTAATGAGCTTCGAATCGTAACTGATCCAATGAATAGTATTCAAGTATCAAATCAAATAGATAAGGATTATCAAATAATGTTTGAATTGAATTATAACCGAATGGAATACTCGTATCTGGCTCAAATCCTACAGGATAATGTGTGGCAATGCGCTCCAATTCATCCCCCGCAGCATTATAAGCAATAACCTCAATAAAACTATTAACTGTCAAACCTGCCCGGCTAAATGTATAGCGATTGCCACTCGATGGGTTGGAAACCGGTAGCTCTTGTCCATCTACTCGTACACCTAGTCGACTCACATCACTATGCGCTTCAATATTACCACTGATCAAATACCCCGATGAGTTAAACGTCAATTCTTGAATATATTTCCCTGGTACAACAATACCGATATCATTCAAGTCGTACATAGACATAATCATATCATAACGATTATTATCACTCACAAGATCCGCTAGCGTTTTAATCCCTTCAAGCAAATCGTAAGGTAGCAATACTTGAACAATCGCAGAATCTGTAAACTCTCCGTCTACTGTTCTACCAATAATCGTCGCTTCTCCTACCCCAACTGGCGTTACAATACCATCACGCACAATGGCCACGGATTCGTCTGTACTTGTCCAAATTACTTGCTGATTCGTTGCATTTGTCGGATTAACCCTATAATCGATGGTCGCTTTTTGTGGACCAAAGTTACCATTCGGTTGTTGCATAAAGAGCAACTCTTTTTGCTGGAACACAATCGACGTCACACGACCATCTGCCCCCGCACCTACTGTGACATAGACTGTATACGTTATCGCGTTACCATTCGGCGCTGTAACAATCACTTTTACTTGTGCTTTGCCATCTATAACAGCCAAATTATGCATTTCAACTTTCGAATTGCGGTCTTCTGCTTTTGCTTCTACCATTAACGTTGGAAAATTGCCTGCTGGAACAACATGGTTAACATAAGTTGTCGTATTTGGATTGAATCCGGCAACCGGAATATTATTAATGGACAAGCTATGCAACTTAGCATTAGATGAGACCTTGCGCTCAATCAGATTTCTCCATTTCACTGAACCATTTTGAAGATAGTCTTGTAAAGCACCGTCTACCTCCAAATGTTGGAATGTGAAACCAGTTCCTTCAGCACTGATCATCCCTTTCCCAGTAAGCAACACTTTATGTCTACCTGCTGCACTAAAGTTCAAACGGCTATAATCCTTTGTATAGTTATTCGAACGGTCACTCGCTTTGCCATGGAATTCTATATCACCTAACTGAATAAAGTTACCATCTACACGTAACACACCATCCGTTAAATGACCTTGGTCATTCGATGGTTGCATCATATAGTTATAGTCTCTTTTCGCATGGTTTCGCTGGCTAGATGTTGAAAAATCTCCGTATACATGGACATAGTCTCCATCGCCTTCTCCATAGTTAGCAGTTGTTGTATCCATTGAGCCTTTAATCATCGTCAACCAACCGTCCGCAATGGCATAGTCACCAAAAATACGAACCGTCCCGTGATTGATAAAGAGCTGACCACTCGTTTGGCGAATATTCCCTTTGTCACGCGTTAGAGCCATCGACTCCGCCGAACCGACTTGTACAAGCCCTCCGCCGACATTTAACGAACGATTGGTAGTGAATGCTTCGTCTCGTAAATTGTCACCGTTGATGATTAAATTCCCTTCAATGAACAACTTACCTTTTTGAACGTTGAAAAACCCTTTTTGCGTTACATTTCCTTTTGCCCGAACAGTACCGCCGCCAAGTTCGACACTACCTTCTTGCTCAAAATGATTAGCAACGGACAGTGATTGACCATTCAAATCGAGCACACCTCGGATTTGTTGGTTATAACGGTTGACATTCACTTCCGCAACTGATGCACCACCAAAATCACCGTTTACACGTAACAAACCATTTTGTGTGAATGTTTGACTCACGTTTAATTGACTATTGTTTAAAGCAATGGACGAACCCTTCTTCTGTTCCACATTGTTCGCCGTTATGATGCCACGATTTTCTGCGCGTAGTTGCGCACAAGGCTGCAGAATAATATCGCCTGTAACTGTTAATTTATAACCATTTAAGTCAACTTGGACATTCTCTTGGATTAATAAGCCATTCGGTTCGTTGACATGATCTGTTAATGTCCAATTACTCCCCACTTCCCGTCCACTAAAACCAACGATTGTAGACTTCAATGCCCCCAAATCTTTCCGAAGGTCAATCGAGCGTATTGCATGATGGTAATTTCCACCCGTTTTCTGCGCAATGCTTGTTAAATTCGTTTCGTCAATATCCATTCCAGAACCAAAACCGAATACATGGATCGTTACATCCTGTTCATATGCTTGACGTGCCAACTCTAAAGACTTTTCGTTGTTAATCGAATTCCCTGTCGTCATAGCGATAATCATTTTATCGTTACTACTATTACTTTTAGCAAACTCACCTAACGCTGCCGTAAGTCCCGTACTTAAATCATTACCACCGCGCGTGTTATCATCGTTATTCGAAAATGAGTGCAATGCTGCTCTCGTTTCAAAACGATTAGCTGTTAACTCACTATGCTTTACCGCACGGTCGTTAAAACCTATAACTGCGACCCTATCTTCTTCAGGTAAAGCATCTATATACTGGATCGCTTCCGAAATATACGTATCATTAGATGTTGGATTTGAAGCAATATTTATATTCAACATTGCCTCAGAGTCGTTAATGACAAAAATAACATCTGTCCCTCTATCTACACTACAGCTCTTACCATAGCTACCTTCCGTACTTGCTTGCCCAATTGTTGGCACCCATACAATGGACGCTAACAATAATACTGTTAAAAATAATGTAATTTTCTTATGTACCTTCATTTTTCCTCTTCCTTTCCGATATCTATTATAGGAACTTCAATTTCACCTTGGTCCCCCTCATTTTTTCGGCAACCTTAGACAGATACTACATTGACAAGAAGGAGCTATGTAACATGTTCAAAAAAGTAACGTCGCTACTGCTACTTGCAACCCTCTTCCTATTTGGGGTTCATCCCGCAAGTGCCGTAACGTTTGACTTCCAACTCATTACAGATTCAGAAAAAAGTTGGACGATTACGTTCAATGAGAATGTAAATGAGCGAGCAGACTTGAATTCGATTCATATACAATCTGCTAACAAAGTGGAGCACGAGGTCTCTAGTGTATTATCGGACGATTCCACAAAAATTATAGTGAAACCGACAAAACCTTATCGATTTGGGACCGAATACACACTTGTCATTCCAAAAGGCTTAACATCTGTAAAAGGAACTCCATTAAAAGAGGATGTGACAAAATCATTCACATTGCAAAGTACATACATCGACACCATTGAAACAGACTCAACTTCATGGCTGACGAATGTCGTTGTACAAAGAAAAAGTTCAGATGTGTCTCACATGACTGTCTCACTAGAAGGTTTTTTAGAAGAAATGACACTTCTTCGTCAAAACAACCAATTCTCGCGTGGTATAAGAGGTCTTGCAGCTGGTCAAACAGTTATCATCCGTGCATACGATGAAAACAATCAGTTACTTGAAACACAGTACTATGACGTTAAGTAATATAGGAGGAATTTTTACATGAAGAAAACATTATCGCTACTTATGACATTTATGCTCATTCTTTTAACAATTGGCCCACTTCCCCCTGTATTTGCAGCATCGTTCCCCGGAACCATTACGGGAAGCACTGCAACGAGCGGTTTAGACGGGAAAGGTTCAATTACTGTATCCAACGCTACACCAGGCGCCACGCTAAGATTGACACCTCAATCAGGTGGGACATCTAATACGATTTCCTCCGCAACAGGTAGCGACACATTCAATAATGTAGAGCCTGGTATTTATACTGTCACCCAAGAATATGGAGGTGAGATTTCAGCACCTTCTAACGAAGCAAAAGTACTGCCGAGCTCCGTGTTGTTGGCAGAACCAAACCAAAGTGGAGTCATTACCGTGTCAGGTGCAAAAGCAGGTGCAAAACTAACAATTCACCATGACAAAATCGGCTTTCTTCCACGAGAAACATCAGCCAATAACAGCGGTGTCGGGTTTTACAACGTCGGATATGCGGCTGAACAAGTACCGCCTGGTAAAAACTATCGTGTCGTACAAACGATAAACGGTGTGTCAAGCTCCGAGTCCAATTCGATTGACATCGCACCAGAACGTGTTCGCTTAACCGTCACCATTTCAGGTGCTGGCGCAAACAATAACGGTGGGGCCATTCGAGTAGACGACACCAAAAAAGGTAATCGCCTATTTCTTTACAAAGTGGCTTCTGGGACAGAACCAGTCATTCGAACAGTTGAAGCAGAAGATACGTACACATTTACTGGACTAAGTGCTGGAGAATACTACGTTGTCCAAGAAGAAAATGGCGCGGAAAGTCCTCAGTCTAACTACGTTAAAATTATTGATGAAATGGCACCAACAATTGAACTCGTCGGTCCTTCAGAAGACCGCGTTTCCATGCCAAAAGATAATAGCAACTGGGAATACCCGGTAAGCGTAGGTGATGTCACGACAACTGACAATATTAGTACACCAACTATCGAGATTAAAATCGACCCTGATCGTAAAATCAACACACCCGGTGTCTATAAAATCACGTATACCGCTACTGATGAGGCAAACAATAAATCAACCGTTACCAAAACAGTCACTGTTGCACCTCCAACACTAGAAATTGATAAAGTTGTTAATACATTTATTCCTGGAGAAAATCCACCCGGTCGTGCAACAGGAGATATTTGGGTGAATAACGTTATGGGTGAAGCAACGTTAAGAGTGTATCAAGACCCAGGCGGTAAACCGATTAAAACAATTACACGCGCCAACGACAGTTCTATGGGTGTCTTTGAAATAACAGATATTCCAGTTGGCACAACATACTATGTAACACAAGTCGTCAATGGCATTGAAGGTGAACCTTCGCCGCGGATCGATATTAAAGATACAACAAAACCAACGATTCAGCTTCACAATAGTAGTGTAGTAGAATTTGTACGTGGCGATACTTACACAGAGTACGGTGCCACAGCAACAGATAACCTTGATAATTCAGCGGAGTTATCTTCCAACATCGCTATTGATAGTGGCAATGTCAACATGAGTGTCCCTGGAAAATATACAGTGACATATAATGTAACTGACAATGCGGGTAACCGTGCAGATACTGTGACTCGAACAGTCTACGTAAAGCCACATGCTGTCATTGCAATCGGTAGTAATGCTGACCTCGGTGAAGTTGGCGTGAGTAATGCGTTTCCAGGTACTGTATTAAAACTATACAGCACATCAGACAGCACAACACCTATTGCAGTTTCTCTACCATTACCAGCAGGTGTCACAACATATGTCTTTAAATCACCAACGAGAGCAGACGGTACCGTCATCAATCCTAATGCAAAAATCCCACCAGGCAGTTACTATGTCGTGCAAGAATTTTCGATTAGTGGTGGTGAAATATTGGAAAGTATGCGTTCGAATATCGTTGATATCCGCGATACGAATCGTCCATATATTACAATTGAAGGTCCAGAAAACTTATTTTTCACTTGGGACAAAACAAAAAATCAGTACACATACGATGGAACAAATAACATCGGTGCATTTTTAGATCCTGGTGCTACTGCAGAAGACTATTTAGATGATCATGCAGAATTAACCCAAAACATTAAAAAGAAAGTAACATTCGGTACAACCATTCTTTGTAATGAAAACATTTTAACGAACCCAGCTTGTGATAATCCAATAGATATTGAAGTACCTGGTATCTATACGATTACGTACAGCGTTACAACAAAACGTGGCGCAAAGGCTGATGACAAACAACGAACCATTACAGTTGCACCACCAAAAGTAGGAAAACTAACTGCTGAAGCAGGTAAAAGCACGATTGCAGTTGACGATGTTTTCCTCCATGTAAAAGCTGTTACGACGGTTAATCTCTATAACACATATGAACAGTTAATCGAATCGATTCCTCCGTCAAATGACGGCACAGTCTTATTCACAGAAATTCCTGCTGGTCTTGGTTATTACGTTACCCAGACTGTCAACGGTGTTGAAAGTGCACCTTCCAACCCTATCAATGTGACATTATTTGAAACAGCAAATGAGGCTGCGCTCATTACATCATTTGAATTTGCGCTTGAGCGTGCGATAGGCGTGATTGACCATAAAGCAGGAACGATTGAGGTTGTCGTCCCTAAAGATACTGTTATCACGAGCTTAAAAGCAAAGTTTGAAGCGACAGGCAGTGTAAAAGTTAACAACGTAGAACAAATAAGCGGAAACACTCCACAGAACTTCTCAAGTCCTGTGAAGTATACAGTTACGCCAGCTGATGGTAAACAACCAAAAGACTATATCGTTACTGTCACAAAGGAAAGCTTTAAAACAGAAGCATGGACAACGACCGTACGTAAAGCGGTATCGTTCTCTCTAGCCGGCTCTACACATACTTTATTGCCAAATGAAGTATTAGAAGGCAAGAAAAAAGGCATTAGTTTTGTTGGCCAAGACCGAGCAATTCATGTGCCTGCTGCCAATGTGATTGAGACCACTTCACCATCATTGACAGTTCAAACACAAGCTTTAGTAACCAACTCGACAGATCCAGCTTGGAGTAAAAATATTAAACAATCCATGGACATCCGCTGGGGGAATTCGACACAACCTTTCATGCAGCCGATTGAAATTGAAATTGCTAATCCAGATGGCAAAAAGTTCGCACGATTAGTTCGTGCAAACAATCAGTTATATGCCATCATTCAACCAAGCGAAATGCAAGGCAGTAACATTGTTGGTCTAGCAACTGAATCAGGCACTTATGCGCTAATCGATGACCTTGCAAAACCAAGTATTCAACCAAGCACAACAAACGGCCAAACAACATATCGCTTGTCTACTGCTGCCGTTGGTGCACAAATTTACTATACGACAAATAGTAGCCATATCGCATTTGATCGTAGTGCACGGAAGGCTTCATTAAACAACTATGCGTTAGACAGCACACTAGCAAACTTATCCGATTGGACGCTTTATACACCAGGTCAACAGATTTCTGTACCTGCTGGTGAACTCTACGCGTTTGTTATGAAGGACCGAGTCATTAGTCCACTCAATCATGTAGAAGCAATCACATCAACCAATTGGAGAGCCACTGTAAATCGTCCAACGAGCCATATTTTCACAATTAAGTTCAATGCAAGAGTAGATCGTAAAGCGTTATACAGCGACATGATTTATGTCACGGATGATGTGACGAATGAGAAAGTAGACACGCGTTTAGAATTAAGCAAAGACGGCAAATCTATTTCCGTTATTCCAACGAAAGCTTATACGCGCGGCAAACAATACACACTTCATATCGAGCGTCAGTTTAAAGGCAACACAAAAAACAATGAGTTTTTGAAACAACCATTGACGCAGACGTTTATTGCACAATGAGTAAAAGCGATTGGCCCGTAATTAATGGGACCAATCGCTTTTTTTATAATTGTGAAGAAAATATGATAAAAAACCTACTTATTCCTCCAATTGTTGCGCAGTTTCCAACACTGCAATATAATGTGTTAGTTCTTCTAGGACATACTCTTGTACAAGCTCAATTAGCATAGAAGGGTCTTTTTCATTTTCATGATAGTGTTTGAAGCTATCGTAATATCTCCGCGTATCCTGAAACTTCATATTAATGGGTGGATAACCTGATGATAGTAAATCCAAATTCATCAACAGCCTACCTATTCGACCATTTCCATCAATAAATGGATGAATACTTTCGAATTTCAGATGAAATATAGCAATCCGTTCAACAACGTGCATATCCCTCATATCTGTATCGTATTCTGCCATAAGCTGTTCCATCTGAAGTGGTATTTCAAAAGGCTGTGCCGGCTTATGATTAGAGCCCGTAATTCTAACAGGTACACTCCGATATTTGCCCTTATCACTCGATGCCCCCATTAGAACAAGACTATGAATATTTTTAATAATTTGCTCTGTCAGCTCTTCCTCATCCTTCACAATCTCCTCGATATAATAATATGCCTCTTTATGCCCCACAGCCTCCAAATGGTGACTAAGCGGCTTCTTATCAATCGTAATTCCTTCCTTCAAAACAAGTGCCGTTTCTTCCAGCGTTAATGTATTTCCTTCAATCGCATTAGAATTATAGACAAAATCTATCATAAAATCTTCTGCTAATCGTTTAACACTTTCAGAAGAAAGCGGCCGTAACGTTTTAAGCTTGGCGATTAGCGCATCTATTTCTTGAAACATCCTTCCACACCCTTCCCTCATTAATTTTATGATACGGAATATAGGTTTTATTTACAATATATGTGGTTTGCATAATATACTAATCATCTAGCGTCTGAAACCAGATGAATAAAGAGAAGCGATTACCCTACTAATGAAGGTAATCGCCGTTTTATGAATCTTAGTTATTTCCCCCTATAACAATTATAGATGGAACTCCTTCAGACTTTGCATTTCTTTGTTTCAATATAATTTTATTACCCGATTCTACCTCTGCCTCGTAGAAAGATGATTCATTAGTAATTTTATCAGCAATAGATGTCTCATCACTTATCCCCGTAAATGTTTCACTTCCGATTTTAAGTATATCTGTTGTCGCTAAAGCTGTTATTACTGTAAATGTGAATTCTGCTGGTATTGCATCTTCAGAATCAACATACTCCTTCACCGGAGTAACTGTCACTTCCACTTCATCAACGCTAACTTCGGGTGGGTTACCCGCACTCGGCGTTTCTTGTGTCAATATAATTCTTTTCCCATCTACCCTTGCTACAAAATCAAAAGATTGTAAGTTAAACTCCTTAACTATGTCCGCTTCCTTTGTCAAATTGCTAATCTTTACATTAGCAATCATAATGACATTGGACCCGGTTAAATCATTTAATACGAATCCAAACTCTGCTGGGACGGCATCAACTGCATTTTTATAAGCTGTTTTGATTGTAACTGTCCCTATTTGTCCTGTTGGTCCTTTTCCATCTTTCTTAGCAGTATTATATGTGCTTAGCGCTGTGTTCAGTGCTGTAACCGCCTCATCAACCTCCGACTGTGATGCATTAGTATTAGAATTCACAGCTTGGGCCGCCGTTATTGCTGTATCTAATGCTGTTTTCTCAGCCTGTGTTGTCCATTTCTTATCAGGTTCAATATTCTTACCATCTGTTGAAATAGCTACATCAACACTAGTAGCAGTAGCCTCTGCAATTTTACTTATTAAATCCTGTTTAACAATAATCGGTGCTTGTTCAATAGTAAATGCACGACTAATATCCTTTTTGTATATACCTTTAGTCACTGTAAAAGTAACATTCACTGTACTCTGCTCTTTTGGTTGTACTACTTTTCCATCCAAGTTAATAATAGTTGGCTGACTTGATGATTTTATTGTTACTACAAAACCTTCATCAACAAGTGCTCGAGCTTGCGTTAACACATTTTCTCCATTTGTTAGTTTGTCTATAGTTCCAGAAGTAATTTTGCCTATTTGAGTCTCAAGCTCAGCATTTGCAGTATCCGCTTCAGGTGTATATCCATCCCCTTGAATTGTCACTTTTATTGAAGGCGATGACACAACATCGGACACCACTACAGCATTGAATGAAGCACCTGATGGTAAGTCTGTCACTTGTGCGTCTTTTGAATTGTTATTTTTAATAATCACGCCATCGTCATTCGAACCGAACTGTAATTTACCGGCAATTGTTGTGGTGTCTGGAAATTCAAATTGATGGTTAGATAGTTTTTTACTTTCCACCCCATACTGATCAGTCGCTACTATTTCTACGCCATTTGTAACATCAACTAATTGCGTGAAACCAAATAAAGGGTTACTGTTTTTGTCAGGTTCAAATGACAATGATGTTTTTGATACTTTAATCTTCTCGACTCTTGGTGGAACATTTGATATTTTAATATCTTGTTCGATTACTTCGCCAGATGATTTAATTTTTATTTTTATTTTGTCTGCTACTTCTGTTTTGTTTCCATAATAAAACTTTTCTTTAACTCTTATTTTTCCATCGGTTGTAATTTCAATTTTGTCCTTTAGACTCGTTGATAATTCAAATGTATACTCTGTGCTCTCTTCATCAACAGCATATTTCAATGGTTCTTCACGATTTTCTAAAATACCTAAAACGATAACTTCTCTATCATATATACCTATAGGTTGTACTGTTTTCCCCCCATACAAGGCATCATATAATATTTCGATTGGTTCTATTTTATAAGCCATGTAGTCTGTTCCATCCGTCACTGTAAGCGTAATTTTTTGGTCACTACCTGCCACCATTATATTACCATTGTAAATCGCAATTGTTACTTCCTCAGTTCCAAGTGCTTTTGGAGTAATTATATTGTCTACAACTTCTAAAACTTTAGATGCTGGATTCGATTTTGCAACAACTAAACGGTAATCATTCGGCAGTGAGCTCATAACGTTACCATATTGGTCTTTAATAGTAACCTTAGCTTCGTCAATCGTTTGTGCACTATTTACTTGTTTAATATCAATCGTTTTGCTGATTAAGCTTGGTGACTTTTCTTCCCACGTGCGTGGTGCGATTTTCTCCTGTACCGTAATCGTTTTTGTCACGATTTTCATCGTGGAGGATTGGCCAGTTATTTTCAACGTACCTGCTTTAATGTCAGTTGCCTTAAAAAATAGACTTGGCTTGTTATTATTACTAGGATCTAATTTAATTTCTGGCTGAATTTGCGGGTCAATGATCCATGAAATACCACTTACTGGACTTGTAAGAATGTCCAAGTCTGGAATTAGCTTTTTCTCTTTATCCTTTGCAACAATTTCAATAAACTGGTCTTTACCTTCTGTAAATGGCACTGGAACGATTAACTCAATCTCATCCGTCCGCGTACTTTCGGCTACAACTACTATATGAGATGCTTTTTCACCATTGGCAGTAGTCAACGTCACTTCGGTGTTACCTAGTTTAGGTGTACCAGTTAACGGTAATCCTATTCTTTTTCCTGCAAATCCGCCTGTTGCGACTTCAACCTCTTTGAGTTCAGTTGTTGCTGCAAACTTCACAACGGTCGGGTCTGTTTGGACTAAACGCAAGACACTAGGTGTCGTCAAAATGCTCAAGTCTAGGATAGGTTCATCATATTGATCTGTTGCTTCTATCATTAGATAGAACTCTTCGGCATTCAATCCCTCCAAGATAGTTGTTTCTTTTAATGAACCATCATCAAATTTATCTGTCGCTTTATTATAAACGCCTAAAATCTTAATACCTTCTACAGCTGCTTTTGTTGAGAGTGTTACTGTTTTTGTGACTGGTGGTAGCTTGCCATATGTCAGCGTTAAGGTGACTGAATCGCCTTCTTTAGTATTGGTAGTAGTAATTGTAACCTTTCCCTTGGCTACCTCATCTACTTCCACAGTAGCATCTTTAACTGTCGTAGTTGCTGTAGCTTCTGGTCGTTCTATAGTAGTGTCCGTAATGTCTTCCCCATATTGATTCTTAACTATATAATCGATTGTTGCTTTATTCGCAGAAATACGATTTGCGTAGTTACCCAGAATTTCAATAGAGGCAAGTGTTTCAGGTTTGACCGTGACTGTTGGCGGTGTGGTTGGCAACGGCTTACTTGCTACACCATTAGCGGTCAATGTGTACTCCTTATCTGTCGTTCCATTATTTAACTTCCCGGTCATTTCAACCTTAGCAACTGTCTTGTTAGCATTAAACATAACAGCCTTCACAGTAGCTCCGTTATTCACATCAAACAACGCAACACTCGCATCTACCGCCCGATTAAAACGTACTTCAAATGTTGTCGCGTTCAACACGCTAATTGTCATTTCTAATGGTTGGACAATATCTTGTAATTTAGCAATCGTTTTTTCTAGTTTTTCGATTGCAAGTGGATCTGCGCCTACTGATTTAGCTGTAGCAATTAACGTTGTGGCTTGTTTAATAGCTTCAGCATGCTTATCCATTACATCAACCGGTGCTGGAAGAGCATCTACCGCTTTTTGTGCTTCTTGCAATGCTTTTGCTGGGTCTACTACTTTCGGAGTAAAGCTCGTTGCCAGTTCGTATCGGCCAGTCCCATTCACTTGAATATAATAAGTGCCCGCTTTTAATTCTCTCGTTAATGTAATTGACGTTTGATTTTCCTTATAAGCTAACAAATCACCGTCGCTACCATTTTCATCGTGTAGATAAAGCGATAATGTGTTTGTGTCTAACCGCTTCAAGTTGATGTCTAGTTGTCCGTTTTGTGGAAGTCTAATTTTATAAAAATCAGTCGTATCTGTTCCTGCTACAGTTCCTTGAATCGTTTCGTCTACATAGATGTCAGACGCTTGTTGATATGTATTGTTCGACTCAATATCTGCGCCTTCTTTTGTCGTTGTAAACTCCATTTTGTATTTTTTACCGTTCTTCAATAAAATTTTCAACGTGTAATTTTGCCCACCTAATAATCGTTGTACAGACTTCACTTTGACGATTTCACTATTGTTATAGCTTGGTGGTCGAACTGGAATAAGCTTATTATTGTGCTCGATAGTAATTGCTTCGATTTTCCTAGGCGTTGCGATGTCAGAAAAATTGATAGACCACTCCTTCGTTAGTGGTACATCAGTCTTTTCAGGAAATGTCTCCCACTCTTCGTCAGCAAATAATTGGACATAAGCCTCGCTATTGTGACTGCGAACGCCGTAGTCATCAAATGGCACTTCTTCATTAGCTGCTGCTTGTAATGGTGGCAATAGTGTAATAACCAACAAAAGCGACAACAATATTGAAAATAACTGTCTCACTGTCTCATCTCCTATGTATGATAGTAAAAAAACCTACATTAAAACGTACACACGGCAGTTTTAATATAGGTTTTCGATCCGTCGAGGACTTAACTTGTTACTATAGTCGAATTTGAAACTGCATCTGGTACTTTTTCTTCAAATTCTTTTGACTATATTTTGTTTTCACTGTGTTTTCGATGAATAGATAATAGGTTGCACCTAATGTGTAAGCACCGTCACCTTGTAAGCGAATTTCTAGTGTTTTTGCATCATCACTTATTTCATGTCCAACTGAAACTCTTTCGCCTACTTCGTTTTCAATATAGACGTTATTTCTATTCACGGAGTTGATATCTAATTCTTCATTGAACCGAATATACCAAACCTTATTCGGCTCGACATTTGTTTTTGCATCAAATGTTTCATAACCTGGTCTCGGGAACCCAATCGCCCCGTCTTGTTGCTCTACGAACACTGTAATCATATCGCTTTTGCTACCATCATAAACAGAGGTAACAGATATAACCGCAAGTCCTTGTGAGTGTGCTGTTAGAATTCCTTCTTCGACACTAACGACAGATGAGTCACTAGAGCGCCAGCTCACCGTTTTGTCTGTCGCATTAGAAGGGCTAATAAGAGCCCGCAACATTGTTTGTTCACCTACAACCATATTCATTGTAGAGCCTCTGTCTATTTCAACATTTTCTACAGGTACCTTTGTTAAAATTTGCTCAGAAACAGTGAATACATTTCGCTTCTCACGGGATATTGGAAGTTCCACGACATTGGGATTCAATGGATCCAATCGTTCCTTCGCAACTGCTCCCGTTTCACTATCACGTACTACAAAATCATAATAATAATCACCAGGTGGTAGTGTCCTTGTAACTACCCACGTATTATTTGACTTCCTCTTCATTGGTATTTCTACCCAATCACTAAATTCCCCTTTAACCGCAACATAACTTGTCTCCGCATCAAATTCCAACAAACCGTTATAGTCATGGCTACTGTACGTAAATGTTACTTCCTTATCATCAATAATTGGACCTTCTGTAGCATATTGATCGACTGTCAAATAACTTATTGGCTCTCCAGCTGAACTGTTACCTCGGTCAATATTCAGTGGATCTGACATCCATTTCCCGTTCACTCTAAATCCATATTCGTACTTTCCAGGCGGCAAATTATCTTGCAGTGTCCATTCGTTACCACTTCGCACAAGTGGAATATCATCCCATTCATTGAAGCTACCTGACACTTGAACGTCTACAATATCGCTAGTGCCAATATATTTAAATAGCACTTGTCCTCCTTGTACGAAAGGATAGTCTATTTTCTTCATCACTTCGTCAATGCCTGATACTGGTTTGAAAATCGGTAATTTTGATGTCGAATCATAAGATTCCTGGTCCCATTTCCAGACCGTCCCATCGTGATGAATAGCTAATGTGTAACTATTAATATTAGCGCCACCGCCTCCAATTGCGAAAGCATTATTGACACCTTTAATCTGGATCGGGGTTGTACGTGCTTCTTTTGTTCCTGATGTATTGCGACCCCAGGTCCAAACGCTACCATCATCTTTAACAGCAATCGTATGGTCATTCCCCGCTGCAATCATTTTGACGCCTTGAATGCCTTCCACTGTGACAGGGTGAAGTCGCTCTTCTCTTCCACCATCACCAAGCTGACCGTAGAAATTGGATCCCCATGCCCAAATCGTTGTACGATTTTGTGCTAAGGCAATCGTGTGATTATCCCCTGCCGCAATTTCCATAATGCCTGTTAAACGTTCAATTTGCTTTGGCATTGGGTTGATATGTCCTGATTGTCCAATACCTAATTGTCCGTTCGTATTCCGCCCCCACGCAAAAACTTTTCCATCTCTCGACAATGCTAGTGAGTGGTGTGCACCTGCCGCGACTGCAACAATATTAGATAAACCTGGCACCAATTCTGGTGTAATCGCTCTTCCCTCTTTACCAATTTGGCCGAACTTTCCTGAGCCCCACGCCCATACTTGGCCACTTTCATCGACGGCTAACGTATGAACTTCCCCTGCCGAGATGGCGATAGCTTTTAATGCTTCTACTGTATTTTTCATTACTTTTGTCGGTTCGGCGTTATACGTCATTTGATCGGTTGTCCCAATAAATGGCGTGGTATAGCCAAGTTGCCCATCTGAGTTACGTCCCCATGTCCAAACTTCGTTATTCTTATCAAGTGCTACTGTATGGTCACCACCGGCAGCAATGGATTTAATATTAGCTAACCGATTGCCGTCTTGTTTTCGGATAGCACTTGGTTTATCGGACTCTAAAGAACTTAGTCGAACGCCTAGTTGTCCATACTCATGATCGCCCCAGCTCCAGACACTACCGTCGTTTTTTAAGACAACAAAATGATTTTTTCCAATATCTATTACATTTTCATGATTCGCAACCCCATATGCCTGAGCCGTTTGCCCAAATGGTATGATCAGTGGAATCAGTAAAACTAGTGCAAGTACTATACTTTTTACTCGAGTGAACAATACTGTCACACCCCTATCCTATTATTGTGAATCGATTTCTACTAAAATTGTGACTCTATACATCTGTCCACCGTGCATGCCCTGCAAAACAACCTCTTTTGTTTGTTCAGCAAAGACATCGGCAATGAATAATAAGCCATCTTGGAAGAATACTTGTGAGTATCCACCAAAGACATTCGGATTAACTACTGACCAACTTACCTCTGATGGAGACTGATCGAGTGTCAGCCTAACACCTGTACCTTCCCATGCTTCAATTGATTGTGAGAGCAATTCAGGGTAATACCATTCGCTTACTGTTTGGCCACCTTCTCCCTCAACCGGGTCCGTGTCAATCACTTCAATAACACCTGTTCCTTCTTTCGGTGGAATCGCTTTGTCTCTTGGTTTCGTTACTATCAATTTGTTAGGATCCCAAACGACTAGCTTTTCAATTTCTGTATTATTCTTAATTGTCAGCTTGGCATCCGTATTTTCGACAATTACCACACCGTAAGTTCCGATTAGCGTTACTTCATTATTGCTATGCAATGTTAAATTCGGCATGGAGTTGACGCTAACTACGCGCATATCGCTTGTATTTTGTAGATCAATACCATTTGAAGAAGTAAAATCAAATAAATGAAGTGAGCCACTTGTAGCAGTTGTAAGACCATCCACATGTGTTCCTTCTAAAATAGCAAAACCACCAGCTCCAACGTCAATAGATAAGTTTCCACTAACCGTCGTATCCTTCAAACGCGCCGTAATATTAGAACCTTGAAGCGTGACATTGCCCAAAATCCCATTGCCAGCACCATCAATCGTCACACTATGATTAATCGTCACATCCCCCATAATGGAGTCTGTTAGTGTAATTGTTTTAATAGTAGGATTCTCAAGCGCCATTAATAGCTGCTCATGATTCCCCACTTCAGTTTTACTGCCTAGTGAATAAATAATCCCTAGTGTATCCAGTTCCGTAACTGGAATGTGGCTCGCAATCGTTTGTAATAATTTCGGATCTTGCATTAACTCATAAACCGTTGTTTGTTGACCAAAAATTTTGTCAGGCTTTGCAATATAGTCATTGACCGTAAACCCGCTCGTTCGGTTCGTCACACGAACTTTGAAATTCCGATTGGCCAACACTTTTCCAGCATGGTTGAAAGCCGTCAGATGAAAATCCTCCGCAGTTCCTGTGCAAACAGCTTGTCCTTCACAAACTAGTGCATCCAAACCTGCTTGCCCGAGCGTAAATCCTTTTACAGATGATCGATATTCTAAATCACGGGCATACTGCTCCTCGTCATTGACAGAAACAGTTAGTCGCGTTGCCTCCAGATCTGCTTTAACATCCATATTGGTCATGGAATGACTTTCCAAACTTGGGTCTGCCACGCCTTTATAACGATGAATCGTTTCAATCCCTGTTAAATATATTTTCGGGACATGGACGGCGATATCTCTATAGGCATTATTTTTCAAAATGTTCATATTAATCGTTTCCGGTGCTGATTTTATAAATACAGATTCAAAGCCTGGTAAAACCTCGTATAGTTTAAATGGTAGCCGATAATCAGTTAACTGATCAAAATGTAGCTTGGCATCCTTTTCAATCACTAGCTCGTAGTCTAGCGCACCCGATGCATAGTCAAGATACTCTAAATTTTTAAATGATATCATGACCGTATTGCCGTCAACAGTGATTGGGTGAATAATATTGACCTTCTCCGTACCGCGAAGGACATAGACATTTTGCCCCATCATGATGTCTGAGATGGATAGGTTTTTATCGTAAAATGTCATTTTAATTCTTTTGGCACCATCAATACCATTAAATTGTACCCCTGCATCTTTTTCAAACGTATATTCATAAGGTGGTCGCTCCGCCGCGTTTACAGTGAAGCTGAACGAGACAATCGTAGCGATTGCCAGCAGCATAACAAACTGCATACGCCAGATCGTTGTAAATCGTTTCAAATGTAGTCCCTCCAATTGTAACCATAGTGTTGTAAATTCCCTGTCAAACTATGTAACTCCATGCCTCCCTTGTTAGGCTATGTATGTCGCTTCAATTTACCTAGAGAATTCGATTCTCCTCTGTATAGTTTATCGGCAAATTAGTAGGGATGTTAAGGAAATACTTCATAATTTGTCTTTTGGTGTGGGTGAATAAAGTAGTGATTTTTTAAGAGTTCCCCATAAAACTTCAACTCTCCTTCTAGAATGTTATGATAATAGAATCACACCCTTTAGGAGGTCGTCTATTTGTTACTACTGCTCCATAAGAGATTCTTCACTCTCTTACTAATCAGCACATTCGTATTCGCAATCCTTCCTTTGACAGTGAATGCGGAATTAGGTTGGAATGCATCTGTTGATCAACCGACAGATAAAACCTGGACCATTACATTCAATAAACCTGTGGCTCCTACAAGTGTCAATACTAATTCAGTATTTGTAGTTGATGAGATGGGGAATAAAGTGACAACTAAACTCTTGCCAGATAGTGATAAAGTGATTGTTTCCCCCCCAATCGAGGGCTATAATCACTCAACAACCTATTTCCTTCACATCACGACAGATGTAACGAATATGGATGGCACCCCACTCAAAGAAAGCGTTCGTAAAAAATTCACCATCGTGGAAGCGGACCCAACATATGATACAGCGACGCTACACCCAGATGGCACGACAACCGTTCGTCAATCATTCGATACATATAATGAGGCGCTTGTATCGTTAACGGCCGGACAAGTTATTTTGTATGGGGATACCATCATCAAAATGGACAGCGGAATCGTTGTGACAAAGCCGACTACCGAAAGTGTTTTGACAATCATTTATGCGGATCAAAACTTCAAAAAAGAAGAAACTTATGTTATCAATGATACCGAATTAGAATATGTAGAGTCGACGGAGAACTATGTAAAAATTAAAGTTGCAGGCAATCCGGGTTTCATCAAACATGAGAATAGCAACTTGCTGCCTTGGGCTACTGTCAAGGATAACCGATCTTATTATTCTACTCGAAATGGTGTCCTTACCCATTCTATCTACTCAAATAAGACTCGTACTTTCTCATCCTATCAGGCTGGAAAAGCTCCAGCGTTTCTGAATGATGGTGAGCGCTACTACAGTTGGAATGGAAGCCATTTCCTTGATCGTAACGGAGCACAAGTTGGGACTGGCTATCAGTACTTTCAATTTCTATCCGCACGAAGTAAGACACAGTATACAGCTGAGGATATCGATGCTTATATTCTGACGATGCTACAGAGTCTTGAAGTCGATTACCCCAATGATCCGACTTATCACAACGCAGCTGAAAAAAGTAAACTCATTGGTCTCGGGGCATTTTTGAAAGAAGTTGAGGAAGAACAACAAATTAATGCCTTGCTCATTCTTGCTTTGGCGCAGCACGAAAGCACATACGGTCTAAGCGAGCGAGCACAGCAATTCAATAATCTCTTTGGTTTGAAAGTATATGATGACAGGCCTGTCCCCGAATATTTTGAAACTATCGAGGACAATATCCTAGAGCTTGTCACCTCCTTTTTCAATAAAAACTATATCCCACCCAATAGCGCCTATGGCTATGGTGCCATTCTGGGCAATAAGGTAGTTGGCTTTAACGTCAAATATGCCTCCGACCCGTATTGGGGAGCGAAAGCCGCCGGTCATATGTATCGTATAGATAAAACGATGGGCGGAAAAGATTTGACTAATTCACATACTATCGGTCTGACAACAGAAGCGTTAAATGTCAGAAGTGGCCCTGATACAGACTTTGAACGTATTTTCAGGTACACCAAGACCGGCATTCCGGTTATGATTGTCAAACCGGTCGAATCATCACCATGGTTAAAAATCATCTCAGATTCAGCTGACTACGATGAGCTATTCGTTCATGGCGATTATGTTGAACATATTCCAATCGTTAAATAACAGCGCAACATCCGCCCAGGGTCCCATCGGACACTGGGTGAATTTTTATGTCATATCTACGATTACTGCCCTTTCATATACCGCAAGACTAAAGACACAATACTGATTAAAAAAACGAAGCGAAGAACTCCTATCTACGTATTTTCTCACAACTAAAAACCCCCATAGAAAAAAATAATCGTCAGACTATAGTCCATTTAACCTTTTTTCAATAAATGAGTATATACTACTAAAAACATGCCATTGTATACCGATAATACTAGTGGAGGTGATTTATCTTGAAAAAAATACTCTCTTTTAGTTGTACGTTTATAATTGTATCTTTACTTTTCTTTGGCCAATCCATTTCAGCAGAAGTCGACATGATAACAGTTGTCTACGATGAACTTATCGAGGAATCTATCAAAGAATCTGATGAAGGTATTGAGCTTTTATCGACTCAATCTAGTCCTAATTCCTATCAGATGATCCAGTCTGCCTTATTAGCTGGCGAAACAGAAGGGCAATTTGACACAACTGAACTAGCCTATTTAGAAGTGAGTCAATTGATTTTGCAAGTCTTACAAGAAAATCCTGAAATTATGTATCTTCATAGTTGGTCGGCTTGGTCTAACGGTAATATGGAGTTCAACTATTCAATCCCTACACCACTTGTCCAAACAAACCAGCAGCTACTTCAAGCTGAAATCAACACGGTTCTTGCTTCTATTATCAAGCCTGGTTTCACAGACTTTGATAAAGTGAAAGCCATTCATGATTACTTGGCCCTGAATACGGCGTACGATTACGATAACTTTCTAAACGATACCGTCCCAGCTGATTCTTACACTGCATTTGGTGCACTTATCAATGGCATTGCTGTCTGCGACGGGTATACAAAAGCTGCACAGATTTTATTAGATCGACTCGGTATCGAAAATCACTATGTCGTTGGGCACAGTAACGGCGTGCTCCATTCATGGAACCTTGTCCAGTTAGATGGACATTTTTACTTCATGGATATTACGTGGGATGATCCCGTTCCGAATATACCGAATTACGTAGACTACTCCTACTTCCTTATTCCCGCTGACCAGCTCAGAAATGATCATCAGTGGAACGAAGCAAACTGGCCGACAGCAACAAGCACTACCTACAGCTACTTCAAGGAGTTAAATAGCAAGATTGAACTCGATGGCTATTACTACTTCAGCAGTAATGTTGATGAGGACAAGCTATACAAAATCGCGAAAGACGGTACCGATAAACAACAGATTAATGACGTTCGCGCGCCATACTTTGTCATTTCTGGCGATTGGATTTACTTCAGTAACTACTCCCATGGCGGATATCTTTTTAAAATGAAAACAGACGGCACCGCGCTTGAGGAATTGAATACCGTTCACTCGACTGACCTGACAATAGAAGGCAATATGTTAAGCTATTTAGATAACACAACAAACCAGCGGAACACGCTGTTTTTGGAGTCGGTGATTGACAATCCTATTACTCCACCCACAACTCCAATTGGCATTGTTGTTGATTCCGATAAAATGTGGACGGTTACGTTTAGCCATAAAATTGATTGGACATCTATTTCAGATAACACAGTTGTTGTCACGTCCGCGGATGGTATCCCTGTTGCTGTCACATTCAATCTTGATAGCACTGAAACGAAACTGCTCATTCACGCACCACAAAGCGGCTATACAACCAACACCAATTATGTGTTAACGATTGAAAATGTGATGTCACAAACAGGTCAAGTTCAAAAGGCTAAAAAGGTTCATCTTTTTTATGTACGATAAGAAAATGCGTATATCCACCTTTTCATCTCAAACTAATACCCCAGTCCACCGAAGGGTGACTGGGGTATTAGTTTAATAATAAAGGAAAAGGATACGTAATACCAATTTACCCCATCAATTACTTCCAATCTTGTCATCCACAATATACAACATCCTTTCCCGTTCCATAAAGCGTGAAATGCTTAAGAGCGTATGCAATCGACCATGTTGTTTTAAAGTCGTATGCTTCGAGGCTGCGACTGTAATCGCTGTTCCATCCATGAATGTGATAAGTGATTTACCCTTTTCAATTTCCTTAATTGTGAAACGATGATTAAAGATCCAGACACAATTTGCATTTCTGGGTGAGGCCGTTGGAAAAACGCCAATTTCGTTTGGTGCTATGAGAAACGGTGATTTTTTATCATAGTTTAATAAGGTCGCTGCAGCATTGATGCGGCCCTTCATCGTTGAAAAAAAGTGGAGACACGCCTTATTGAGTAGATTTTGTGGAGTCAACTTGGAATAGTAGATACCGTGCGTTGTAATGATTTTCGATTTGTAGCCATCCGTGTAAAACGATTTTACCGCCAATGTTCGTGCATCAATCAAATAAGAATCACAGTTCAGCAATTTAAATTCCCCCTTCTCCTTTTCTATACCTCTACATTACCATTTACCTAAACCTAAGAATAGTCCTATTTTGTCAATTATATGGAATAATCAATCTTTTATTGTTACATATATCACTTTCCTCCCCTTCATTCATCAAATTTAGTGCGCCAAACCTCATAAACGCCCATTGGTTTCTCCATTTCCAATGACTTACGATGGACTCACCCGGGAATACAAAGCATCGTGCACGGTCTGAAAGGCCGCCAAATTGATGAATTTCGAAGATACATTAAAGCAGTATGAACCTATGATTTCCGCCTCTATTCGCAAATTGAATATTTATCGGGATCATGAGAGTTTTAGACAGGCAGGGCGCGTCGCCTTATGGCAGGCATGGAGTCGTTTTGATGAGACCAAAGGAAATTTCACTCCATTTGCTTATCGAAGCATTCGTGGCGCTATGTTGGATGAATTGAAAAGAGAAGGTCGATTTGAGGAGCATGTTACGCAAACGGAAGATGACCTGTTGATAGTGATTTGCGGAGCGAGCACCCTAGCCCATGAGTGGTCGGATAATCTTTCGGATGCACTTGTTACATTATCCTCTACAGAACAGCAACTTGTTCAATGGTTATTCCTCGAAAGATGGACGCTAGGGGAATGTGCTGAAAGAAGTGGAATTACAGTGGCAGGTATAAAAAAGAGGAGGCAACGAATGTTAGTGAAATTGAAGGAAATTTTGACAAAACAATAGAGGTAAATAGCAATAGCCCCCAGCTGCTGTTCATCTGGGGGCATTCCTTATTTCTTAATAGTCCTGACTCACTTTCTATTTCATTCCACACTAAACTTCATTTGCACTTTGTTATTTAATGGCTTATTATGTTTACTTTGCATATCCGTCGTGATGGTCAAATAATGGTGGCCATGCGCCCAAGTTGTGGCTGGGGTAATGCGTAATTTTGTTGGATTGCTCACATCGACCTTTGTCGTAAATGACGTGATTGGTTCACTGCCATCAGGCTTCCGTGATATGAGGATTGCTTGACTGTAGTCCTTATCGAGTACAAGTTCCTGATTAAATGTTACAGTGAATGCATGTGTAACTGGAACTGTCTTGTCAGGAAAATCACCGACAAAGCTTTCACCCATTAGATGATTCGTCAATTTCTCGATATTTAACAAACCTGTCCCAAAATGATTATCACGTCCAGGCTCCCCTAAATCCTGTGCAGTCGTTGTCAATAAATTAGTAATTTCATCATTCGACAACTCTGGTTTCAACGCTTTCATCATCGCCACAGTTCCAGAGATAATCGGTGCAGAAAATGACGTCCCTGAGTCCTGTCTATAAGCATCCCGGGGGGCTGTCGTCCATACCCTTTCACCAGGAGCGACAAGATCGACGAATCGATTGTAGCTTGAAAATGACGATCGCTTATTATTTTCATTGACAGCACCAACTGAAATGACCTTATCATAGGCTGCAGGGTACATAATCGGATTCCCCTTTAGCGCATCATTGCCAGCAGCCGCAACAACAACGATTCCCGCATCTAGCGCACGTTGGACAGCTTCCTTTTCTATTTCCGAAGAATCCTTGCCACCCAAGCTCAAATTAATGACATCCACGTTCCGTGAAACTGCATATTCGACTGCCTCGATAACTGCCGATACTTTCCCTTTGCCAGTGCTACCTATAACCTTTATGGGGAGTATTGACACATTATACGGCCCTGTAACTCCGGTAACACCTAGTCCATTCCCCGCCTCTGCCGCAATCACTCCAGCAACCTTCGTTCCATGCCCATGTAAATCAGTGACTATTTCTGTATGCAAATAGAAGTCATAGCCTCCTGGTTCAATTCGATTCTTCAAATCTTCATGATTTATATCAACGCCAGAATCAATTACGGCAACAACAACTTGCTGTTGCTGAGCCCCTGCATAATCCCACATACTTCCTGCCTTTACATGAGGAATCCACCACTGTTTGCTAAAATCGGGATCACTCATTGTCGAAAGTAAATGACGTTCATAATTGGGTTCTACATACTCAATAGTCGAATCATTCTCGAGCTGCGTTTTAATCGCCGCCATATCCGCGTCTGCTTGGAAGGTCAACAGTTCTACTTGTGGCGCAATCGTTTCTACTGTTTCAACTTCCTGGAGGACTCTTGCATCAGCCAATAGGCGATAATCACTGGCATACTTTACGAGTAGCTCATTGGATAGATGACTCTCTTCTACATAACCATGGGTAATGTTTGGACTCGGTAGTATGAACAGCAATAAGATAACTGTTATGATTGTGATTATTTTCTTTCTCATATTTTCAATCCTCTCGCATTGTAGAATAGCTTAGCTACAATGTTATCAGATTAGCAGGAATACCGATAGATTAATTGGTCAATTAAACTACTTTATGAATACCAGTGGGACGCCTCCGCTGGAGATTAGATAAAAGGATAGTGAACCAAGCAAAACAAAAAGGCCTGAGCCCGGTGCAATACCGAGTTCAGACCTTATTGATTAATGAACCAAACAACACAGGAACTAGTTAGTAGATCCAAGTTTATAACTTATTCTATCAAGTCTTTTATTATCTACATCATAAGCTGTGATCGTGACAGTTGAACCCGGTTTCGCACCAATAAGTGGTAGCTTATGAATATTCTTTCCTTCATATCTCATTTCCTCGCTACCAACGGTTACTCTGTTTACATCCCGACTTGCCTTGACTGTGATAGTTGTAACTATACTGTTCGAAGTGCTGTAAATGTCTTGGATATGACCCGTGATTTGGAATGGAAATTCGACAGATTCAGTTAATGCTTTTCCATCAGTAGACTTAACATCTCTCGTAATCATCAGCATATACGACTTACCTACTTCATAAGGAGTATCCGGCGATACTTGTAAAATAGAGCCATCCCCCGCTAGTTCTAATGTTGTCGCATGCTTCTTTTTCCCATCTAACACATAGATATTGTCCGCAATCATAGTACGTTCGTCCAAAGGCTTACTAAATTTTACTTCCCATAGCTTATTGACATCGATACTAGTTTTCAAATTCCACTCTTTAGCAAGCGCCGGCTGACTAAATGTCGTCACTAAGATAATAAACATAGTTAAAAAAGCTACTAACTTTCTTCCTGTTTTCTTCAAGTATGCTGCCCCTTTCTTAATTCACTTTTAGTTCGTCAATTGAATAGTATTTCAAAATATCTTTCAACAAGGCCTTCTGCGTTAAAATGTCATAAAGCAAGTAAGCACCTGCTAGATCTTTTTTAGGAATTTCAGTATATACTTTGTTGCCTTTACCGATTTTCTTGTAAATTGGGCTCTGCAAAGGCTCTGTACCATCACCGAACACCTGAATTTCCAATTCACTATTTTTCTCAAGACCTACGTAAACAAAAGTAGATGTAGATTGAGTATCTCCTACATGCATTACCGTCTTCTTCTCGCCCTCTTCGACGATTACCTGAACTTTCTTCACACCCGCAGCTGCAGTTACTTCGATTGTTGTAATACTTGGTGTTTCTTTGCCCGTATCAACTGTATTCACAATGATTTTTTCTACTTTTTTACTCGGAACATTCAGTCGCTTATTCTTTGTTATTGCGTCCTCAAATTCTTTCTCAGTCAATTTATCTAGCGACGTACCTCCATCGAATGTTGGAACGGTAATCGTCAGTTGCTCTGCCACCGGTAGATCCTCTTTGTAGTTCACCAGTACGGTTTTCGGAATTTTAATGTTCACGACTTGGTCTCGAATAATTGAATACCCAGTAACCTTAGGTACAGTGATCGTCAGCATTTTTTGATCAGCAGAAAATTCGAATTTTCCATTTGTACTGATTTCTTTACTAAGTATTGCCCATTCTTTTGTTTGATCTGTCACTGTGAAACCTTTTAACAGGGCAGCCTTTTTACTGATATTCGTAGGTAAAGTAGGGTCCCACTCTGTACCTGTTAACGTTAGGTTGATTTTTGCAGTTCCTGCTTTGATTTTTTCATCGGTGAAAGTTGCTGTCTGTGGATCAAGCTCTACTGTGGCGACTGCTCCAGTTGTAATTTCCCCAATAACATCAAGGTCTTTAGCTGTGTCATGGTCGATTAATTCTTTCGGAATTTTCATACCAAATGTATCTGCTTCCAACGAATTATAATCAGACACAGCTGGTAGCCTAATCGATATTCTATTTTTTGTAATGGTAATGTTACTTAAGTTATCTTCCAAGGCAGTCGTGATTGAATTGCTAACAGTAAAAATACTCTCGACCAAATCCTTATCAATCTCTAGCTTCTCTTTAAATGCAGCATTTTTCAATGTGATTGAAATGACTTTACCGCCTTTTTGAATGTCTACCTGATCAAGGACTATGTCTTTCCCACTTGGCAATTCAGCTTGGACAGCAGTGATTTTGAATGCTGACGGTGTAATTGGACTACCTGATGTAGCCAATATGTCTGCTGGAATCGTTAGTTTGACAGATATATCATCCGTTAACATGAAGCCGGAATCTTTTTCTAAAGTAATCGTTAGAACTGTGTCACTTGTTCTTTCAACTTTTTTAATAGGTAAAGTCACTGGTTTATCTTCTGCATCTATAAATTCAGGTTGAAATTTCTCTAACTTCGTTAGATCTGTTGTCCAACTGTCGTTTTTCAACGTCACTATCATTTCCTTGCCGCCTTTGGCAATGTCGAATTCATTGGAACCCACAATTGAACCTGAAACGATTGCGGATTGGTTAGTTATCGGTGTAATTGTGAATGCATCTAGTATTCCTGTATTCGAGCTCCCTGTTGCCGTTATAGCGCTTGCATCAAATTTGATGAGTGTATCTGCCCCAACTTTATATTCAGCAAGTGGTGGTAATATAATTGTGACGACTTCATCATTTGTTCTCACTACATTCGCTCCTGCATTGATCGCGTCTTTATAGGCAGGATCGAACATGAAACCTTTCAGTAATTTTTGTCCTGAAGCTGAATTACTCGCAATATCATTTGCCCACACTCCATTAACTACTGTAACGACAATAGTCTTGCCACCATTTATGATATCTGTTTGGGTAACTTTAGGTGTAGCCGTTCCTGTAATGATCACTTTCGGTGCAGCGTTAATTGTGAATTCCGCTTCATTTATCCTAGTATTATTTTTCAATAATTGCTGAGGAACATTAAGCGTAACAGTTTGGTTAGTACCTAGTTTATAGTCCGAAACTTTTGGAAGTGTAATTACTAGGGTATCGCCAGTCGTATCCGAAATACTTAACATATTCTTTACCTTGTCCCACTGCTCCTTCTGATCTTTTGGGACAAGTGCGTTAATGAGATCTTGTCTCTTTGTGTCTGAATCAATGCTCCATTCGTTATCCGTCAGCGTTAGGGTAATTACTGCTTTCCCTGTCTGTATATCCGCCTCTGTCACTGAAGTTGGAGTTATCGTAAGGGTTGAAGTTTTAGTATGTGTAATGACGAAAGAAACAGGCACATACGTTACTATTTCAGCTCCATCTTTAACTTGTGCAGTCGGGAGTTCCATTGTGATGGTTTGATCCGCCTTGATGTCATAGACAGCTTTTGGCAGTGTCAGGGTTAGAGTTTGGTTAGTAATAGCCATACTAATCTTTGATTTATAAGCATTCCATTCATCCGTTTCACTACTTGTGATCATACCTGCAATCAAATCTGCAGTATTGATGCCTTTCCCCCAGCTATGATTACTGCTCAAAGTAAATTTAATCGTTGAGCTTTTCGTATTGATGTCATCTTGCGTTATCGTTCCTGGATATACTGTAATGATACTAGCGTCTGCTGCCAATACAACTGACGGCAAAACCGTAGAAAGTATCAGCATAAATGCAACTAGTGGCAACAGAATCAGCCGTGCGTATTTTTCAGTATTCTTCATTGATTTCATTTGTTTGCTCCTCTTTTTTGTAGTTTGTAGTGGAAATGATATGTATGTGCTATCTCCTATCTAGTTCATCGGTAATTATTCCAATATATGAAGGAATAAGCATATAAACAATCAAAAAGGGAGCAGGATTAGTTACAACCCGCTCCCTTTTATATACTTTTACTTGAAAACGTCAACCATCATCTTTTTATTATAGTAACCGTTTTATCGAAGGCTGAATCTGCCAGTGTAGTTGTAGCTGGTACACTTACTTCGGTCAATCTATTACTACCGAAAGCATAACCGCCAATTGAACTCATACTGTCTGGAATTGTAACAGATGTCAATAGATTATTTGCAAATGCACCTTCCCAAGAGTTTCCACCATCAATCGTCGTCACACTGTTCGGGATTGAGACAGATGTTAACTTATTTTTATAAAATGCTGCCTTTCCAATTGTCGTCACCGTGTTCGGGATGGTTATATGCGTAATTTCGTTGTCTGCAAACACATTTGAACTAAGGCTAGTGACTTTTGAAGGAATCGTAATTGTCGTTAAATTATTATTTGCAAACGCATATTCCCCAATCGTATCAAGGCTTTCAGATAGGTTCGCCTGTATTAACTGATTATTCCGGAAGGCGTATTTACCTATGTTTATTACTCTGTTCGGGATTGAAATTGTCGATAACTTATTATTTTCAAACACAGAATCCTTTATACTTGTCAAACTGTTCGGGAGCGTGATTGCTGTAAGTAAATTCCCTTTAAATACACCACTTTCTAAAGTGATTAGATTAGATGGTAGACGAACACTTGTTAATTTATTATCAGCAAATGCGTGTCCGCCAATATCTGATACACTATCGGGAATCTCGACTGTTTCCAAAAGGTTACTTGCAAACGCACCTTCCCAAGAGTTTCCACCATGAATGATGGTTACACTGTTAGGGATTGAAACTGACACTAACCTATTCTGATAAAATGCAGCTTTTCCAATCGTTGCAACAGAGTTCGGAATTGTCACATTGACTAATTTGTTTTTAGCAAATGCGCTAGGACTAATCGTCTGAAGTCGATTCGGGATAGTAACCTCTGTCAAACTATTATTCTCGAATGCGTAGCTACCCATACTCACAACACTATTCGGGATTGTTACGCTCGTCAATTCATTGTTTTGGAAAATATAATCTCCTAGTGTCGTAATACCTTCCGGGATGACTAATGATGTCAACTTATTATTTGCGAACACAGATCCCTTCATCACCCGCAAACTCTGTGGAAGTGAAATGTTTGTGAGCTGATTAGCTTTAAATGCGCCCGCTTCAAGTGTAACAAGGTTCGCTGGCAATCTTACTGACAGTAAATTATTGTCTGCAAATGCATGACCACCAATGGCAGTTACGCTATCTGGAAGATAGACATCTGTTAGATAGTTACCAGCGAATGCACCTTCCCAAGAATTCCCGCCAACAATTGTTGTAACTGTGTCTGGTATAATTACGCTCACCAGATTCTTTTTATAAAACGCGGCTTTTCCAATGGTTTCAACCAACTGTCCATTTATTTCACTTGGAATACAAACTTCCTTCGGTCCTGCAATATCATAGGCCGTAATGGTACCTGCACTAAACGTAAACCATTTGGCGTCCGTCTCCGTACATGTGTCTGGTTCTGGATCTGGGATAACTTCCCCTGTCAATGTTGTAAATTGCTTATTATACCTCTTTCCATTATCAAGGAAAATCTTCAACGTATACGTCGCACCACGCTCATAAGGGTCAACAGGCGTCACTGTTGCCTGATTACCATTCAGTTGAATGCTAACAGGAATGAACGAATCCCCTTTTCGTATGACCATGCCGTTGATTTTGTCATATGTCGCTAAACCAGAAAACGTAATGGTCCATGCTTTGCTAATGGACACACCATATTCTTCAGGAAACGACTCAAAATCTCCAGCTGCCTCAAGTGTTCGTACATCACTATTGTCAATTCTCATACCATACTCATCAAATGGATAATCCTCAAAATCTGCGAAGGCCGCAAAAGGGAGTAAACTAAGCATCAAGATTAGCATTGCAATTATTTTCACTGGCTTTTTCATCATGTAAATTCTCCTCCTCATTGTTATCATCTACTTTCGGTTTCCTTGATATACTCCTTTCTTTCACTACTTCTACCGTTTTTAGTTAATCGAAAAATTCTGTATTCCGCTCCATTTTAGAATACGAAGGTTAAGTTTAGGTTAAATATGAAAAATCCCTTTGACCGATTGTTGTCGGTCAAAGGGATAGTTACTATACTAGTTTTCTTCATTGACTTGAGCTGTAACTGTTATGTGCTGGCTGCCCATAACAATGCCATTTTCGTCAATTGCTACAATGGTTACGAACGCCTCTCCTGCAGCAAGGTTAATTGTTTTATCATCATTTTCAACAATTCCTTCTGTCGCTCTGATTACTACAGAAATGGTAGATGTAATATCCAAACCATTTTCGTCAAACACTTGGTAATTAATCTCGGTCACTACACCCGCTGGTACAGTCATGTCAGCTGCTTCAACTTTAACTACTTTTTCCCCTACGTATTCAAACTCACTTGAACGTACAGTTTCTCCGTCTTGAATAGCTAAACTATAAGTTACTTTTGAAGTAAGTGGTTCTTGGAAGTTAATAATGACTGATTTTCTGTCCTCCAATAGTACAATATCTTGCACATACTTTTCTTCAGCATTATTCGTATTGAATACTGTTACATATTCTTTACCTAGTTCTTCTATCTCTATATCAAATATGACTTTTACAGATGTAGCGTCTATAACTGACACTATAATTTCTCCAATTTCCTTTTGATAATCCGTCAGTTCTATAATCCCTCCTTCAGTCACATTCAATATTTTCGTTGGCACGTACGCTATTAATGGCAGAGCACCTGTATTCGTTACTATTGTTTTTTCACCTGACCAAGTATAAAGGGTACTTGAATACGCGCCTGCTAATTGATTTTTATAATGGCCCCTCAAATCACCGTTCTTCCTATAGGTTGCATAATCATATGTGCCTGCCCCTGTTAGCTTAATTGTATTATCAAAAGCCTGATTATTTGTAAATGAATAGGTTTCTCCTGCTCCAATGATAAAGGTACTTAAAGTCTCGTCCTGTTCTTGAGTTACACTAAACAAATTCGTTGGTACATACACGGTTAGTGATTGTGCGCCTGTGTTTGTGATTATTGTTTTTTCACCTGACCAAGTATAGAGTGTACTTGGATACACACCTGCCGCCTGATTTTTATAATATGTCCGAGAGCTACCGTTCTTCCTATAAGTTGCATAATCATATGTCCCTGCCCCTGTTAGCTTGATTGTATTATCAAAAGCCTGGTTATTTGTAAATGAATAGGTCTCTCCTGCCCCAATGATAAGAGTGCTTAAAGTCTCTTCCTGTTCTTGGGTGACACTAAACAAATTCGTCGGCACATACACCGTTAGTGATTGTGCGCCTGTATTCGTGATTGTTGTTTTTTCACCTGTCCAAGTATAGAGTGTACTCGGATACACACCTGCCGCCTGATTTTTATAATATGTCCGAGAGCTACCGTTCTTCCTATAGGTTGCATAATCATACGTGCCTGCCCCTGTTAGCTTGATTGTATTATCAAAAGCCTGGTTATTTGTAAATGAATAGGTTTCCCCTGCTCCAATGATAAGGGTACTTAAAGTCTCGTCCTGTTCTTGAGTTACACTAAACAAATTCGTTGGCACATACACGGTTAGTGATTGTACACCTGTGTTCGTGATTATTGTTTTTTCACCTGACCAAGTATAGAGTGTGCTCGGATACACACCTGCCGCCTGGTTTTTATAATATGTCCGGGAGCTACCGTTCTTCCTATAGGTTGCATAATCATATGTGCCTGCCCCTGATAGCTTGATTGTATTATCAAAAGCCTGATTATTTGTGAAGGAATAGGTTTCTCCTGCTCGTATTTCTTGCTTCACTAA
The DNA here is from genome assembly GCF_038007285.1 of Sporosarcina sp. FSL K6-3457. Lineage (GTDB taxonomy): Bacteria > Bacillota > Bacilli > Bacillales_A > Planococcaceae > Sporosarcina. Next base: position 3,673,303 of record NZ_JBBOWX010000001.1, read on the forward strand.
TGCTGGAATATCAGCTATGGTCACACTTATATGTCGAGATGGTGCTGAAGCATTTACAAGATTACTTAGCGATGTTATCTTCGCCTTTCCACCAGCAGGGATATAAAGTGCAGCTCCATTATTGTTATTATGATTGAAAGTGTAAATTCTATTCCGACTATCATAAACTACATAATCATAAATAGATTTCTCAACCCGAAGCAAAACACTACCGTTCGATTTATTCATCCATTCTGATGTTGTTTTACCTTGTTGATAGATAGTAGTATAGGCTTCTTCATCTGTAGGTTTTATAGTAACCCCATCAGGGACTTGAATAGGCTCGGAAAGTTGCTTGTTAAATGAAATAATCGCTACTGAATTTGCAGGAATATATATATAGCGACTTGCTTTAGACTGACTAACTATACGCCCACTTGAATTATATGCTACATAGTCTACTGCATCCTTAAGAGATAATGATTTAGTTGAATTAGTGTTATTCGTCAATTCATAATTCACTTCATATGGAACTGTTACCATTGCATCTCCAGTAGGTAAATCAGGAATCATTGGATCCTTCTTCACATTTACAAGCAACTTTGCTTGTTCAATACTATTGCCATCATTATAGCTCGCAGTAATCGTTACCTTCTTATCACTTTGGAGATCATCCACACGGATTCTTCCATTCGATGCAACCGTTACACTAGGGTCACTTGTTTCGTATGTTGTTTTACTCGTGACATTCTTAATTAAAGATTCTCCTAGGCTAAAATCAAAAATAGTTGCTGTAACTTCAATCGGTTTTGTCGAGCCACTCTCTATATCAATTTCACTCGTATTAAATTTAATGGACTGTAAGGTCTCACAATTGCTTAGAAATGCCGCCGGTAATTTATAGCCATGTAATGACCAAGACTTATTAAATGGATATGGAAACGAAGGGAAAGTTAAACCAATATCATGAAATACGCCCACTTCACCGGAGCTGCAATAACGAATTTGATTATTATTTGAGATTAATTGTCCTTTTACTAACTTCATATTCCCATATACACCAACATCATTTGCCAGCTTTATTACTTTGATTTTTAAATAGGACCCATCTAGCGCTGCACGGAATCCAACTTTAGTTTCTAATCCACCTTGCCCACTTTGTGATATATCTGTTTGGTTGTTCATTGTTCGAATCGGTTCAAAACTATCTTGTTTCTTTATCACGCCTACCTCTACAAAGGTTGTATTTGAAATACTGGCATGATATTCACCAATTGCTGCCGTTTTTATAACACCACTAAATCCACCACCAATTGTAAATCCAGGAATTTGAGGAACTGGAACTGATAGCTTCCCCATATTCACTTCAACCTCTTTAAACTGGATGGGCTTCCCTAACTTAATAGAACCTTCCGCATTAAATGATAGCTTAGTAATAATAGTTGTTGAAAATGTGAATTTCAGCTCTTCAAGGCTTGTTTTACTTTTACTCAATTTTAAATAAGGATTTAAAACAGGATTTTCCAATTTGATAGTCCCTGAAACTAGCATTTTCTGATTTTCAATAATCAATGGAAAATCAGAAAGCGTAAATTGTAGCCCTTCAAAAAAAGAAGCCGATTGTACATCATATTCTTTATAATCGCTAACTGTAACTTCTCTTGCTAATGAGTCTGGAATAATATGACTTGCATTAATAGCAATCGACTGATTCAAATCAAGTTCTTTCAGCACCTCATTTATAAATGGAACAGACGTAGAGAGGATAACTTCACCATTCTCTTCACTCATCTGCTCTATTTTCCTTGCAATTCCCTCAGGGAAAGTTGCATTAGGTTCAATAATAACAACGTCCCCCACTTGTAAATCTTCTGCGGTTTCAGTGCTTATTCTTAACTCTTCACCACTCTCGCCAGCCTCATCATTATCGCTATCTCCTCCTAGCACTACACCCTCTTCTGGAAGAACAATAGCACTTTCTAATCGTTCAATTGACGCAGCCTCTTCACGTTCAATCATAAACGTTTTGTTCACACTTTTTTTCAACGGATTACCTTGTTCATCTTTCACATCTGCTGTGATATGAAGTGAATAGGTCTCCCCTTCAAGATATCCTCCTTCAGGGGGCTGAATGACTATCTCATTGTTTGCTTTTCCGATAGATATATCAGTATGTATAGTATGGCCTAGTTTATTTTTCACATATATATTCTCATTGGTGACAGTAGACAAATCTAAAAAAGAATTAAATGTAATTGCCCAAGTTTTATTCGATGAGACATTAACAGAGGCATTCCACTCAATGTCACTGTTCCCCTCATCAGCCGCCAAAACCGTTGACCATGGAAGCCAACTATTCAGCATCAGAATCGCTATTACTAAAAAAGTACCTATCTTATTCCACTTTACCTTTTGCATAATCAGTCTCCTTACTTTAGTCTTATACCATCCGCACTAACTATACAATAATTCTGTAAACTAAACCAATTTTCATATGTGGTGATTAACCCCCAAAAACGTAATCAGCACTAGTTGCTTTACGTATATTTGTTTTGGTTCAATTTGGAGCAAACAACTTCTGTAGTATTACTGTGCTTATTTTGAGTACTTTATTACAAAAAAATCTAGCCGAATCAATTTCATAATTGAACAATCAACAATAAAATCCGAACAAGGTTGATTTGCACTTCAGGTGGACGCTTCCTTGCCCCTAGTCAATAGTTATTTTGAATTTCTTAATAATAATTTACAGAAACGGAAAGAAAGCTAGTGGAAAAACCTATTCTATTAGTTGAATAAATGTACCTTGCTAACAACGCTTGGGGCTAGAGGATGCCTCCCGCGATAAGCCAGTAGACGCCTTCCCTAGGGAGTAGATAGAATCATTAATTCAACATATATATTTCAAACATAATTACGACAATGCTGATTGATGTATGCCAATTCATTTAGCCCCTCGACCAATTTTTGGGCGAGGAGCTTTTTTCGTTGTAATTGACAGTTACCTCTGCGACTAATCACCAAAATTATCCATACCATTAAGCAATAGTTACCTTGTACTACTTCCTCCCTGCCTCCACTTCCGTCCATCTTTTCGATGTGCCGGCTGAATGTAATGGTAGTACACGAAAGGCAAATTCATATCCTTAACGCTATCTACATAAGTCCTATTTACATAGGTTAAGTCACCTTCTCTACGCAGTATACCTTCATATTCCTCATCAACAATTGTGATTGTCCCATTATCTCTCCCTCTCAAATGCTTGACCAGCTCTTCCGTATCTGGATTATTTCCCAAAATAATATACGCTCTCACACTATATGACCTCATTTCTAATTTGTAATAAATGTAAGTCAATAGTAGCATATAATCAGAATAAATAAAACGTCCTTTTGGAAATTTAATGACAATTAATACCGACTTTATTTCTATCTTTCGACGAGCAATCGTCGCCAGTCTACTCGGAACAAAGGTGAGTGTTGAGGGGCTATCATTTGGATTTGGGAATTCGCTTTCTTTCGCAATCGTTTCAGATACCATTTAGTTGGTTCTATTATACATTCCACTCACTCAAAGCTGCTTCATCGCTCCCCTTAGATGATCCGCGGCCAAATGCTGATACCTCATCGTCGAACGCAGATCAGCATGTCCCAAAATACTAACAATCGTATGCTGTGGGACATTTTTTGTCGTCAAATAGGTTGCCGTACAATGGCGCAGTGTATGTGGTGTAATCGGCGTATCGAGCCCTGCCACCCAGCGCAGCTTATTGCGGATATCTGATGCACTCAATGGCTGATTGGACAACGCTGTGACGAAAATACATATTCCGTTCCCTCTAGGCTTTGCCCAGCAAAGCCGTAAGTTCGATTGTCCATTACACTCTTCCTTCCCTTTTCCTTGATTATAAGACGGAAGGGGTGGAAGTCGCTTAGTTTTGCTAGGTTCGACGAAAGCGTTGGCTACTAACTCTTGATTACATCCATTGGTAAAATCGCCTTTCAATTGCCAAAATACACATTGAGAATAACATCACGAATTCCGAAATAGTTGAACTAGTCAGTCAAAAGAATTATACTATAATAGTAGAAAGTGCTTCTATTTTTTGAGCGTAAAAACATATATACGTAGTGTAATTAGAATCTATAGGAGGCTTAACATGAGACAATTAAATTATGAAAAATTATTCAAGGCGACGTTGGCCACAACTGTTGCAGCAGGGGCTATCGTTGCGGTTACACCAGTAAACACGGAAGCAGCAACGCGGACATTTTCTGATGTGAAAGACATTCCAAGTCATCACTTTTACGAAGCAGTTATGGACTTGTCTTCACGGGGCATTATTGGGGGATACCCAGATGGCACATTCAAACCAAGTCAAAATATTAGTCGACAACATGCTGCAACATTTTTGGCGCTGTCACTAGGACTAGATACCGTCAATGTAAAAGATCCAGGATTTAAAGACGTGAACAAAAAGAATCCCTACTACGGCGCGATTGCTGCGCTTGTTGAAGCAGGAATCATTTCAGGTTATGCAGATAATACGTTCAAACCAAATGATAATTTGACACGAACGCAGATGGCTAAAATACTTGTACTTGGGTTTAACTTTAAGTCACAGGGTGCACAAAGCAATCCGTTCAGCGATATAACTAACAGTAAATGGAATAAGAGTTATATACAAGTATTGTATGCGAACAAAATTACGACGGGAACAACACCAACGACCTTCTCGCCTAATGCATTTGTCACGAGAGGGCAATTGGCTTCTTTCATTTTCAGAAGTGAAGCGGCAACAACAAGTGCGAAGCCTACACCAACACCTAAGCCAGATCCAGTACCAGAGGCAGTCAGCCAAAACCAGAGAGCTGTAGAAGCAGCAGCCAACCAAGTAAAAGGTGGTTCGGTTACGCTTCCAAATGGACAAACTACAACAGATGCGCAGAAATTAGCGGCTGTCCAAACTTATGCGACCGGCCTAGTCACTGATAAAGCGGTTAGTGTCAAAGTGACGAAAGCTACTAAATCCGGGAGTTATATCGTAGCCTTGACAAAAGGCAGTGCGAGAGCGACTAAAAATATTTCTATGCGATTTGAAGCACCAGCACCCACGCATTATGTTACAAATGTCAAATCACTGAACGCTAAACAAGTGGAAGTGACATTTGCAGCGCCAGTTTCGAAGTCTACTGTCCTGGATGCTTGGAACGTCGTTCAAAATATGTCCATCACAACAAGCACGAGTTCTACTAGGAATCCTGGCCAACTGGCAGGCGCTTTATCGGCAGATGGAAAAACAGTTACGATTACAGCGGCTAATAGCTTCCATGGTGACTACACATTCACATCAACAGATGCCATTAAATCGACTGCAAACGAAGCATTTGAGAAGCACACAGCCACCTTGAAAGTGAATGACACGACCGCACCTAAGCTAGTGTCTGGTTCTACCACAGCAAAAACATCGACGAATTCGTTTTCCCTATTTTTCGATGAACCTGTGAGTGCCGCGGGTGCTACCGCTTATGTCAACAATACGGCTGCGACAATCACAAACAATTCGACTGATCCTAAACGTTTGGATATTACAGCACGCACATCCGTTCAAGTAGGCGCGACTGCAAGGATTTCCGTCACAAATGTGAAGGATTATAATAATAATTCAACATCTCCAAACACAGTGGAAACAACGATTACAGTTGGCGCCGATACGACTGCTCCAACTGTGACCAATGTAAGAGTCACAACTGACAACAAAATCGAATTAACATACGATAAAGATATGGACATCTCTTCATTCGCAGGGATGGCGCGGGTCGTCTATCCCAATGGCTCAACTAGCCAACTAACTGCATCCGCAGGCTGGAATGCCAGAACCGTTATCCTATCGGGTGCATCATCGATTTACAATAATACGTACAATACTGTACTCTATATTGATGCTGGCGTAAAAGACAAAGCCGGCTATAAAACAACCCAATATTCAACGAATCTATCTTTCAATCAAGATACAATTGCTCCTTCACTAACATCCGTTGAGTGGAGAGATGGTAAAATCATCGCCTATTTCACAGAAAACATTGCACTCAGCACGAATAATGTCATTACTGCGTACAATCAAAACACAGGTATAGAAACATCTATTTACTTAAACTATTACAACGGATCGAATACGACGGTTTCTAACAATACACTAACGATTCAACAGGCTTTACCAGATGGATACTATCAGCTTCGTATCCCAGCAAACACAGTTGTCGATAAAGCACCCGTTCCTAATTCAAATTCATTCACAACACAAACATTTTCGGTTCAAAATTACGGGTGGGATACAGCCTCCCCACTAGTTTACGGGATTACCAATGGTTCCGTGGCAGGGGACCTACAAACCGTTACGTATACAGTAATGGACGAGAACAGTGGTGTAAACTTAGATACTGTGCGAGATCTTACTAACTATACATGGGATGGCTATGCATTACCGGCAGGCTCCTCTGTATCAACGTCTGTCATGACTGGGTCAATCGATAAAGCAACATCTGTTTCTGTAATCATCTATGTACCGACTGCTAGTATTCCAACAACTAAAACGGCAGCATTTACAGTAAATCATCTTCAAGACAATGCCGGAAATAAGATGTTATATGCGAACAGCGGGGACGTTACATTTGTAAGCAACTATCAAAACCAACCTGAATTCACTAATGCAACAATTGGCTCAGACAATAGCTCACTCATACTCAGTTTCAGTACATCCATGTATGGAATCGATAAAAATGATTTTGCAATCACATTAAATGGTCAAACAGTACAAGCAAACTCAGTTACTCCTATTTACGATAACAGGACATTTTCCGCAGATATCAGGGCCTCTGTAGCAAATGATACGACTACTGCTGATAATAGATATGGTGACGTAATCTACTTGGATACAAATGGAGACTATGCGTATGATTTCGGAGATTTAGTTCTTGAGGTTGTTGAAGACTTTAGATACGGGGCTGATTCATACGGGACAGTTCCAATAGGTAATTACGTAACAAGCCTAACTGTCACGCTTATCGAAGATCATTTATCACCCGCCCAAGATCAGTATGGGAACCGTGCTAAATTTGGTCAAGAATACAGAGTAAGATAATCAAACCGGGTACCCACCTAAAACAATTTGTTGTTGTTTTAGGTGGGTACCTTTGCCCTTCAAGCCTCAGTACCCCTCACTCTCCAATTCTGCGTGTCACTTAGCCTTTACTAAAATGCTAAATTCTTCAAATTCCTCCTTCATTTAGTCACTCAACAGATATGGCGTATGAAATCATTTGCACCAAAAACATTTTCTATCGTTTGCAAACCATGTATCCCTTTCCTCCCCATCACTCTATATAGAGGGTGAAAGGAGGTGATCACATGGCGGCACTCGAATTTAAAAACGCAGTCGGTCGAGTTCACTTTGATGGTGGTTTGACGGAGGACGGCAAACTGATTCGCAAATCGAAGACCTATCGTAACATCGCGAAAAATGCAGACGTGGACGGCTTGTACAATGCGCTTGAGCAACTTGCGCAGTTATCAGCACTTCCGTTCACTAATGCGGAGAAAGTAGAAACATCTAACGTCATTGACTAATCGGAAACGGTCAGTTTGACGAAGAAGGGAGGGATTGGGAATGGCAAAAACTTTGCAATTGAATTTCACGACAGCAGCTGGTAAGAAAGTAATGCTGACAGTCGATGAGCCACGTGCCGGTTTAACGGCAGCAGCTGTGGAGACTGCGATGCAGGAAATTATCGCATCGGGCGTGTTCGAGGTCGATGGAACGCTACTTGAAACGTCAAGAGGCGCCCGTATCGTCGAGCGTCATGTGACTGAACTCGCATAAGCTGCATGAATCGGTTCCCTAGTTTTTCGACTGGGGGACCGGTTTTTTATTTAACTACAGAGAGGAGGAAACGAGATGGAACAATGGATGAATCTTATACAGGAAGTCGGCTTCCCGATATTCGTATCATTTTACCTCTTGCACCGGCTCGAAACGAAGCTTGTGGCGATCCATGATGTGTTGCTGTCGTTGAAGATGAAAGATATGTAAATCAAAGTCATTCATACAATAACCCTTCGACAGATTGTTGGTCGAAGGGCTGTGACAATCCCCTAACTTGCCTACAGGTATAATCATATGAAGAATAATCCTATATCCACGACACATAATGATCCAAATCTGCAACAAAAAAGAACGTTCCACGATGGAGCGTTCTGAATGTAATTATTCAATTGTTAGGTACCTATATCATTCTCTCCGCCGTCCTCCAACAATGGATCTTCCACTTCAAAATCATTCTGCTCATCCTTTTCTCCACAAGCGCTTAATAGCAATGCTACCGCCAATGGTAATGCTAAATATTTACCCTTCATTATGCTACCTCCAATGATTGATATGGCTACCAGTTATTATTATCTATCCATAATAGGAATGTATGTATTGTATTTATTTCCGTAAGAATAACGCTAGCTTATGACCGTGTCAGTTATAGGCTTTTTTGATTGGTTATGCAATAGTATTTTCAAAAAATCCATAAACCATGTATCCCTTCCCTCCCCACCACTCTATATAGAGGGTGAAAGGAGGTGATCACATGGCGACAATCGAATTTAAAAGCGCAGTCGGTCGGGTTCACTTTGATGGCGGTTTGACGGAGGAAGGCAAACTGATTCGCAAATCGAAGACCTACCGTAACATCTCGAAAAATGCAGATCCGGACGGCTTGTACAATGCGCTTGAGCAACTTGCGCAGTTGTCAGCACTTCCGTTCACTGGTGCAGAAAAGGTGGAAACATCTAACGTCATTGACTAATCGGAAACAGTTAGTTTGACGAAGAAAGGAGGGATGGAAAATGGCCAAAACCTTGCAATTGAATTTCACGACAGCAGCTGGTAAGAAAGTGATGCTGACAGTCGATGAGCCACGTGCTGATTTAACGTCAGCTACTGTGGAGGTTGCGATGCAGGAAATTATCGCATCGGGCGTTTTCGAAGTGGATGGAACGCTACTTGAAACGTCAAGAGGCGCTCGTATCGTCGAGCGTCATGTGACTGAACTCGCATAAGCGGCACGAATCGGTTCCCTAGTTTTTCGACTGGGGGGCCGGTTTTTATTTAACTTTAGAGAGGAGGAAACGAGATGGAACAATGGATGAATCTCATACAGGAGATTGGTTTTCCGATATTCGTATCATTTTATCTTTTGCACCGGCTCGAAACGAAGCTTGTGGCGATCCATGATGTGCTGCTGTCGTTGAAGATGAAGTAAATATGTTACACCCCTTCGACCAATTCCTTGGTTGAAGGGGTGTCCTATTTAGTTCTCGAGGTGTGCCAGTGGTACTTGCACACAGTTAAATATTCCAATCATATCTAATTCCAGTCACTTCTTTAAAATCAATTCTTCCACAACTTAATAGATCCTCGTCAAAAACGGCTATATTATAACCATTTGTATCCATCGTACTTTGGTATTTCACACCCTTTCTACCTTGACTCTTAATAAAGTCAGATATGTACTGTGACGGTAAATAATTCAGTTGGGAGTCGCCTCTTTTTAAAGGAATTAAAATTTCATTTGCAATATGCGACAAGTACTCCTTATTAATTGCATATTTCTCGTAATCAAAGTCTAGTTCTCCCCCTAGAAAAGGGCTGAATTTATCAATCATCGTTAAATCAATCACTTCAATTTTTTCAAGTAGCTCAAACTCTGCAATTGATACGCTATCATGAAGCCCCGTTCTAATTTCCTTAATAGCTATATTTTCGCTACTTGCTAGATAAAGACAGCTTATTCCATAAGGATTTAACCGCCCATTTGAAGATTTTCCTGGTGGCGGAGAACCCATATCCTTCTTTGAGAAAGGTTGATTGTGATCATTAGACAATCTCGCCCTATAAAACTTATGACCTTTTTCATAGGTAGTTGATGCATAGCCAATAATTGCACTGAATATCGCTGCATTAAAAGATTCAATATGAAAACGATTTTGATACTTGATTTGATCAGTAAATTGACTCCATGTAGAATTTTTCAGGATTGAAAATTTTTTCTTAAATTCTTCATCATACATCCTTCTTATACCTACAGCTTCTTCAAATAGATTTTGTGATTTCTCATATTTAGCCTGACAAAGACCTTTGATTAATTTATAAGCTTTAGAGCTATCTACATTAAATAAATTCCATCTAGCATGTAACTCATCTTTTAATAACGAAAAATCAGCTCTATGCTCTTTTAATTCTTCTGGCATTTCTGATACAGGTGTATAAATCTCAAGTAAGCCTTCAAGAAGTTCGGTCAATTTATTGTTTTTTTCTGTATCATAAATAGATACATCTGTCTGACTACACACTTCACAATCACCTGTAACCTCCAACGACTCGATAATTGCAATGAATTCACTGTCTTTAAAACACTTAGCACAGCAAATCATAGGTTATTTCTCCAATCGAAATAGTTACTCATTAATTCGAGGTGATGCATAATGGATAGTTTCTTGACCGTGCCAAGTCCAGGATATGTCCCTTCCGCATGATGCTTCCTAAATTGCTGCAAGGCATATGTTTCAGGGTCTATCGGGTTACTCTTAAGCCATTCCATTAAATGACTAAGTGCTTCATAGTATTTTTTTGCTGGGTCTCTAATGTCATCATTTGAGTCAGACACAAAGCTCTTTACTCTCAGTTCTCCATCTTTCCCAAAATAAACAATGTGAATAGCTACCGCATAGGGTGCGAACCCAGCTTCATTGAAGTCTTCACCGACAATTGAGTAGTCGGAAAAACCTTTGTAATTTTCATCCTCAAAAAACAGATGAGCTTCCGAAAAAAATTCATCTTTACCTTTGTAATCAGAGTTTCTTTGTTCTTTTGGAAAATAATCTTCAAATAAGATTCGATTAGAACGAATACTTCTTCTAAATATTGAATTATCAGGGATTAAAACATACTTTGGAGCCACCATGTCAAATAATGTTTTGTAAATTGATAAACAATCCCGCTCTGTACTTACAACTACTAAATCTTCGAGTTTAGTCCCCTTGCTTGTTAATTCAGCAACCTCAGTTATTGAGTTAGGATTCATAATATGCGCTTTAATAATAAAATCATTGTTATCTTCCATTAAAGAAACCAAATTATCTGTGGAGTTTATCTCCCCATATTCACTTAAAAAATTACCAACCTGTGGATTCTTGATGACTACTACTTTTTTCTCAATCTCAACAAATTTCGCCAACGTTGATCGCAGTGTTGAAGTCGGTTTAATAGGTTCAATAACAGGAATTATATTTTCACCTATTAACCCTTGCTCAACTAACTCCCTCAAAGCAATTAATTCAAATTGTCTACCTCTAAGATAAGGAAAGTACATATCACTACCTCCAGTCATTTTTTAAAAAACGGCTTAGTTCTTGGTAGTTCTTTTGGATTGATTGTGAAAAATATACTAAAAAGCGTAGCTCATATGGGACATGTTCTAAGTAGTTTTGTACATCTAGCTTATTTCTTTTCTTTAGTTCTTGAACAAATAGTTCATGTGCTTTTCGTAGTGGAATCTTATTGAATAGCAAGAAACACTCGCTATAATAAAAAACAGGCTTGGTTTCAGGTAAATAATCATAATAACCTTCAATAATGGCTTCGAACTCTTCTTTTCGTAAGACCTTAAACATAACTTCCTTATCTAATAAAGAATAGTCTTCGGTAGCCTTTTTTCTTTCACTAAATTGATTACGCTTTGTCAAAACCATCAAGCCAACATTCGTTCCAGTTAACATTTTTTGCACTTTATCTTCATTAGACTCACTAGTGATTACATAGACATTTGTGAACGCCTTATAATAATCGACTAATTGCTGTTCTAACCTTTCAAGGGAATCCAATTCAGTTTTGATTTCATACACTACTGCTTTTCCATTGATCTTAATAAAATCTGCCTTAGACTTATGAATGGGCACTTCAGTGAGTGCGGTCGTCGTATTCAAACTATGCTTTCCAATTATATTTTTATTGAAAAGTGTGTTTTTATAAAAATATTCGTTGCGATAGTTTTTTTGCAAGTAATGATAAAGTTCCTCAATTATTTCTATATTTGTTTCTACATTCGTTTTATCTACATATTGCTTAACACATTCATCGTAAATCGAGTTTGTACCGATATTCAATGCGTTATCAAAAGTCACTTGTGAAAAAAAACGATTTAAAATAAAGTTATTATTCACAATAACCACCTTCTCAAGTTCATTTTTTACATTAAGTATAGCAGATTGGGTAATCAATTTGTTTGTGATATAGTTGAAATACCAATCATTTTACATCATGAAGGTCTTACCTATTCCCTTGATCATCTAAAAAAAAGCCGAATGAGGACTTCTCACAAGCCTCCTCATTCGACACCGTTCACGACCTTCCTTGCCTTATTCAGCTTTTTACTACTCCATATTTCTTCTTTTCAGCAGACTTTAATCCCAAAATGAAACTTTCGATTACCATGACACGTACTTGTACTACATGAATAAATTGGGAGGGATTATATTGAACACACTAAACTTAATAGTAAAACAGTATACAGCTGAATTAGGTCCACGTAAGCAACTTGCTGAATCTATGGCAATCAGTAAAAAATCACCTTTTCTTCTATTTTTAATTATAATTGAAGCAGGATTATTTATTTGGTTCCTCCAGCAATACAAAGTTATTCTATCCATCGTGTTCTTTGTAATCTTTTTATTTACAGTTTTTATAGGATCCTATTGGTTCGCAAAGGCAATCGAAAAATCATATGGTAATATGCAGAGTTTCGATATAAGTAGAATTAATAAATTTGTGCGGGGCGTGAAAACTACGTCAGATATTTGCCTAAACACCATTAACGAAAATATTATTGTTGAAGATTTGGTCAAAGAAAGAATTGAAAGGATTAACAAATTAAATCAAGCCAAAAAAACACGTAATATAGGGTTACTTACAATCACTGTTCCCTATTTAATTTCAATCTATCGAGACAATGCAAATAATCTTGAATTCATTGCCCTAAGCATCATGGCAGCTGGCTTTATAATTATACTTTTTTCTTTTAGGTCTCTTATGAATGAATATAGTACTCTTTCAAAATTAGTACATATTAGTGAGATATTAAAGGAACTTAGATTGTCATTTTACAAATCCGAACGCAATACTCCATCATCACTTTATCTATATCCCAATGAACACAGCAATCATCTAAAACGAATGGCATTGCTAAATCAAGAAATACAAGTGTTATGGAAAGAGAAATGCATTAGCAACTTAAAATAAATACACAAGTATCATTGCAACTACTATTATCTAGCTATGACCGCGTAGCATAACCCGTTCTGTTTGAAGACTCGCGCATCTAACTGTTACTGTTTATCAACGTGTCAAAATTTTTTTGGCACACTTACAACGGCTCAAACCGTTAATTCACCAATATTTATAGAGGGAGGAGTGTTCACTTTGAAGACTAAAATTTATTTAGACTATAATATCTTTGTGAATTATTTAAAAGGAATTGAAACATACAACAATCTTGACGACTTTAAAAATCACTATTCATTTTTCTATGGTCCACCGTATTTAGAAGAAGTGGTCAATATTAATTTGACTCATAAACAGAAGGAAATAGACAGATATATTACGGGTATGAATAAATTATTTGAAAAAAATGTGTTTTTACCAGTCTTAGATGGTGATATCATTGCGTATAAAAAAGATGCAAACGAAGTTTATAATAATGTGGTCGGTAATTTAGAAGCTACCGAATTAGCTGAAAGTATCGAATATCACCAGATGAGTGCTTTTAAAGAGATGCAAAAAGAGTTTTCATTTGATAGTGCAGTGATGAGCAATGAACTCCCCAATCAGATTTTCTATCATTCTAAAGTCCAAAGTTATTTGGATTATATCAATATACACGCCATTGACTTTTTAATTTATCGGTTACCGATGGAAAATGCATATTTTTATTTGTCGAGTCATCGGAAAACAGAACGATTAATTAGTACATTATTTAATGTGTTAGAGAGCATTGGCTATAGAGGAGAGAAAATGAAAAAGACAGTATCACGTTTACATGATGTTTCTCATGCGATATATGCAAGCAAAGCCGACATCTTTGTCACAGCCGATGCTCGTTTTGCAGCCAAGTGCGAAGCTGTATATGATTACGCTGGTGTGCCTACGAAAGTAATATCTTATGAAGAATTTCTACATTTAGATATACGATAATAGTAAGTGCCCCCACCCCTCTGCAGTCGCCGAGTCGCAAGGTTGCATCTCGCTGAATATATGGCCGCAATGCTCAGTATCAGACACATCCTCATAGCCTCCACATGCGCCAAGGATCAATGTTCCAAGCATTGTTTTCTTATACCTGAATATGTAGTAGTGCACATCATGTAAATCAAATTCTCCTGCAATTTCTATTTTTCTAGGTTGCCGCCCGAGTTCGTGTTCATCTGCAAGCCAGTCAATCATGGATTGGATTGCTGCTTGTTGTTGAGCTGTCATTAATTTCTCCCCTTACTAAAAGTATGATTCTTTAAATTATACTACCAATATTTGGAATAAGGAATAATAAACCAAGACAAGTTCCTCAGAAGAATAATTAATAACTTAGCTTATGTGGCTTCAACCAAAAATCCAAGCCCGCTATCGTCAAGAATCACTTTAACGCCCGGTTGAGGAGTAGAAGGAACCTCCCTCCAATTTCAATAAAGGCCAAAACAAAAAACGGAAATGTTTCTTCAGTGTCGAGCTTTTCATGGCCAACTCCTCCTGCATTTATCGATTTCCTTTTATAAATAACAGCTATTTTTCAAGTGTATCGTACCATGAGGTGCTACTTGTTTATATGCGTTGTTTATAATACCAAAGAGTCCAAGTTATAATAATTTCACTTCTGGCAATTTATTGTTAAATAGTTGAAGTTATGTCGGGAAAGCCTCACGGAGAAATCTCTGTGAGGCTTTTTTGATTTTACCCATTAGAGATAGATATTAAATAATCGATAGTATTAACATCCAACACCTGTCCTATTGATTCATCAAAACTTTGAACGAGTATTATATTTATATTAGTCTTTAATAATTTAGTTTTCAAAGTGCTCCAGTATACTTTATCTACCCCAACTGCGCGTAATGAGGAATCATCGAAATTCAATTCTTTCCAATTCTCCGCACATTTCTTATCATGGAAAAACACCATACTATCGTTTCCTAAATGGTCTGGATGAGCATACAGTTGTCCAGTATTTGAATTTTTGACAAACTGCATTAATACGTAAAAAGGTTCGCCAACCGTATACAGTGTAGGTAAATTGGCTAAATCAGAATAATAACTACTACGGTTAGGTCTAATTTGAAGGGTTTGATTAAAGAGATTTGAAACTATTTCTCTTGTTAAGCTTGCTAATGATTCACGATCCTCATTAGCCTCATTTAGCAAGAAATTAAAAATCCAAAATATGAATTTAAGCATATCTGGTTCTTTTTCAAATACCGAAAGAATACTTAAGTAATTTACTTCTTTGGAAAACGAGGTTTTATCTTCTAGAAATAGCTCTTTTGTTAGTTTTACCGCCAATTTTCTCAGGGTAGGAAACACAAAAATCACGTTGGGGTTACTACGAGTTCTAAATAATAAAACAGTAAAAAAGTTATTGTAATCTGCATCGTATAAGTCACCGATGATTAATTCATCTTTCGCAATCAACTTGGAAACTGCCTTTTTAAAATCATTATAGTCATCGAATAGTACAACAATCGGAATGGTTATCCCCTCTAGGTAAATTGGCTTCATTTTCTCTAAGTCAAATTCATATATAGGGACACCAATAACATTATATTTTCGTAAAAAACTATACAAATCAAGTTTATTAATCTCGTGACTAATATAGCCAATCTTTTTATCAATTCTTCCCTGTTTTAAGAGATAATAATTATTCATTTCATCATTTAATACATTGCAGTTTTTTATAATAAAAGTACCAAAACTGTCATAACCATTAAAATTATTTACACGTGTTGTTCTTAAATTCTGAAAGTCAAAAAGTTTAACTTTAGTATCCATATCATCTTGGATTTTAGAAGTAAAGCTTTCAATTTTAGATCTACTTATTTGCCCATCTTCCATAAACATTTTTTCAATTTCCTTAAATCTTGGAAATTTCAAATCTGTGTATTTTATAATTTTCAGCTCCCGTAGCGCCGAAATTAGCTCATTGAAGTCCAATATTTCATTTTCATTCTCTAATTTAAAGTCTGTATTGGATTTAAAAAAACCCAAAGCTTTTTTAAATCTTTGTCTAGGATTACTGCTTGGGATTAGAAAATATTTATTTAATGTTGTTGTAGATTTCAAAGCATCAATGAATTGTTGATTGAATACTGGTACATTCATGGAGTACATACAAATTTGTTGGATATGAGCCATTTTCTCTTGGTGGCTTAACGACTTTTTAGAATTAATTATTTTTAATTCATTAAAATAATTTTGATATTGTAATGGCTTCATTTTATAAAATTTATCTTTTGCTTTTTTACTTATATATTCCTCTATCCAAAGTAATTCAGAGTTATTAGCAAAGATTTCTTGGACCTCTTGAGTGCGTTTAAAAATTAATTGTTCGATTTTCTTCAAGACGTTGACATGTTGATAGTCTTTATTATCTTTCGATAAACTCAATTCCAATTCCAATGTCAATAAAATAAAACCTAAATTGGTACTATTATTTAGAAACATATGAGTAGTCTCATGGATATAGGTATTAAGTTCTGTGTTATATACCAAATTACTTCCCATGGTTAGCATTATGCTACCGCCATCCCTTGTACTGTAACTACCTAATACTTCATAATTATTATATTTCATAATTGTCCTCTAATAAATAAAACCATGTAGAATTTTTGCTTTCATCAGTTAATCTGTTTGCATACTTCAAGATATCAGATAGATATATAGTTTGGCGAAAGCTATCTTCAGCTAAGTTCCTATATGCACCTTCAATTTTTTTACTTAGAGTATCCCAGTTGTCCAACTTATATTTCCTAGCATTTATTGTGGGATTCTTGGCATTATTATTCCCTAAATATTGTTGAAGTTTTGAAGCTTCAATAAAATAAGTTTTATCCAACCCTTCATACCAATCTTTAAAACTACCAAAGTTTGGCAAAGCGTAGTATGTATAAATATTGTAGTTGTGTGAGTTTATAGTTTTAAGTTGCTCCTTATTAATCTTCCATGAACATAGATCTCCATTCATCTCTACTATAGGTCGCTTATATTGAATAAAAAAAGACTTATTCGAAACTTCATATCCATAATCATATCCCGCAGATTTTTCCTCTAACTGACTAATACTAAATGGGTATACTTTTTGCTCAAGTACCTCATCAAAGTATTGGATTATATTATAGGTCAAACAAGACTCATAAAACTTCTCTGGCTGAACAGTCATTCTAATTTCTCCTTTACGAGTTAATTTCATAATCCCCAATCCATAGACATCATGACCTTCTATATTTAAAAAATAGAATCGACTTCAACTTAAGGCTCATACGTATGCCCATATTCCTTTTTAATCTTTTTCGCAAGCTGTTCAAAACCTTCAGCATAGTACTTGTTTTTCTTTTGCCTCTCGCTGATATGCGGTTCTAGCAAGCTAAATAATTTAACAACAGCTACCCCAGAGGAACCTTCGAATATCCAGATAGGTAGGTAACCTTTAGAAACCATCATTCCCCAAAAGTGATAAAAGCCACAAATTTCAGACGCTGCTTGCTCTACTAATTCTGTATCCTCAATTTCCAGACCATAAACTTTTTTCCTATTTTCAATCATCTCTTTCGTATCACCTTGTTGGTAATACTCTCGAATTGCCCCAAAGCTAGCCTGTTTCAATGATGACAGGCCTAAAATTATACCTGTCGCCCCCGTTGCAAGAGCCGATACAGCAACCGCTATCTCTAGTTTACTACCGGCCAATCCATCTATGAAAATAAGAAGTATCCCAAAAATCACACTGATTGATATAACCGCAAAGGTTGCAATTTGTCTAGTCACCGTATATCCCCCTCGTTAATCGAGATATCTGACAATCCCCTCAATCCACCCGAACCCCCTCCGACCTCACCACACTCTTCGCCGTCCAACAAATAATCTTAACATCCAACCACAAGCTCATATGCTCAACATAATACTTATCATAGCCTACCTTCTCCTGATCCGAAATAAAGTCACGGCCTCTGACCTGCGCATACCCCGTAAGCCCAGGACGAATGCTATTTGCTCCTACCTCATCACGCATTGCAATCAAAACATACTGATTATACAAAGCTGGTCTTGGCCCAACAATCGACATATGCCCCACAAGAATATTGAACAACTGTGGCAGCTCATCTAAGCTGGATTTACGCAAGAACTTGCCTAACTTCGTTATATATAGTGATGGGTCGCCTAGATCCTCAGTCGATACATTGGGAGTGTCTGTTCTCATCGTGCGAAACTTATATATATTGAATACCACTTTGTTCTTGCCCAGACGCTTCTGTTTGAATATAACTGGACCTTTTGAATCTAGTTTGATCAATATTGCAACAATCGCCATTGGTAGCATGAATACAAGTACTGCCAGAAAGGATAATACTGCGTCCATCACTCTTTTACTAAAATTCATAGTTCTCAATCCTCTATTGTTACTTCGCTCATTTTAATTGCTTCTTTTAAGCCGACCAACTGATAAGAGTTATCTCGGTACTTGGATAACTCTTTAGCATAAGTCAAATCACCAAAAACCTTGGATACAATGCTCATCCGTCCAAACAGTTTCACTAATAACCTACCAGACAACTTGCTCATGATAATCCTCCGCCCATGTACGCTGGCGATTTCATTTACCATGTCAGACGTTCGAATGTATTCTCGATCTTGAGGATGAAATATCCCTTCATCCTGATTTTTAATCAATTGACGGACAAACTCTGTTAAATTATCGATAAATATCATACTTCTCTCGTTAGCAACAAGCGGAAAAACAGGTGTTTTCTTCACCAATTTACTCAATAGCGCATAGTTACCAGGACAGCCAGGGCCATACACCATTGGTGGTCTAATGATAGAAACAATAAACTGCTCATCAGCCAGTTCCATAAGCTGTTTTTCAGCAGCAAGCTTACTTTTACCATACAACGAGGTCGGGTTCACAGGAGTGGATTCCATTATCTTCGTTGTATTACTATACACAGCCATCGTACTGAAAAATACAAAGTGTCTCACTCCCGCACCCTTTGCCTTCTGCGCCAACTCTATGGTTAATGAACAATTCACATCGAAGTAATCCTGCTCCGTGTAATTCGACTCTTTTTGATGCACTAAAGCAGCAGTATGAATAATAGATTCAACGCCCTCAAATGAATAACTGTTCTCAGTAAAGTTTCTCGCCGAAATTCTTTGGATGTCTATATCCTGATGACTCCCATGTAAATAGCGTTCGATTTTGTTCCCAATGTATCCATTTTCACCAGTAATCATAATTCTCATTGTCAACTACTCCATTGTCTTATCTACCGATTTTTCCAAGCCCTTCTCCCATCGCCAAGCATCTTCACACATCTCACCTAATCCCCTAGTCGCTCTCCAACCAAGTTCTCGTTCAGCCTTTGATGAATCTGCATAACTTACTGCAATATCGCCTGGGCGCTTGTCCACGATTCGGTAAGGTATATGTACGTTGTTAACCTCTTCAAATGTCTTTATAAGATCCAATACTGAATAGCCTCTACCACTACCTAAGTTAAAAGTATGGGCACCCGTATTATTCTCCAAATATATTAACGCTTTGACATGTCCCTCGGCCAAATCCATTACATGAATATAATCTCTAACACCTGTTCCGTCATGAGTAGGATAATCGTTGCCAAATATACTGAGATATTCTCTCTTTCCCTTTGCGACCTGTGTAAGATAAGGCATCAAATTATTCGGTATTCCGTTCGGATTTTCACCAAGCAGCCCCGATGGATGTGCCCCGATAGGATTGAAGTATCTTAATAAGGCTGTACTCCATTCAGGATCTGATTGTGCCAAATCCGTTAGTATTTCTTCTACCATTAACTTGGTTTGTCCGTATGGATTAATAATAGATGTCGGTGCATCTTCAGTAATTGGCGGTGTCGACAAATCACCGTATACAGTTGCAGAGGAACTAAATACAAGCTTTTTCACATTAGCTTTTTTCATTTCTTTTAGGAGGTTTAGTGTGGACATCAAGTTATGTTCATAATATAAAAGTGGATTTTTAACCGATTCACCTACTGCCTTTAGCCCAGCAAAATGAATAACCGCGTCAAATTTAAAACGTCTAAATACGTCTGCTAGCGCTTTTTGATCTAACAAATCCACCATCATAAGACTGATTGGATGTTTGCCCAGCATCTCAATTCGATTGAACACATCCCGATTGCTATTTATCAGATTATCTACAATGAAACATTCATGCCCTTTACTCGACAACTCTACAGCCGTATGGCTACCGATATACCCCAATCCACCAGTTATGAGCACTTTCATCTAACTCATCCTTTTCTTAATGCATCATCATAGATAGCTATGTATTCCTGCAACACATTCTCCAATCGATATGGTTCTACATCTCGGGACGCAACAGCCCCCATCGCCAATCGCTTTTCTTTGTCATTCAATAGACTTACAAACGATTCTACCAGCGCAGTATCATCCTCGTGTGGCACAACATATCCACTTTCACCATTAGTTATCAAATCACGTAATCCCCGTGTATCTGACACAACACAAGGAATACTTGCCACCATCGCTTCCATAATACTTTTGGGCAATCCTTCACGGTAGGATAATAACCCCATAATATCAGTTATTTGCAACAACTGATATACATCATTACGATATCCCAACACCTTAATATCGGCCAATTGCTCTTCTACAATAAACTGCTCTATCTCAACCTTCATATCTCCTACACCAATCAGTAAAAGTACAGCAGTCGGACTCTTCTCCTTAATTTGCTGCCAATTTCTCAATAGAAATCTATGATTTTTATTCTTATTGATTTCAGCAACATAGGATATGACAACTGTATCATCCGAAAGTTCGAGTGATGATTTCAGCAACTTCTTTGCCTCCACGGTCATTTCCACCTTCATCGGCTCAACACCTACCCCATGAACATAACGCACAGACTGCCCCATCTTCAGTGCACGCCTATAGTCTTCATCATTAATCGTAATAAGCACGTCTGTCCAACGTGCGGCCAAACATTCCACTGGGAAATAAATCAACCAGTTTAATAACGGGGCGCCTTTATAAAAATGAAAACCATGGGCTGTGTAAAGAATTTTGCCCTGCTTATGCTTTAACGCAGCATATCTTATTAAAAAAGCGGCCGTAGGTGTATGTACATGAATTAAATCGAAGTAGTGCTGATTAAATAAGCAATGTAGATTGCGTAAAGCCGATAAGCTCTTTTTTGAAAAAGGAATCCTATCAAAATCGATATCGTGACAAATAACACCCATTTCTACCAGCTCTTCTTTTCTTCCCATAGAGTTACTGCCAATAGCATGCACTTCGTAGCCTTGCTTCTGAAACGCTGCCATAAAAGGCTTATGGAAAATAGATAAATGATTATAGACTGACGCTCCGAACAAAACTTTCATAGTATCACGCTTTCATTAGTATCACATTGTATTTATTGCCTGCTTATATAATTCCAAATAGCTCGATACCATATTCGTAATATGATATTTTTCTAAATACTCTTGTGTAACAGTAGACTTTTTTGTAGTAACTTGCATAATCTTTTCAGCTAAATCAGATTCATTCCCAGGTTCAAATAACAAACCATCTACATCCTTGACGACTTCTTTTAATCCAGCCACATTCGATGCAACGATAGGAAGACCTGCCGCTGCCGCTTCTACAACTACTAACCCGAAACCTTCCCATTTTGAAGATAAAACAAATATATCTGCCGCCTTCATAATAGCTGGCACATCCGAACGAGCACCTAAAAAAACAATCGTTTCCCGGCCATGCATTGTTGAATAATCTATCGTTTCTTCAAGAAGATCACCATCGCCAACAAAAACTACCCGATAGTTCTCAGGCAATAACTTACTTGCACGAATCAATGTTGTATGATCTTTTTCAGCGCGCATACCAGCAACCATTAAAATAATTACTTCATTATCAATTGGTTCCCATGATTGATCAGGTGTTGCAGTTTGTTGAAAATCAGCAAGTTGAAGTCCATTATAAACAACTACTGTTTTCTTCTCGGTACTGCTAAGATAGCGAACTAATTTTTCTCGTGTTCCTTCTGTAATAGCAATAATTTGATCATACTGCTTGTACATCCAGCTATCCAAATAGTAAAATATTTTATTTTCACGTCGACGGTTATTCGTACTATGCTCCGTCGTAATCAACGGCAACTTTTCCCAAAAAGTTCTATTAGCAATAGCCATAAATAACTGTGCACTAAAGAGATGTGTATGTACACAATCATACTCATTCTGCTGAACAACTCTTTTTATAAATAATATATTCCTCGGATCGTAAACACTTTTACAGCTTGAATAATACACAGTTACATTCATTTTTGATAATCGCTCTTTGAAAAAATCTTGCTCCTCTGTTAAAACAATAAGCTCACACTTTACTCCTTGGCTTAACATTTCCTCTAATGTATCTACTAATAACTTCTCGGCTCCACCTACACGGAGTGTGGGGATAATATGTAGGACTTTCATTTGTCATTGCTCCTATACACTTTATAAATCCGCTCGCTCCTTCAAAAAATCCACTACTCTTATAGAAGATTGATCGTCCGTAAATTTATTGAACATCTCCTTTCTTGCCCTTAGATAACGAATGTCAATATTATTTTCAATACAACTTATAATATATTTCTCTAAATCCTCATAGCTATCTATCAGTTCACCTAAAATAGTCCCTTTGAAATCATCATAGACAAAACCAAGCCCTTTTTCATACTGTTGTAAATCATCTACAGTAACCCCAATTGGTTTATCCATTAATAAGTAATCAAAATAAACAGAGGAATAATCTGTTATTAATGCTTTAGACATTCCTAAAAACTCATACAGTAATAAACCTTGATTCTTATAGTAATCTTCTGTAATTAACTTTACATGACTAAAATCTACAACATCCCACTCATTTAAACGTGCGACAAAATGAGGTTTTATGTAGAGTTTAAAATTATTTCGTTTCAAAATCGAATTCAAATGCCGTACTTCTGATAAATCTTTTAAAATAGGGATTCCTAATGGAAAGTCATAATCAGAATCTAGTCTATTTGATAAATTAGACTTTCTAAACGTAGGTAACCAAACAATATAATTTTCATCGACCGCTGTTCTGCTACCCTTTATTAAATTATCATTTCTAGGATAACCGAGACAGACTAATTGATCCTCATTTAAATTATGCAACTCAGCCGTGATTTCCTTTACAGCTTCACTTTGATAAAGTGCATAGTCAGCTGAGCCATTTATATGCATTAATGAACCCGTATTTTTGATGGCCGTACCATGGCCTAAATGAATCGCTACTGTACGACGATGGAATTTAGGATAACAAGCATTTTCTGATATCTTCACTTTCACATTAAAATACTTTAATACATACATTATTTTTTTAAACAAGCTAGTGGGTTTATAATCGAAGTAAATATTTTCTATTTCATAATTATTGTATGTAACCTTATTGTCTACTAGCCAAACTAACCTGTACTTTTCATGAAAATTTAATTTCACCATTGTATCAAATACAGCTCTCGAATTCCCATCCATATCAGGTACACTCTCAAATAAGATTACATTTCGAATTGGGAAAAATGAACAAAATACTTTTATATATTTAGTGAAAAACTCTTTCATAAATGCAATCCTCCATCAAAACATGCTTCTCTCTTATACTAACACCAGTGGCTAGTTAATATAGCAAAAACATATTATTATTCGATTCCAGTACGAAATCAAATGATAATATGTACCGTAAGCCCGTACTATAAAAATAAACGCACCTTTTTGATACGTAAGCGTAAAATGACGCTTACCATGCAACATTAAGAAGCGCCTCCTAAAAATGATTCCATGATTGTACTAGAGAGCTGCTGTGTTTGGGTATCCGTTATTTGATTGAAGGCTTACTTTTCAACAATGTGTATTTTATTACTTGTCTCTAAGTAATAAAATATTTTCACGAATATTTGATAACCTTGGACCTCTCATGATTTCATCATTTGCAATTAATTTTAAAGCAGATCTTACAAATGGAACATTATCTAAAACAATAGGATTATGGTTCTTTAAACTTGTATTAATAATAATATTGCAATCATTACCCAACTTTTTTGATAAAAATTGATTAAACTCTAATGCTGGTTTATATTGTTCATCACCTACACCCGTGTACAAATAAACCTTAGTATTCAAATGACTTCCATCTTTATAGAGTTCTTCATTGAAATAAATATTATTAAAATAAAGCTCAATATCCAGATTATTTTTGGGGAAGAATAATGATCTATATTTTCCTAAATATTTATCAATGTAATCTACTGGGTGTATCTGGGGTACTAATGAAAAAACTCTGTTTATTCTCGGATTTATTAAACCATACAATAAAGCACCAGATCCACCTTTACTACTACCGAATGCGGTCACAGAGTTATAACCATTTTCAACAATGAATTTTTCTAATTCTTTATTAAATTCATTTATTACACTTTTACCCGAATCAATCATATACCATCCATAACTACTAGAAAAACGATCTTCTATAAAAAAGTAATCTGCATAATCAACATTACCAAATTTATACCAAGAATATTTTTGATGTTTAATACTCACTTCGTCTTGAGTAACTCGATTATTAATTATCTCTTCAAAGTCTTCTTTAGATAAAACCCCAACGGCCTGGAATACTATTACTAAATTTCTCGAGTTATTATTTATCAGTTTACCTTTAATCATTTCACACCTCCTCGTATATTTACTATCTTTATATAAAATTATTAAGAAGCTTTATATAATTTAATTTTAGTTATCTATTATTCTCATCCCAATACTAAAACGAACCAATCTCTTGTCTTTCCTGACTTTCCTCACTACTTGTCTCGGGTAATCCCTACATTACTCTATCTTTTGCAGGTTGCGCACAAGTTCACACCGCTTACACGTGCATTCTATTGTTGAGAAGTTCATCCCTATATTGCTGTTGTTTTTTAACACCCCAGCTTTTATATTCTTTAATAAACGCTTCGTACTGATCCATAACAGCATTGACTTCATCATATTGTTTTAATTTACCGCCTTCTATCCAGGCTGCCTTCGTACAAAATCTTCTTATCTCCGCTAAATTATGACTAACAAAAAAAATTGTCTTTCCATGCTCTTTGAATTCTAACATTTTCTCCAAACTTTTATTCGTAAACGTTTGGTCACCTACTGACAAAGCTTCATCTATTACAATAATATCAGGGTTTACAGTTACACTAATAGCAAATCCTAACTTTGATCTCATACCACTAGAAAATTTTTTTACAGGCTGGTAAATAAAATCGCCCAACTCGGAGAACTCTATAATTTCCGGCATTAACTTCCTTATTTTCTCTTTAGAATATCCCATTAACAAACATTTGAATTCAATATTTTCTATACCTGTGAGTTGATTGTTTAATCCAGCATTAATCGCAATAACATTAACTGAGCCATTTTTTATTATTTCTCCATTAGTAGGTTGCGTTATTCCACCAATTAAATTGCTTAGAGTAGATTTTCCAGATCCATTAATCCCCACTAAACCCACAATGTCTCCCTCATAAGCAGTAAAAGAAATATCTTTTAGCGCATCAAAACTCGGAATATTACGCTTTAAAAAGAGCAAATCTAATAACTGATCTTTTTTTGATGTATACATTTTATACGTTTTTGACACCTGATTAATAACTACTGACTCTTTCAACATATACACCTCAATTTAAATATAATCAGCAAATCGATCTCTCATCTTAAAGTGTAAAAATGATCCTACACTTAAAATACCAACAACGAGAATAATGTTATATAGTGTTAGTGGCCATTGTTCAATGATATACCATTCTTGATATAACAACGAAGCCCGATAGCCATTCGCCAAATAATAGAATGGATTCAACATAATGATCTTTTGCACAGCTTGCGGCAACATATCTGGCAACCATAAGATAGGCGAAACAAAAAACAAAATACGTAGCCCCGCTTGGACAAGCATTTGAACATCACGAACAAGCACCGCTAATGTTGATCCTAGTAAGGAAACAGCGAATGAAAGTAAATACGTCATCAACATAAAATAGAGTAATTGAATATAATATATTGAAGGGATATATCCTGCAACCGAAAAAATAATAACTATCATGCTAACCATAATGATATGAACATAAAATTTACTCATGACTACATAAGCTGGAATTGCAGTTAGTGGAAAATTCATTTTCGCAACAAGGTTATGCTTTTGAAAAATAGACTTTGTTCCCTCAATTATAGCTGCATTTACAAAAAACCACATAACAATACCTGAAAGCATCCAATATACAAAAGGAATTCCCTCTACATCTGCATTCCCACGAATCCCTAAACCAAAAACAAACCAGTACATCCCAATTTGAATTGACGGATTAAGTAACTCCCACAGCACACCTAAAAAATTGTTACGATTTGCGCTTTGTACTTGAAAAAAAGCAAGTCGAAGAACTAGATATTTTGATTGCCATTGTTCAATTAATAATTTCACTTTAATACACAGCCCCTATAATCAGATATCATTCTCTACAATATAAAAAGAAATTTATTGGGTCTGAAACCGAAATAACATTACTTTAATTAAGACACTGTATAGGTTGAACTTATCTAACGCGGGCACCTTATTAGGTTGGCTAGGGCATCCCAATGGCTACGAAGCAGCTTTTTTTCGCTAAATTATTTATTTCAACATATATAGTCGACTTTACTATACTTCAAAACTGCATTTTTGAGGGTATATTTCTTCAAAAGTAGCATTTATTGCTTCTTTAGTTAAATTAAATTTCTTAACATGACCATTATCATTTAAACAAACTATTTTAGACTTTTTGCATTTTATATATTGCTCTATCTTATTTGTATCATCAATTAAATTAAAATACCTTCCTAATTTATCAATGTTTTTAGGCTCAAATCTGCCATTTACCAATTGCCATTCCCTCATCAAATACTGGTTGACGTCTATATAGTTTCTAAATTTATTTTTAGAAACTTTCTCCAAATACAGATACTCCTTTTCCCAAACTTCAAAAAATGTAGTTTTTAGAAAAGATTGTGTTAAGTGAGGATGATAAAAGCCAGAAAAATTATTAAAATGTCCCAACAGAAAATTTTTAATTAACAATGATTTGTATTTCAATGAATAAAATTTAGTGAAATTCTCTCTTAGAACTTTCTTTTTGAGATGATTTTTATTAATCAATGAATTATTATTGATTAAAAAATGCGAGAAAATATTGGAGCTTATTTTCGATGTAATTGGAATTTCCACGGCCATATCATTGGGTGAACCATTAGTGAAAAAATCACTTGGTTCTAATTGATCTAATATAAATATATCATCATTAAAGTATATAAAATGTTCTGATAATTCTCTTATTTTATACATGTGTAATTCAATTACATGTGAATTAAATGTTGGTAAAAATTCACTAGGAATAAACTCTTCATGTTTCACAACATTTAATTTTGAACAAGAAATATTTAACCAATTAGGTATATGTCCGCATGTAATTAAATGGACTTTATTAACCCAAGGCATATTCTTGTCTATACCTCTAAAAATATATTGTAAGTTATCCCAATCTCTATATCTGATTTCCCCGTTAATTTTTTCGTTCTTAGTTTGTCCATCATAATATTCTCTCTGTTTCCTCCAACTCTCATCATTTCCGTCAACCCAGGGTAATACAATGTCTATCTTAATCATAAAGAAAAACACTACCTTTATTTTCAAATAATAGATTTACAATCCGTGCTGTTGATTGTCCATCATCTAATGGGATGAACTTCTCTTTAAACTGCTCATACTTTTCTTTATAATTTTCTTGGAGACTAGATAATTGTTGTACTGAAGTAATAATCTCATCAGTATTGTTTAAAAGAGGGCCAGGTGCTTCTACTTCAAAATCAAAATAAAACCCTCTGTATTTATCACGATATTCTTTCAAATCATAAGTAAAGAATAGCATCGGCTTATTTGTATTCACAAAATCAAACATCACGGATGAATAGTCTGTTATCAATATATCAGCTACGAGCATCAAGTCCTGAATGTCTGAAAATGATGATACATTTACTGCGAAGTCTGAAGCTTTCTCATCAATATCAAGTCGTTTGTTAATAACAATGTGCATTCTTAAAAGAATAATATACTCCTTTCCTAAGTGCTCTTTCATTTTCTTTAAATCTAATTGTAATTTAAACTTGTCTGGTTCCTCATCTCTAAATGTAGGTGCATATAATATCACCTTTTTCAATATTGATAAGCCTAGTTTTTGTTTTATATCCTTCTTTTTTTCTTCAATATTTTCTTCATAAAAAATATCATTTCTAGGATATCCAACTTCTAATACTTTTTTTTTATATTTAAAAGCAGATTGAAACTGTTTAGTAGCGTACGGACTAGGCGATATTAAATAATCCCAATTTCCAATTGCTTTACTTACTTTCTCTACATATTCTTTCTTATAAAGTTTAAAATACTCGTTATCATGTAACATTCTTTTCAAGGGTGTTCCGTGCCAAGTTTGAATATATATCGTTTGTTCAGGTTTCTCAATATAAGTTGGGAAGTTTTGATTGTTAACCCAATACTTCGATCTAGCTAAGTAGTAATAATACTTTAAACTTAATCTCTTCACAACCTTGGTATTTGGGTCACTAAATTCAACATTTCCGTTGTAAATCCATACTTTTTGATAAGGTAATTTCCTCTTTACAACTTCATCATATATCGCTTTAGGACTATCCGATATTTGCTTACCTAAACCACTTTCAAATAAAATCAAATTGTCTTTTGAAGGAATTAGATTTTTCAGGACTCTATACACTATTTTCATCATAGGAAAATATATTAATTTCTTTGACCAGTTCCTTACTCTATGTATCATTGTCCACACCTCAATTCTGCCTTTACTACAATACTAGCTATACAATTATAAAATACTGTCTTTCTTTAGATGATCTATTATTCGTTCAGTATTTTTATTATCATTAAAAGAATTAATTTTTAAATACTTCTCTTTATGTTCAGGACTAACTTCATAATTATTTATTTCAGCAAAGCTCACCTCTTCAATAAGTGCTTCTATACTATTTGCGATTTTCCCTGGTGCATTTTCTTCATTAACAGGTGGGTTAGCTCCATACTTTTCAATAAGATATTCTTTATCCTCCCAATAAAAGATAGGATATGCTCCCCTGTAAATAGCATCATAAATAGCAGAGGAATAATCTGTGATAAATATTCTTCCGACTTTTAAGGCTTCTGATGGATTTGCAGCAATTATATCGCTGTACTCACTTAAGCTTCCATTAATATACTCAGCAAATTTGTTATGTGAAACAACTAGTAACCTATCTTTCATATTCGACTTTTCAAAAGCTTTGATTACTTTGAGTATTGATTGGAAATACGTTGTTTTTTCTATATCCCCGCTATAAATCATCCCCTCCTCCCAGTATCTATAGGTCGGCATATATACAATTTTATTAGAGACTTTGTCTAATTTAGCGTAATCAAAAGTGGCTAGACCCGTCTGAAGTAAATCTTGATCTGAATAACCCATTTTATAAAATTCTTGTGCCTCTAATTGTGAGTTGACCACATTTTTATAGATATTATATTGTGAATATTTTTTATAGAATATTTTTCCTAGTGGATTTTCAACTGGTTTCGCAAACATAATTCCATGCTGTAAAAAAATTAGTGGTACATTTTTAACTTTGTTCATGATTTCATTAATATAAATTCGATCATTAATTACATGATTAGATAAGTCGCTGCTTAAAAAGTAATCAGCATTAAATATTGATAAATAATGTTTGAAACTAAATCGCTTTATTAAATCGCCTTTATACTTAAACTTCATGTCCTTATATGCTAAGGAATCTTCATCTAAAATAAATACATTTTTAGATAAAATCCCATTTTCCTCTTTTACTTTTTCAAATACACGATACCCAGACTCGTCTGCTTTAGATGCTTGCTTCTCAAAATATAGATTCAAATGATATTTTTTATTTTTATAGAAAAGACTTGAAATATAGTATGCTAGTTTCATTTTAATAATACTATTTTTTTTATACATCTTTGAAAATGGTACAATAGAATATATAATATTATTGTATATATCTGCTCTTAGTATCAATAATTTACCGTTTATTTTTATCCTTGAATAAACTTTCGAAACTTTCCTTCTATAACTAAAATCTAATCTACTCAAAATTTGATGTTCATTTCCTAAAAATATTGGATAATGAACTCGATCTTCTAAATCAAGTTTATCAATTGGGATTTTAAAATAACCATACCGCTTTAAAAATCTAATGTTTTTAAAGTGGCGCTTGAATTTCGACAAAAAGTGATCCTTATTTATTGTATATAGATACTCCAGTTCTTCAAATTTATCTTTTGCATTATAAGTTAGCATCCCAATTAGATATAAATGATTTCCAAATTTAAATGGTTTAAAGTTAGATTTAACTTTAGTTGCTTTTTTGGGACTTCCTTTAATAATATATATCCCCTTTTGAGTTTTAAATACATAAAATGAAACGTTGTTAATCTCCAATAGACTCAGAATATTTTCATTATTATATTTTAAAAACTTGGATGGATTGAAGACTTTTTTCGGAGCCACTCCAGAAATCCTATTTATGCTTAACTCTTTTTCTTCCAACTCATCGAATTCATTCTTAAACATAATAGATATTTTATTACTTTTATTTATACTATATTTAATATCTATATTAAATGACTCAATGTTTAATATATACTTTTTAATATATATAGTTTTTAAATAATCATCGTATATTAAGAATAATACAATATTGAATATACAAATCTTTGTAATAGTTGTATATTGCTGCTTTTCAACTTCTAATGGGATATTAATATCTAATATATCTTCCAGCGTAATTTGTGTTGTAAAAATATTATCAATTGACGTTACTAATTCATTGGAGTTTCTATATTTTATATCTAAATTAAAATTATTTTGCTTTACTTCTATATAAGGATTATAAATCTCGATATCAAATCGAAATGCATTATCAAAGTCTGGTTTATTTGAAAAAAATAATTGATGACTATAACAATATAGGTAATACTTACTTTCTGAGATATAGAATTCCCCTAATAGCTGATTGTTATGGAGAAAGTCATCCAAATATACACCATTTTCTTTCTGTACTTCTAACAAATCGATATCGAAAGTTTTATCTTTTACAAGTAATCGCACAGAATCTCCAAAAACATCTAATATTTCCAATGATTTGTTATATTTTTTAAACATCCTCTACCTCCCATTACTCTTAAATCGATTTAATATCACTTTTTATTTTAGTTGTCGAAATTTCAGGTGTACGTTCCAAATATATTACTTCACATACTTCACTTAACTCATCAAACTCCCCTACCCAATCGTTTCCAATTACGAAACAATCGATTTGATATTTTGTTATATCTTCTCTTTTTTGATCCCAATTTTCTTCAGTAATCACCAAATCCACGTATCTTATTGCTTCTAATAAACATTTACGTTCCTCATATTTGAAATAACTTTTTTTACCTTTAATTTCATTAAATTCATCAGAAGATAGCCCGACAATTAAATAATCTCCAATATCTTTAGCACGCTTCAATAAATCGATATGCCCATAATGCAAGAGATCGAATGTGCCATACGTGATAATTTTTTTCATTTGACTATCTCCTCGTATATAGCGTTTTTATTATTTGCCAAATCTATTAGCTTTTGCTTAAATAATTTATCATTTTCTATTGATATAAGTTTTGTAAATGATTTATCAAAATCCTCCACAATAAAACTATTTTTCACTAAAGTTATCTTGTCAAACACCTTTTCACCAGATTCGGTTTCACTATATATTTCTTCATACATTTTCTCACCTGGACGTAGCCCCGTGAATTCGATAACGATGTCATCTTCTTTATACCCGGAAAGCTGAATTAAGTTTTTAGCCAAATCAACAATTTTTACGGGTTCGCCCATATCTAGTGCGAATATATCGCCAGAGTTACCAAGTGCACCTGCTTGTATGACTAACCTTGATGCTTCCGATATTGTCATGAAATAGCGTGTAACTTCAGGGTCCGTTACTTTAACCGGGCCGCCTTCTGCAATTTGTTTTTTGAATAGAGGTACAACAGAGCCTCTAGAGCCAAGTACATTTCCAAAACGTACAGCCACAAATTTCGTCATACTTTGCTTCGCTAAATTCTGAATACACATTTCAGCTAAACGCTTCGTTGCGCCCATGATATTCGGTGGATTTACTGCTTTATCAGTTGATACAAGAACAAAATGCTTTACATCATGCTTATGGGCTTGGTAAGCAACATTTCTTGTCCCTAATACGTTATTATCAACAGCCTCTCTAAAATTGCTCTCCATCAACGGTACATGCTTATGGGCCGCGGCGTGATAGACAACGCTCGGCCGATATTTATCCATTACAGCTGCAATTTTATGAGAGTGCCTTACATCCGCAATAATTGGAATAAGTTCAACTTGTAAATTTCGAATTGCCTGCAATTCCATATGAATATTATAAATTGAGTTTTCACCATGCCCTAAAAGAATAAGCTGTTTAGGCTCAAACCTACATAACTGTCGGCAAATTTCTGAACCAATCGATCCTCCGGCACCTGTAACTAATATGACTTTATCTGTAATCTTGCTAGAGATAGAAATCATATCTAATGTTACTTCATCTCTCCCTAGTAAATCTTCGAAACTAATTTCTTGTATTTCCTTTACTGAAATCATGCCTGTCATCACATCTTCAATTCTTGGCATTACACGTACTTTCAAGTTTGTTGAAAGGCATAAATAATGAATCTCCTTCAGCTCATTTTTCGTCAAAGAAGGAAGGGCAATAATAATTTCTTCTGCTCCATACTTTTTCACTACTTTATGAATATCTTTTATTTTCCCTGCAACTTTGACATTCATAATTGTTAAGTTCAATTTATTGGGGTCATCGTCTATAAAAGCAACTGGATTTAAATTTTGCTTTTCATCCTGTTGTAAATTTTTAACTAACATAGTCCCTGCTTTACCAGCACCTACTATTAATATTCGCTTTAAATTATCAGTGTTTTTAAATGACTCCTCATCCTTAAATAAGCGAATGACAAAGCGTGAGCCACCAATTAAAATAATATGTAACATCCATGTTACAGTCATAATTCTTTCATATACATCATACTTAATCAAAAATTGAAGCGAGCATGCGACTAATACTGAAATCGTAACAGAATAAAAAATAACTAATAATTCACGTACAGAGGCAACACTCCAAATACGACTATACATTTTAAAGAAATAGGCTACTATATGGTGACTCACTAATAATGTGATTGCACTAATATAAATAGTTGACTCCATTTTGAGTTGTAACGACGGTTGAAATAACCAAAAACTGAAGAAGATAGCAGAAAGAACAATCAACGAGTCTACTATAAAGAACACCATATATCTCATTTTATAGTTCATTTCGCGTACCTCTTTCGATTAGTTTCGTTAAAACCCTATCTAACTTACAAACATACGCATAAGCATCCCCATGAAAAGAGAGGATGCTTATGCAACGTTTATTAAGCAGCTTCAATTGTTTACTCCATCTTCCTTGACTTCATTTTTTGCCAGTAGGATGGCCATCATCATCCCTGCAATCGCCCACATTGGGCCAGCTGTACCTGGTAATGTGTCGTTAAAGAGTGCCTGAATCAGAAAGGCTAACCATCCTATGCCCAACATAGATGCCATGACATACTTCCTAATAACCACTGTTTTAAGAGCCACCCATCCCGTTAATACCAGTACACCCATAAAGCCAATAAAGCCGACTATCCCTGTACCATAGAAAGCCCCCACATACATACTGTGTGGCTTATCGACAATGGTCTTTTCTGTTCGCAGGCCTGCTCTTGCGTCGATGTTATAATGCGGGAAATGATACATAAGCGTATCCATTCCAAAACCGAATAGTGGGCGTTCCATAGTCAAATCAACTGTCTTTTCCCAAATATAGAGACGGCCTGTACCAGCAGATACTCCACTAGCAGGAAGTACTGGCAGTTCAAAACTATTTTCCGCTGCATGCACTCGATTCTCTAATGAGAAGTTGTAATCGGAAGGCACCTTCGCTTCCTTCTGTTCTTTTGCATAAGGATTTTTGCTAATGATAAAACCGATAGACTCATTCCAGACATTCGGATTTTTATCCGCTAGCACATGGAATACTGGTAAACTAATAACAACAAAAGCTACGAGTCCAATGATGGCCTTTTTTCTATCACCCGATTTAACCGCTAATATAATCAATAACGGCGTCATCAGTAAAACTGTTACGAAGCCACTGGTAGAGACTGACATCAGCATAATTGCAAGGGATACAACAGATACACCAATATTGATATAACTTCTGATTTTATTTTCATCGACGATTGCCCATGCCAGATACATCACTGTTATGACCGCAAACATCCCACTCATGAAGTTCCACTGGTTGAGTGTTCCGAGAAGTGTTGATCCCTCTCCAAGCGTTGCGCCTTCTGGGACAAATAGCGCTATCATTTTTTGAATAGCTGGGTATTGCATGGCGTCATGCCCAGTGAAATTCATCGTTATTAAAATAAGATTGATCATTATAAATGGATACAAGGAATACATGACATACTCCACAGCCTTTTTAGGGTAGCTAATATTCATCGCTATAAAAAATAATGCTAGATAACATATGTATGAAATAGCCCCGTCTGAACGATTGTACTGGCCCCATAGCGCGATTGTTATACTTGGGGATAGAACCGTTGAAATTAGAATAGCAACCGCAAAAACGCCTAGAAATAGGTTCAGTACACTTTTACGAATTTGTCCACCAATGAACAGTATTTTCGTTAGTAGCAATGCAGCAGCGAAAATTGTAATAACCATAAGAGCTATCGCCTTATAATGCGTGAAGAGATCTCCTTTCGTCCCTGAAGTTAGCAGTGCTGTATTTGTAATCCTTGGACTCACAACCTCCTGGACATATCCTCCAACAAGTAATGGAACTAGTGCTACGGCAAGTAAAAGCAGCCCGAATATCCAACGATCTATTTTGACGCGGGAAATACGTTCCTCCTCCACATCTCTAACCATTTTAGTATTTGCACCGTAATATGAAGTCATAGCCTTTACCCTTCCTTTGTAGAGTTACTGATTTTCTCTTGCAATTGCGTAACCCTTTCCTGATACTGTGGATAACTCTCTGGAGCTTTAAGTGTTTTACTTCGCTCAAGCACTTCTGCAGCCTCTTCAAGCATTTCAGCCAAAATAAGCGCTTCTGCCAGTTGCAACATGAACAATGGATCTTCAACTTTATAAGGATTATTGTCCAATGCCCGCTGCATATACAAAATACTCTTTTCAGTTTCTCCAGCATTCGTAGCGGCCAGCGCAATCATATAATTCACTGCATCAGAGCGACCGTGCCTCTTCTCTAAATCAGCAGACTCTGCAAGCGCATCCTTATAGTTTCCTTCTTTTAATTGCTGAATAACTATATTATATTGTTTATTGTCCATTTGAAATACCTGGTCCTGCTTCTTCCCCATAAGAGAGGCCACAATAAATCCTACAATCAAGACAAAAGCTATGCCTATTGTAATATACTTCCTCGTTGAATTCTCCACGCCGTATTCTCCTTCAACTTTCAATTCTATTATTTATGACTTTTGGATACTTGTATATTGTACCTTAAATTTGGTCAATAGTCATGGGGCCACAAAGGGACAGTTCTTTTGTGCACTAAAAAATATTTGGTTTGTGTCAGGATGGGGGAATGCAATAATTGTGCGAGAACTTTTATGAGATTAACAAGAAAGGACCATCCTTCAGGTTGGGTTTTCCTTGTTTATTTAGTGGAATGACTGAGAGGAATGGAGGTGAAACAGATGCTTATTGAAGTGTTTAAAAGTAGGCTGCAAGAGAATTGCTGGATTCATCTTATCTGTGGAAAGCCCCTATGAAAGAAAACCAATCAAAGCCATATCCACGGGGCTATTGCCAAGACTTTTACTACTAAACTAAATATTGTACTTATTCATTTCTTGTAACCTAGGAAAAACTCGTCCCCCTGTTTTTCAGAAACCATCAAAGTATCCGTAATTTCCGCACTTGGGTCCGCGCTTA
This sequence comes from Sporosarcina sp. FSL K6-3457, assembly GCF_038007285.1. Taxonomy (GTDB): domain Bacteria; phylum Bacillota; class Bacilli; order Bacillales_A; family Planococcaceae; genus Sporosarcina. The sequence continues at coordinate 3,709,897 of NZ_JBBOWX010000001.1, forward strand.
CTAAACATTCCGCATCATCGTTTGTCTCTATTTTAGGAGAATTTTGTTTTCGTAATCTTAAAATCGTTATTAGTATAAATCGATTTAGTCGATCAATTGTAACAAAGCTTTCTTCCGTATCCAATAGTTGCTGAATAATTTGCTGCTGAACAACCTCTTGTTGTAGATGATAAACTGGGAGCTCAATCTGATGCAAGGCAACTTCTATCTCCTGCACAAACTTTGCTTCATTGATAACTACTAAGGCTTGTTGCATATCGGTGATTTTATTTTGCATATACTGAACGAGTGCTTCGAAATTAGAATATTGTGTAGCATCCAGTATCGCTTGTTTTAGTACCATGCTTTTTACTGCCATTGAAACTTGTTGCAAATCATCCGATAGAGAGTTGTTAAGTTCCGCCAGTAATTCTTCACCCGTCCTATTTTGTGCAAAAGTAAACGGTACCTTGTCGCTTAAATTCACTTGCTCAACAACATTCAACTGACGCTTTTTCAAAATAGCTTGTATCTGTTTTTTCAAATCGGCTTTCAGCTGATTTTCTGGCAAACTGCCTAAACCAATATAAATAGATTGCAAAGCCTTATCATCCAGCAGTTGTTCCCCATTCAACTGATTTTTAAATACAACGGCCCTTTCAAGTGCCGCAACTTCCTCTTTCACTACTTGCACCTCATCTGAAAGGTATAACAGTGCAGTTAGACTTTGCTTGACATCTTTTAAGGCATCTTCTGAAGGGTATTGCATTGTATACTTCGCCAGCTGTTTGTGGATACTCGCTATCACTTCATAATCGAAATTCCAGACATGTGTATAAAAAAGCGGATGATTATTTGGCACTACTCCATCTAATTTTGGCAATCCATTTTCTTCACCCAATTGCGCATAACTTTGTGCCAATCCAGACACCTCCTTACTATGAAACAAATGAAAGATTGCTAATCACAAAAAGCAATTAGCAATCTTTCATTAAATTTCTATAGTACTATTATTAGATTCCAAACCCAGCAATAAGTGCCATTGCCATCATATCAATTGCTTCTTGAAGATCTTCTACAGTTGTAATGCCATCTGAATCACGAGCAATACTTGTTGCAATTAGTGTTTGTTGGGCACTTGTCAATTCGTTGTAAAGCTCTAAATCTAGACCATCAGCTTCTAGTGCAACTAATGCTACTTTAACATCAGCTGCTTTTTTCGCTGCATTTAGCTTCCCAAGGTTCGTTGCATTTACAGTATCTACTAAAGCTTGAACTGCTGCTGTATCTGCAAATGTATCTTCTTCTGCAACCTCTGGAAGTTCAGCTGTGTATAGAGCAACATTTTTATCAACAATACCAGTTAACGCTAATGCTTCTGCTTTTAATGCTTCTAGTACATCTTCTTCATATGAATCTGAATCTAATTCATTGATAGCTACTAGTGCTGCTTTTAATGCTTCCGCCGCATTTACATCATCAACGAATGTTTGGATTGCATCTACTGAAGCATATTCTCCTGTAGATGCTTCATCGTATGCTCCATCATTAGCAGTTTCATAGTTTACAAGTAGACCTGCTTCTTTCAAAGCATCCAATGCAGCTGCTAATTCAGTTACATCTGCTGCTTCATTTACAGCTGCAACTAGTCCTTCAACTTTATCAGCAAGTTCTGCTGCATTCACGTCAGTAACGAATGTTTGGATATCTTCTGGTCTAACGAATTTAGTTTCTGCTGTTTTTGCAGCAAAGTATGCCGTATCGTTAGATGCAACAACACCTTCGATAAGATCAGCAGTTTCTAAAGCTTGTAATGCTGCTAATAAAGCAACTTCGTCAGTTGCTTCGTTTGCAGCTGTGATCAAGCCCTCTAACTCTGTTGCTGCATCGATAGCTTCTAGAACAGCAGCGATACGTTCAGCAAAAGATTTTTCCCCTTCAGCCGGTGTATCGAAATCAGGATGAACACTTTCAATATTTGTTAGCATATTTGCTGCAGCTGTTACATCCGCTGCAGCTTCTGAAGCTTCAGCTTTTGCTACAGCCGTTTCTACGATATCAAGGTTTGTAGCGTCGATAATTACTTGCACATCTGCAAGTGATATTGGGTTGTCAGATTTAATTGCTGTGCTGTAAGCATTTAGGTTAGATGTAATTGAACTTACATGCACAATTTCTGCTTCAGCTAATGCATCTTCCAAAGTAGAAACAGTGTTTGCTGCTTTAATAGCTGCAACTAACTCTGCTTCCTCACCTGATTTTGCATCATTAACAAGGTTTACCAATGCTTGAATATCTGCAACAGATGTAATGCTTAACGCATCAGCGATTGTAGATTGATAGTCATCTAAGTAAGCTTCTTCAATACCTTCAATACCTAGTACTGGTGCTGTTAAAGCTGTTTTAAAATCAGTTGAATTACCAGTTTCAGAAGTTGATTTAACAGCTGCAATTGCTGCATTTAAATCTTCTACTGATTTAACGATAACGTTAATTGTAGCAGTTTTGTCTGTTCCTGCAATTGTACCCGTAACTTCTACTGTACCTGCTTCAGAGAAATCACTCTCTTCCCAAGTAACAGCTACTTCGCCAGTTGTACCGCCTTCGAACTCAACTTCAACTGTTTCCGGTAATGCAGGAGCTGTTCCTACTACCACGGTAATATCAGCTGGGTTTGTTACTGATTCGATAGTTAGTTCAGGTAGTGTTGGTGTAGGGTAAACTGAGAAATCTTCACCTGTCGCACCATTTGTGAAATCTCCAACAATTTCATTTTCTTGTAGTTCTTCTGCTACATCCAAGAATGGCTTCTCCTGATCAGCAATTGCTTTCAATGTTGTTACTTTGTTTAATTGCTTCAGGTATACCTGGATATTTCCAGTACCGTATTTATCAACTAGAACACCTTTTTCAACTGGTGATAAATCAGCCCAGTCTTCAAAAGTATAATACTCGCCGCGTTCACCTTCTGCTCCATTGAAATAAAGACCTGATTCAATTTGTGCTACTGCATCCGCAAATCCTTGGATAGGCGCAACTACTGCTGGTACGACTAGCGCTGCCGCTAATGCCGCTAATGGTAATTTTTTCTTCATATTATATAAACCTCCAATGATAATTAAGTCATTACTCAATTCCGATTACTTCAAAATTTTCTTCGGCAGGCGAGCTTGAAATTACTTCACCTGTTTCATAATCTTTGAATTCGCCTGGAAGATCCCCTGGCACATAATTTGAACTTGCACTAAGGAATGGTTGTCCCGATTGAGAAATATCATCTAATGATGCAATTTTATTTAAAGAAGGAAGATATGGCTTGATGTTCTTTTGACCATATTTTGCAATGAGAATACCTTTTTGAGCCACAGCCAAATCACTCCAAGCCGGATAAGAATAATATTCCCCTTGGGAACCATCTGTATTAATAAAGTAAATACCCGATGGCAGCTGTTGCTCTGCTGCATTGACTTGAGCAGGTATTGCCATAGCTGGTACCAAGGCCAATGTAGAAGCAAGGATAAGAAGTTTCTTCTTCATAGTAAAATCCACTCCTATCTCTTTCATTAATTTAGAAATAGCTAGCTTAGGAAAGATTCCTATTCTTACCTAAGCTAGCCCTATTTAGATTACTATATTATTATTTTGAAACTTTAATTGCTTCGCTTGCCACTTTAACACCAGCTGCATTATATGCTTCAACTGTTACAGTCTCTACATCAATAAAAGTATCTTTGTAAGAGAATGTTTTTGTAGTTGCATCGTAAGTTGCGTCTTGAGCAGGAACACCTGCATCAAATACAAGCTTCACTGATGCTACGTCAGCAGCTTTAGTTCCTGCTACTGTACCAGTGATATTGAAGATAGCAAGTCCAGCTACTCCAGCATCTTTCGAATCAATAGTCGTTGCTGTGAATTCGATTTCAGCTACTTCTTCTACCTCTGGATTTACAGCTGCTACAAATGTTGCTGTAGCTGTTGCAAGAGCTGCTGTAGCTGCTTTCAAGTCTGCTTCAGTTGCATCAGTTTTTGCTGCTGCAGCTTCTGCTGTTGCAATTGCTGCTGCGTAAGTTGCTTTTACTGCTGCAGTATATTGACCAGGCTCATCGCCTTCAACTGCTGCTGTATTGCGTGCTGTAGCTGCTGTTACTGCATCAGTCAATGCTTTTTTAGCTGCTTCTACAACGTCACCTTTGTACTCATCTTGTGGTGCGTTAACGCCTACTTTTTGCTCGATGATGTAGAACGTTGTTTTACCGTCTTTCACTTCACGAGTAACTGTAACTTCACCTTTTTTCAACTCTTCAATAAAGTCAGCAGCTGTTGCGATTGGTGTATTACCAAGACCTCTGTAGTCTGCACCTGTGTATTTCACTGCATCTTTACCGTCGAAAGTAAGTTCCCCTTTATCAGAGTTGAATGATACAACTTTACCAGTGTAAAGATCTGAAACTGCTTTTGTAGCTGTGAATGAAGCTGTTGCTTCTTTCGCTGTGAATGCATAGTCTTTGCCATCTGTATCGATTGCAATACCTGTTGCAACTACACGTACTTTACCAGTTTTGTCTTGTGCTAGAGATACAAGTAAATCTGTGTTTCTATCTTTAGCTTCATAAGATACTGTGTAGCTACGGTTTGGAGAGATAACTTGACTTCCAACTAGTACATCATTTGCACCTTCATTGAAGATTGTATAAGATACTTTTCTAATTGAAGTACCTGCTACGTCTTTACCACTCTGGTTCACAAGTGATGCTTTGAATGTAGCTGTTTCATCACCACGGAAGTCAGATGTAGCTTTAGTACCTTTGTAAGATTTCAATGCTGAACCATCAAGGTATGCTTCAACAAAGTATGAAATCGCCGCAACTGTTTTTGGTTCGCCTTCATCAAGGTTACCTTCAACAGCGTTTGGAGTGTTTACATCAATCCAAGCTACTGGTGTTGCGTAGTCGTTCACTTTGTCACTACCGATAACGAATGATGCTTCACCTTTATCATTTGTTTTAACAGTGATTTTTTTAGCTGAGTTACCGTCAGCTTCTTTGTTGTTTTCGTAATATCTTGGATTATCTCCAGTTTTAACGAATTTAGCTTCAGTTACAGTTGAAATTACACGGTCAAGGTCTTCGTTGAATGCAACGTTGACAACTTCGTTTTTAGCAAGTTTACCGTCTTTATCTTTAACAACAACGTTGTATTTACGGCCGTTTGTTTCTTTAGTTGCTGCTACTTCTCCACCGTCGCGAGTAAGTTCAATCGTGTATTCCGCTTGCAATGCTGCGAATTTCACTTTTGTTGATTGTGCTTGTAATAGGCTTGCTTCATAAGTAGCTAGCTCTGCTTTTCTAACTTCTGAATTCGCAGCAGCTGTAGATACGTTTTGAGCAAATACTACTGGTGTTACTTCAGTGTTTGTACCAGATACTGTGAATGTTGCTTCACCTTTAGAATCTGTTGTGATTGTTGCAGTTACTGGTGCTGTTTTGTTGTTGATTTGAGAAACGGCTACACCATTTACTGTAGCATTTGCTAATTTGTCAGCAGATACATTCAAGTTTTCTACAAATGATACGTTGAATGTTGCGTTAGCAACTGCTTTACCAGTACGTGGATCTTTGTGAGTTACTTTGTATGTTTTGTTAGCACCGTTATTTACTACTTTATCAGTTAGTACTTCTTCGATTGCTAGGATTGTGTCAACACCCCAGAATACATAGCCAAGGCTACGAACTGCTGGTGCACCTGTTGGGTATGCAACAACTTGATCGTTACCTGCGTTGTATTGTGTGTAAGAGAATGTTGCAATTCCTTCTTCGTTTGTAACTGCTTCAAACACTTGGTCTTGGTTAAGTGTTGTAGTAGTTTGTGCTTTTACGTTGAATGTTACAGGAATACCTGCTTGTTTAACGCCTACATCAGCCGTAAGGATTGCTTGCTCTCCTACTTTACCTTGTACAGCTTGAGTAGTGATGTCAATTTTCGTTGGTAATACTGCAGAAATACCTTCGAATGAACCAACAACTGCATTATTCATTTTAACTTCGTATTTTTTACCGCCCTCTTGAATAGCAGTTGTCAATACAACAACTTTGTTATTTGTTTGTTTAACAGCTGCGTTAGAAACTGTTAGACCTTCGATCGTGAAGTTAAGTGAGTTAAGGTTCTCAACTGCTTCTTCCAAAGTTACTTCAACAGTTGTAGCGTTGATCGCTTTAACAGAACCAGATACAGTTCCAGTTACTACTGAGAAATCAGTGTTGATAGATTTGTTCAAGAATGTTGCAAAGTGTCCACGAGTTGTAGATCCTTTTGGATTGAAGTTTGGAGCAGCTGGGTTCGTGATGTCGAAGAAATCAAGAACGTTGATAGCAGCTTGTGCTTCAGTTTTAGCTGATGCAAGGTCTGTAACGTCAGCTTTGAAATCTTGACCGTTTACATATGTAACTAGGTCGATTTCGTTTACTTGGTCAAACGCACGAACAAGCACTAGTGCCATGTTTTCGCGAGTGATGTTGTCAGCCGCAAGAAGACGACCGTTGCTTCCGATGAATACGCCTGCGTCTTTAACAACTGCAGCATAGTCAAGTAGTTCTCCGTTTGAGCTAGTAGTCAAGTCAGAGAAGCGTGGGTTTGTGCGTGCATCTTCAGGAATTGAAGCACCTTCAGTTACAAGCCATTTACCCATCATTTTAACAACGTCAGAACGTGTTAGTGTTTTGTTTGGTTGGAATGACCCGTCTGGGTATCCTTTGATAATGCCTGCATCTGCAAGAGCGTTGATACCCTCTGCGTGCGTGTTACCTTGTACGTCTGAAAAATCTGCCGCGCTTGCTACTGGTGCTACTGCAGATGCTACAAGAGCAGCTGATGCAGCTCCTACTAAAAATTTGCTGTACTTCGTTGGTTGGTTAGCCATTGAATAATTTCCTCCTCTTAGATAGAAATAAAATTTTGTCATCTACTCCCACGGCAAAATGAAAGATAGAAGCCATTACACACTAAAGTATAGATAGTTACGACAAGGATGTCAATTACAAAATAGTAATATCGTAAATTCCAGTGGAAACTGTAGTAGATTCCGTAGTCGCTTCTATCATTCTAACGTATATCTTATAATTATCAAGTCTTTTACTGTATTTGGTGCAAAATTACAGAAGTATTTCAATTGTGTTAAGAGTGTTACGGGGTGTTTGTGGATAAGGACGGGGTTTATGGCTGAAGGGATTTGTCAAAAGTGTGTGTATGTCGCTGAATTGTAATAGTTGTTCTCTATTCTTCTATATAAATACCCCTCTAACAATGCTTGGCGATGCGCTTTTCTTAGTGTCTAGCTCCAGGCGCCAGATGCTCGGGTCATAAGCCAACTTAGCTATGCGGCAAAGAGCGCCGCTCCGCTAAGCCGTCTTATGCCTGTCGCATCTAGACGGCGCCTTCCGCTTTTCGTGATACACAAAAAGGCTTGAACAGATGGGAACTGTTCAAGCCTTTTTGCATGGTCAACCAACCGTTTGTGCTGCGTGGCGATTAATTATATATGTTTTAGAGGAAATTATCCTTACACTTATGTATTCTAGCATCTCACTTACTAGATTACAAGAGGCTACTCTTCATTTTTGTTTAAAAACTTCAAATAAAAATTTTGGTAGGTTCATTTGTCGTTTCAAACGGCTTGGTTCTTTTAATAGACGGTATAGCCACTCTGCTCCAAATCGTTGGAAGATGGCTGGTGCGCGTTTGACGTTTCCAGCGAGGACATCGAATGAGCCCCCGACACCTTGGTAGAGTATTGGGTATAGCTGGTCACGATTTTGTTCAATCCATTGCTCTTGTTTAGGTGATCCCATGGCGACGAAGAGTATGGCTGGCTTTGCTTCGTTGATAACGTCGATGACTTTATCGTTATCTGGCTCGTAGCCGTCTTGTGTACCTGCAACGATTAGATCGGGATAGGTTTGTTGTAATTGTTGTGCTGCTTTGTCGGCCACCCCGGGCTTGGCACCGTATAGAAAAATGGCATGTCCCGTCCTTGCCGCTTCCCTGACGATGCGGTCCATCATGTCCACGCCTGTGACGCGGGAGCGGATGTTGCCTTTTTGTAGCTTGGAGGCAATGATCACCCCGATGCCGTCTGGTATTTGGAATTCTGCTCGATTTAGTAGCGCTTTTAGCTCTGGGTCTTCTTTTGCTTTCATAAGCTTTTCGGGATTGATGGCTACGACGAGTGATTTTTTGTTCTCTTCTATATTTTGAAAGACCTTCGGTATGAGCTGGTCGTAATTTTCGGTATTGACTTGAACACCTAGTATTTGTTCTTTCATATAGAAGGAATCCCTTTGTTTTTCCCGTCACCGAGTTTAAAGAAACGGAATCCCGCCTGTTCCCACTTGTCTCGGTTGAGTGCGTTTTTCGTATCGAGGACAAGTGGCTTTTTATCGCCAGTGTTGAGTGTTTGTGGGTCCAGGTCTTTGAACTCGGTATGATCTGTTGTTAGGATGATCAGGTCAATGTCCTGAACTGCTTGGCCTAGTGTTGCTACTTGTGTCGGGTGTTGTAGCTCTTTAATGTGTGGATCGAATGATACGACGCTCAAGTCTAGGTTTTGTAGTTCTTGAATGACGACTGTTGAAGGACTTTCTCGTAAATCATCGACATCCCCTTTGAATGCGAGACCTAGGATGGCCACTTTGCCTTGTTGGATGCCTTGTTCTTCAAGTAGTGCTTGCGCTTTTTGTGCAGTGAACTTTGGCATGCCATCGTTTGTTAGGCGTGCTTTTTTGATAATGTCGGCTTTGTCTGGGCTTAATTCCACTAAGAACCATGGATCGACTGCGATACAATGTCCTCCGACGCCTGGTCCTGGTGTATGGATATTGACGCGTGGGTGGAAGTTGGCGAAACGGATGGCTTCCCAAATATCGACGTCAATGGTTTCTGCAATTTTAGCGAGTTCGTTGGCGAAGGCAATGTTGACATCACGGTAGGTGTTTTCCATGACTTTCACAAGTTCCGCTGTTGTTGCGTCTGTTAGATGGATTTGCCCTTGGACAAACGTTTCGTACAGCTCTTTTGTTAGTTCAGCCGATTTAGGTGTGATGCCGCCGACGATGCGGTCGTTGTTAATGAGCTCTTCGAATATCTTCCCTGGAATGACACGCTCTGGTGAGTGCGAGACAAAAAGGTCTTCGCCTAGTGTCAGGTTGGATTTGCGGAGCTCTGGTAGCATGACGTTTTCCACTGTTTTTGGCGGCACTGTGGATTCGAGAATAACGAGTGCGTCTTTTTTCAGATATGGAACAACGGATGCTGTTGCTTGTCGGATGTACTCAAGGTTTGCTGTGTTGTCTGCGTTAATAGGTGACGGGACAGCGATTATGTAGACGTCTGCATCAACAGGTTGTGTCGATACCGTGAACATGCCTTCGTCAATCGCTTGGTCGAGTCGTTGCTGTAATCCGTTCTCTTCTATATGGAGTTGTTTATTGGCGATCATGCTAACTGCTTTTTCATTGATATCGACGCCGTGTACGCGGACGCCGCTGTTTGCGAACATGACTGCTGTCGGTAGGCCGATGTAGCCGAGGCCGACGACACATATATTTTTGGCCATCGTAATTTTCCTCTTTTCTGGGGGTTACTTATTTTATCTTAGACATTTTTTGATTATAGCATAATGTCCCTCTGACTAACTAGTGATGGGAATATCGTTCGCTATGGTGATGATTGTTACTATCCCTTGTTTGACTGTCCGACCGTCTATGTTTGGAAGTCCTGGGTGGATGATGAGCATGTAGGCTCCTGGATGTAAGTTGTTTTTCGGACTGATTTCAAGTGTGTGACTGGTTGTTTGGTTAAATGTGATTGGAACCGCTGCACCTCCAAGTTCGATGAGTTCTATTATATTGGACGTTTGTACGTCGGATAGGTTCATAGCTTGTGTGAAGTGGACACTAAATGTTTTATCTACTGTGCTGGTTGGTAGGTCTGCTAGTTTACGATAGTGCTGTGCTGTCAATAGGTGTTCTAGGCGTTGCTGATGGATAGTGATTAATTCTTTATTGGCCGCGGTTGAGATGGTTGGTTTGACGCCTTTTTTGTGTACTTTTGTACCTTTAGGTCCTGTGAATTGGCCAATTGTTAGTTTAAGTGCTCCCCCGTCTTCGAAGGTGAAGAATGACTGGATGGACCCCTTCCCTTTTGTTGTCTCGCCTACGATGGTCGCTGCTTGCTGGTCTTTGAGCGCTACGGCGACGATTTCTGAGGCCGAGGCTGAGTACCGGTTGACGAGGACATAGGTTTGCTTTGGAAATTTCACGCTGGTGGTGATTGGTTTAATGACTTTGGTGCCATCGCGTGTTGTTAGGTGATACGCCTTTGTCACTCCTGGGAAGAAGCCGAGGAGCTGTTCGGCGCTTTCGACGTAGCCGCCCCCGTTATATCGCAGGTCAATGATGAGTTCTGTGGCCCCAGCTTTTTTGAGTGCTAGCCAGTGGGCTTGCACTTTTTGGTCGAGGTCGGCTGAGAATATGGAGATTTTTAAGTAGCCGATGTTGCCGTAGAGCATGGATGATGTCACGGCTTGTTGCGTTCGCGGCGCTGTTGTCGATGCGATGGTTGCTGGTGGTTTGTTGTTAGCTACTGATGCAAGATAGAGTTGGTATTCTTCTGCTGTTAGGTAGCGAGAGTATTCGTCGAGCGATTGGATGATGTCGTCGACGGATGTCATCATATAGAGATTTTCTGGCATGTCGCCGTAATAGTAGGTGTCAACGAAGAATTGAACGTCTTCGAGGGTGTCCGCTTGGGTGTGTGACGTGCATAGGAAAAGGACGAGGATTGTTAGGATTGCTGTTTGTAGGGTTTTCATGGTGGCGACCTCCTTTTTTTGTGGGTTGTTTCTATTATACTATACCCGGATTTGGAGGGGGTGATACGTAGTTAGGGAGAATTGTTGCGCGCTTGGGCTAGCTTATTGCGCGCCAGGGCTAACGTGTTGCGCGCCAGGGCTAGCGTGTTGCGCGCCAGGGCTAACGTGTTGCGCGCCAGGGCTAACGTGTTGCGCGCCAGGGCTAGCGTATTGCGCGCTTGGGCTAACGTGTTGCGCGCCAGGGCTAGCGTATTGCGCGCTTGGGCTAGCGTATTGCGCGCTTGGGCTAACGTGTTGCGCGCCAGGGCTAACGTGTTGCGCGCCAGGGCTAACGTGTTGCGCGCCAGGGCTAGCGTATTGCGCGCTTGAGCTAACGTGTTGCGCGCCAGGGCTAGCGTATTGCGCGCTTGAGCTAACGTGTTGCGCGCCAGGGCTATCTTATTGCGCGCTTGGACTAACGTATTGCGAGTAATACGTTATTTCCGTGAAAATTCGTGAACCCAGTACGTTGTGCCGCTGGCGTCGGTTGCGTAGCCTGTGCCGATGTGGGTGAATTTGTTATTGACGATATTGGCACGATGGGTTGGCGAATCCATCCAGTCTTTGACGACTGCTTCAGGTGTTAGTTGGCCTGTGGCAATGTTTTCACCGTATGCTGTCCACTTGTAGTTGAATGCATCGAGCAGTTGGCTAGTGGAGCCGTATGTTGGTGATATGTGGGCAAAGTAATCGTTTTTTGCCATGTCTTGCGCTTTTGCTTGGGCGACTTTGGATAGTTCTTTATCGTGTGTGAATGCTGTGCCGCCTAGTTGTGTCCGCTGTTCATTGACAAGGGTGATGGTTTTGAGTGCTTTGTCGTCGGTGTTGCTGACGTTCGTTACGTTTTTGACGGTCGCTTTGTCGATGTACATGCGGGCTTCTTTGTCGTAAGTGATGGTGCCTTTTGCACGCGCATTGTCGAATTCCATTGTGCGGTGCAGGAATGCGGCCATATGGGCACGTGATACGTTGTCGTTCGGTTTGAATGCGCCGCCTGCTGGTGTTGTGGTGATGCCGAGTTCAGCGAGTGCTGTGATGTAGCCGTGGTAATGATTTTGCTTGGCGACGTCATTGAATTGAATTTGGTCATTGTCGTCGATGATGATTTTGTAGCCAAGTGCAAACATTTTCGACATTTCTGCGCGTGTGAGTGGCTTGTTTGGCTGGAACTTGTCTTCGTTGGTGAAGATGCCGAGTTCTGTGAGCGCGCGAATATGGTCGTATGATCCGTGAGCTAGGCTAACGTCTTGAAAGCGCGGCTTGAATGCGGCGGATGGCTTTGCGTTAATGGCCAGTGCGACGATTTTTGCAGCTTGCGCGCGAGTAACGGGTTCGTTGAGACGATAAGTTCCGTCTGGATAGCCGTTGATCAGGCCACGGTTCGATATGTCGTTGATGGCTTCGTGCGCCCAATGTGATGCGGGAACGTCCGTGAATGTTGCAGCTTGTGCAGATGTGTATGCCGTGAATAGTAGTGTCGTTGAGAGAAGAATGGTAGTGATGTGTTTTTTCATGATGATGCGCCTCCTTAGGTGCTAATGGGTTTGTTTTTTGTATACCCGTTTTTTAGTATTCTAGCTTGTTGTTTGAGTATACTTGTTTTCTGGTTAGAAGGTTATAGGGATTGCGGGGTGTTTCGGGATGTTTTGGAGGTTTTTATTTAGAGTATAGACGAGCATAAAGTACCACTAGGGAAATTGCTTCCTTATTTGGACTAGGTGGTTTGATTATGGTGAGAACGCTCCTGGAGGTATGGAGCGTTTTTTTATGTTGGTGATTGGTCTTTTTTCCTTGCATAATATGCAGTGTTCCGATTACCTTGCAAGACCAGGTCCGATTTGGCTAGCAGTCTTCTGGCGACGTTTCTATCCTCTATTTGTGTGAAGTAACGGAATTCGCGGTTTGTTAGTTTGTTATTGATAAGTATGAACCAATCTTCGATAGCCGCTTTATGTTCGTGGATTCCTGTGTGTTTACAATGTAGACATGTCCATTTTTTCATTTCCCATATCATGCTGAATTGGGTGCATTGTGGGCAAATGACGCCTGGTTTAATTTTTGCGGGTTGGATGTTAGTTGTTATCGCCATCGGGAATGGTGTGTACTCTTGGTGGTTTTTTATTAATTCGAAGGCTAGATTTTGGATGTCTTTGTTGGTAAGGCTGTCTTTGTTTATGGGTAATGTTCTGAAATAGGACGGAGCTTCGTAGGCAAATAGGATTTTGGTTTCAGGGATTTGCTCTATGACTAGTTCATTGTTGTAAGCGAAAACGACGACTCCGGTAATGGGGAGTGTGATGCTTCTTTGTTTGAGCCAGTTGAAAAGGAAGAATTGTTTACGCTCGAGTTCGACAATTGGACTTTTCAATACTTTTCTTTCTCCTGAAGGGAGTACGCGGATGAATTGGGTCGGGTTTGACGTAATGATGATTTTGCCTGCGATGTTTTTCACTTCAGAGATTGCGATGAATGCTGGGGTTATGAGGATGGAGTCCATTTGGAAATAGACGCCGTCTTGCTTTAGGCAAACATCGTGTAAAATCGCGTGGGGATAGGCGGGTTTGAATTCGGTCATGCATTTGTCGTATTGCTGTTCTCCTCCGTAGCCTGCTTTTCTGTTGTAGAGTTCTTCTGAAATATAGTGTCGTTTTTCATGATCGTTCGGCAAGCGTTTGTCGAGTGAAATTAACCCTTTTAGTTTGTTCGGCATTTTCCGTTTTTTGTATAACATATCTATCACCTCGAGCATAGTGTACCAATTTACTTACTCAATTAGAAGAGTTTGGTTGAAAGTTGTAATTTGATGGTGTATTGCGCGCGAAATGGTGGATGTTGCGTGTGGGGACACGGCGTTGCGCGTGAGAGACACGGCGTTGCGCGTGAGAGACATGCCGTTGCGCGCGGGTGACATCACATTGCGCGCAGGAGACATGACATTGCGCGCAGGAGACATGACATTGCGCGCAGGAGACATGACATTGCGCGCAGGAGACATGACATTGCGCGCAGGAGACATGACATTGCGCGCAGGAGACATCACATTGCGCGCGGGAGACATCACATTGCGCGCGAGAGACATGACATTGCGCGCAGGAGACATCACATTGCGCGCGGGAGACATCACATTGCGCGCGGGAGACATCACATTGCGCGCGGGAGACATCACATTGCGCGCGGGAGACATCACATTGCGCGCAGGAGACATGACATTGCGCGCAGGAGACATGACATTGCGCGCAGGAGACATGACATTGCGCGCGGGTGACATGACGTTGCGCGCGGGTGACACCACATTGCGCGCGGGTGACATGACATTGCGCGCAGGAGACATGACATTGCGCGCAGGTGACATCACATTGCGCGCGGGAGACATGACATTGCGCGCAGGTGACATCACATTGCGCGCGGGAGACATGACATTGCGCGCGAAGAACAAACGCATTCATGCACCCCACACAAAAACCGCCTTTCGGCGGTTTTGGGTTAGAGTGTTGTATCCTGTAGGAAGTTTTGGATGATGTGTTGGGTTGGTTCGTATGTTTTGATGGTGTAGCCTTCTTGTTGGAGCCATTCGATGATTTGTGGAAGGGCTTTTGTTGTTTGGCTGCGGTCGTGGAGTAGAATGATGATGTCACGGTCACCTGATTTGTAGGCTTTTTCTACGCCGGTACGGACGTTTTTGGTGATTTTGTCTGCTTGTTTGTCGGTGTATTTCCAGTCGTTGGAGTCTACGTCCCAGTCCCACATTTTGTAGTTGTGTTTGTTGAGTTGTTGTTGCATGGCAGGTGTGACGTGTGGTTTGCTACCGTATGGAACGCGCAGTAGTTTGGCGTCTTGGCCTGTCATTTGAAGGATGAGTTTTGTTCCTTCGTTCATTTCATTGATGAAGGCTGTTGAAGATTTGTATACCTTATTTTTGTCGTGCGTCATGCTGTGTGTGCCGATGTAATGGCCTTCGTCAGCGACTGCTTTGACGATATTTTCGTTGTTTTTCATATGTTTGCCAAGGAAGAAAAATGTGCCTTGGGCGTTGTATTTTTTTAGTGTTTTGTTGTTGATTGTTGTAAATTGATTTGGACCATCGTCAAATGTTAAATAGACGTTTACCGCTGATTTCTGGCTAGGTTTTATTGGTGATACAACCGTCTTTGATTTTTCCAACAGTTGCTGAATTTTTTTTTCGTATTCGGTATGGCTTATATGTGCATAGTCGTCGCGATAGATGCGTAACGTTTGTTGTTTTTGGAAATATTCCGTTTTGAATCCAATTTCCCGCGCAATGTATTTTACGCTAATGAAGAGTTTTCCATCGACATCGACGATTGGCACCCAACTGAGTTCTACACCATCTTTCACTATTTGTTGCGTGACCTCGTTATAACTGATTTCTATACCGCGTTTTCGGATGTACGTCATGTTGCTTTCTTGCTCTACCGGGATGTACAATACTTTGGCAATTTCATCGAGCGGTACTTTCATATCGTTGTCAATAACACGCACCTCTGTGAAGTCCAGTAGTCGATCATGGAGTCCGACGTGATGCGTCTGTTTTTTATCTGCCGCTTTACTGAGCGACGCACTGAAAACAAGACTAATTGCCAGCATCGTACACATTGCAAATACTATTTTCTTCACACTACCCACCCCATTCGCTACATTCTATCATAGCAAATCGAACGGCGAAGGGTTCGATTTGCCGTATTTCTGCGCTTTTGCAGAAATGAAGGCACACAACCAAAGTGTCTCGTACTCAAACTGCATTCATCTTACCACTTATAAAGATGGGAGTCTTCCGCTGAATTCAGATAAGAATAGCTGACTTGGCATTTTATGCTTTAGAATCTTATTCATGCCTATTTGTGCAATATTGGTAGATGGCTGCAGTAGCGAGGCAGTCTCCGAGTGCATCATGGGCATCGTGTTCAAGCTGCAAAAAGTTTGTGAGTGTTGTCAATTTGTGATTAGGTGTTTCAGTGATTATTTTTCGAGCAAGTTTCACCGTATCGATAACGGTATATTCAGGAATGCTCACATCAGCCCGGTTTTCGATTGCGTAGAGAAACCCCATATCAAATGACGCATTATGAGCGATGATTGGTAAATCTCCGATGAAATCAAGCAGTTCTTCAATTTTCTGTTCAATGGTTGGGGCAGATTTAGCCATGTCGTTTGAAATACCTGTAAGTTGTGTTACTGCGACCGGAATATGCCGTTGTGGATTGACTATTGTATTTAGTATGTCCGTCAATTCGTGTTTTACATATTTGACAGCACCAATTTGGATAATTTGATCTGCGCCGGCACGAAGACCTGTCGTTTCAAAATCAAGGACGACATAGTCTTGGACAGCTGCGGATGACGTCCTATATCTTTTGTTTTTTGTCGCTCTTCTTGCCCCCCAATTTTGTTCCGTTGATTTTCTATAAAGCAATTCAATTGCTTTAGCATTTAAGTCTGTCATAGGTACACTTCCTTTTTACGGAAAAATCCGTTTGTTTATTCTACTTATACTGCTTCATACCCTTAACTACAAAGTTTATCCCCTTTTTAATAAAAAAATAGGGAATCCCCTTGTGAATTATCCAAGGATTCCCTATTAGTGTGAAATTAATCTGCGATGTAGGTTTCTTCTACCGGCTGCAGTTGATCTCCTTGCACTGCCGATTCAACTGTTGCATAAACGGTGGTCGTGAAGTTTGGATGTGTCACGGTAATGACTGATATACCCGGTCCGACTGCTGTCACAAGACCTTTGTTCAGCGTGACCACTTTTGGGTGTGATGATTTAAATTTTGTGTCTGTTGTTACATTTTTCTCTGTGATTGAGCCATCTGGTTTGGTTGTAGTTTCGATGACTGTCAATTGCTGTTGCTCCCCCACTTTGAGTGTGATGTTCGTTGTGTCGATTGAATACGTAACGATATCTTTTGGTACTTCTACTACTTCAAGATAAACGAATTGTGTAGCTTGACCAGGAATTTTAACATTGACTTGTGTTTGCCCGACTGTATGTGCCGTGACAATACCTTTTCTTACCGTCGCAATTTTGTTGTTGACGACGCTAAAACTTGATATGCCTGTAATGTCTTTTGTAAATTTTTGTCCCGCTGGTGTCTGTGTTGTTTCAGTAACTATGATTTGACCTTCTTGGCCGACCGTTAGTTTTAACTCCGAGACATTGACTGAATACGTAACGGTATCTTTCTGTTCTTCAACTACGTTAATGTACACAAGAAGTGTTTCTGCATTTGGAATCATGATACGTGCTTGTGTACTGCCTGGCATCAATGGTGTGATGAGCCCTTTTTTAATGGTTGCCACTTTGTTGTTGACTACATTGTAAGATCCCGATGCTGTGATGTCTTCAGTAATGATCTGGCCGTTTGGTTTTGTTGTTGTTTTAGTAACTTTTAGTTGTTCTGGTTGACCAACTGTCAGTACGAATTCGTTTTTATTGGCCGAATAGGTGACGATATCTTGCTGTACTTCTGTTACTTCAAGGTAGACAAGGATTAGTTCTTGGTCTGGAATCATGACACGCACTTGTGTTTTTCCAGCTGCTTTTGCTGTGACAAGACCTTTTTGGACTGTTGCGATTTGGTTGTTAGCTACGTTGAATTTTGTTGCATTTGTGATGTCTTTGTTGATGATTTGACCATTCGGCTTGGTCGTTATTTCGGTTACTTTTAGCTGTTGCTGTTGACCTACTTGAAGGTTCATGTTTGTTTTGTCCACAGTATATGTGACGATGTCTTGCGCTTTTTTCGTCACTTCTAGGTCGACGTAGATGGTTTCTTGGTTTGGAATATTGACAAGCACTTGCGTTTTCCCAACTGCTTTTGCTGTGACAAGACCTTTTTTAACCGTTGCGATTTTGCTATTGGCGCTACTATAGGTTCCTTTTGCTGTGACATCTTTGTCTATCACCGTACCATCTGGTTGGATTGTGGTTTCAGTGACAATCAGTTGCTCTTGCTGATCAACACCTAGTGTCAAGCTGGTTTTATTAACTGCGTAAGTGACAGGTTCTGTTGCACCTTTTTCTAGAATCTTTTCTGCCTTGTTGCCTGCAGCATCGCTATATTTCACTTTGACAGTGTCTGTGTTTTTATTCCACGTACCAATGTCAAAGGAGAAAGTTCCATCTTGTGCAAGTTTTACATCACCTGATGATTTGACGACGCTATTTTCTAGCACTTCAAATGTGGCGTTCAATTTCGTGTTGATGTCATAGCCGAGGCCGTAGTTGACAAGTTCGGCTTGATAATCAACATATTTGTCGATGATTTTACCGGTTGCTGTTGTGTCAGTCACTTTTCCTTCAATTGTACCTGCTGTTGATTTCACCACAATGGGTCCGACATAGTCGCCAATGAGTGGCGGATTGCCAGAAGCTGTTTCAGCTGTGAAGTCGATTGTATATAAGCCATCAGGAATAGTCGTTTGTGGTGCACTCGCCGCCCACGGTTTGTAATTCCCTTTAATATCCAATTTGTATGAGCCAGCCGCGAGTGCATTAGCTGCGTGCAAGTAGCCGATGTAGCCATCACCATACTCACCGCCAGCTGGATTCATAATATCCCACAGTTCGATGTAGTTCGTTTTGACATCGCCTGTAATTTTGAACGTCAGAACAGCCGAATCTTTAATACCGTCTCCGTTGAAGGATAGATCGGTTTCTGTAATCGCCATGTCTTGCAGTTCCGTACCTGCTGCTTTACTAAAGTCCGCCGCGAATGGCAATGAAACCTCAGTACCCTCACCGTTGACTTTGATGTAACCAAGAATTTCAGAGCCTGCGCCTACATTGTCATTTTCCGAAGCAGTAAGTGTCACTTTCAACAATTGTTCGCCATTCAATGTGAATGATGATTGGTCGACCGTTACTTGGGCATCTCCGAAGGATTTTGTCACATCCACTGTTACATCGTAATTTCCACCAATCCCTTTGATGTCCTTGACGAGAATATCTTTGGTGACGGAGATATTGCCGTCTTTGAGGGATTGGGGACCGAATGTAACTGTTCCTTTCACGTTTTCACCAATGTCACCCGCTGCATTCAATACTGCCTCATCAATTGCATACGCAAGGATTGTCGGATGTGCTGCTGCATAAGCCTCTACGCGTCCCGCTCCTTGAGCCATGACATCATAGTTCGTCGTGTTTAACAATTTGGCACTGTTGGATAGTGCCACTTTCACATCAAACGCATTCCAGTCTGGATTCGCTTGTTTAACAAGTGCTGCAATCCCGGCAATATGTGGTGTTGCCATTGACGTACCTGTTTTCCGTGTGAAGGCTTCTTCATAAGTTACATCTGGAAAATCTGCTTTATACATCGGAATTGTGGACATGATATTCGTGCCAGGCGCACTTACGTCTGGTTTAATATCAAAGTTAGGCGTAGATGGGCCACGAGAGCTTGAGTCGTTTACCTCGTCACCAATCGTCATTGTTTTGTTAAAGTTACTGAATACTACTGTTCCTTGTCCGTTTTGAAGAGCTGCACGAATAGCTTCTCCGTCTGTTTGTGACAAATCATAAGCTGGGATGAATTCAAATGCATCTCCTAAAAATGTCCCTGATGCATTTGGTGCATTTGTGCCTCCTGCCATGTTATGGACAAGTATCGCCACTGCACCTGCCGTTCTTGCATGTTCAATTTTGTCGACGAATGCAATTTCACCACGTGAGACAAGTGCTACTTTTCCGTCTACATCGAGCCCGTTGTAGTCCGTGCTAGCGCCTACTCCAGGTACTGCTACTACTTCAAATTCACCTGCAAGTTGTGTCGCTATATCTACCCCAAATGTAGTCCCCATCAAATTCACTTTTTTGGATAGCTGATAATCTCCTACTACTATATTTACGTTGCTATCATAATGCGCTTCTGGATTTGTTGTATTCCCTACTGCGATTCCTAGGCGTGCCGTCGATGGCGTTCCCATTGTCCCACGGTTTGGGCCCGCATTTCCTGTTGCCACTACTGCGATTGTACCTGCCATCATTGCATTATTGATAGCAAATGAGCCACCGTCAGTTTCGGAGTTTGCTCCCCCGCCTAGCGATAGGTTAATAACATCCATTTCTTGTTTTACGGATTCTTCTATCGCCGCGATGATTCCTGATGTAGAACCGCTGCCATATGCGCCAAGAACACGATAAGCATATAGATCTACCTTCGGTGCAATCCCTTTAACATTGTATGGATTCGCTCCAATTGCTGCAATTGTACCTGCAACGTGCGTACCATGAGATGTATAGAAGGAGCTTCCTCTCTCATCAAATTCAGGTGCTGTTGCTGGTCGTTCTACTGGCGATGTTTCTGAAGCATCATTGTCTGCCCGCGTTCTTGTGTAAGTTGCTGAATTCGGAATAAAGTTCTTGCCGCCCTTATAAATACCAGCGAAGTCGGGGTGATCTTTATCGATTCCCGTATCGAGAACAGCAACTTTAATACCTTGTCCTTGAATGCCTTCAGCCCAAAGCTTTTCAATACCTAAGAATGAAATACTCGTATCCATCGCTGAATCTACTTGTCCATCAATACTTCCTAACGAATCTTCAAATGCGTAAACTTCTGTATCAGGCTCGATCAATGTGACACCTTGAATGTCCAAGAGCTCGTCGAGGTCAGATGCTTTTACTGTTGCTGAAAAACCGTTGAGTACTGTATTGTAAGCAAACCCCTCTGTATGAGATATGTTTTTTACATTCATCGTTTTTTTAATACGTATTTGCTGTGCTTGTACTTGCGCTTCTACTGCTGTTGCTTGTTGGCTAGTAAATTTCCTTCCTGCCAACTCTTGAATTCCTTGTTCAAGTGCCACAGGTTTTTCAGATAAATGAACAATAACTGCTACTTCTGTATCCCCCGATAAATCCTGCAAGTCTTTGTGTAGAGTAGGTCCACCCTCCAACAAATGTAATTGCTCCACAATTGCTGCTTTCAGTTGCATCGTGCTTTCATTCGGATTAGCCGTTTTGAATGGCTGCGTTTCATCCACATTTGCTGCTGCCGATAACGGTGCTAGCAGTGATAAAACCATTACCAATGCAAGAATTGCACTGAAAAATGGAGTAAACTTATTGTGCTTCAATTCTCATTTCCCCTTTTCTACTATTCTGCACTCATGAAAATTGTGCGATACCTTAATCTTATGCGGGGACAACTAGACTTAGAACAAATAATTAGAAATTATTTTTTAGAGATAAAAAGAGTTATATTCGTTCAACAGTTGCTAGGTTCGGCAGGAGTGTTGCCTAGTTTGCCGACAGTGAATCAATTATAGGCATAGTTCCGTGACACTCCACATATACTGACAGCAAAATGGAGTTGCAAGGGGCTCTCTACCTATAACGCCATGAAGTCGAGTCTGATTTATCAATTGCGCCTCGGCGTAATTGCGTTGGGATTTTGAATTGTGCACAGCACAATTAACTCCCCTCAAAATCCCTAACATCCGCCGGC